>JAAFIL010000120.1 GCA_013297775.1 Bacteroidota bacterium
GTCGGGCTGTTCGCTTTAGTCGCTTGGGCGTTTGGCCATTTTGCTACAGCCCGCGCAGAGCCTGCCGAAGTCGCTGCGGGGGCTTCTAAGGTCGCCGCCTCGCTCGTGCAAAATTGGCCAACGCCCATCGCTCGCTGCCGCTTCTTTTGTATTGAGCGAAGTCGAAATAATCCCTCACGCAATGGGGATAATTTAATATTGAGTGTTAACTTCAATAAAAGGTTCTATCTATTAAATGTACTAATTATTGGTTCATCTATACTCTAGCAACTTTACTTTATACTCTAGCAACTTCACTTTATACTCTAGCAACTTCACTTTATACTCTAGCAACTTTATTTACTGCACTCCCAAACTAGCCCGATTTCATCTTCCCACTTTTGAATTTCCTCGCTCGTCAAGACATAAACGCTAATAGGTAAAGATACTCCAAGCACTCCAAACTTTTTCAGTAATTCCTTATTAAAAATCTCAAAATTACATTGCCCTCCATCAAAATAAATCTCTATAAAAATCTCAAATTCATTTACTCCATTTTTGACAAATAAAGTATAGTTTTCATCTATAAATTCAACAAAACTCTTTTCATATTCTATTATTTTATCTTCAGTTGAGTTTTTATACGGATGCCAAAAAGACATACTTCCATAACCATATTCTTCAGAAATATTAATTAACTTCTTATCAGTAGGATTGAAAAAAGTATTTACAACGAAATCACCTTGAATTTCTTCAATAATCTTCTCTGGATGAAAATCATCTCCTGATATTGATATACTATATTTATAAATCATACTTATTCAAATTTTTGCCCAGTATTTATCCAATTACCAGATTTATTACTCTTTAAAAACACCTCTTTTGTAGTTTTATCGAAGTAAAAATCCGCATTAGTATCTCCTTTAAGTTCTTTCTTGAACTGTTTGAGAAAGTCTTTCTTCGCCGAGCCTTTATGCCAATTTTTTCCTGCTTTCAAAAAATTTCCAATATCATCTGGCGACATCTTCTTGGCATTCTTAGCAATGTTCGCTCCTACCTTAGCGGCTTAGCCTCTGATATAATGGGCCTAGTCCATTGCTATTAAAATAATATTCCTTCTCATTTGCATTATCTATCTGACAAACATAATAATTAAAGCTATAATCTCTTTTGAAAGAATCAGCCCAATTGATTAAATCATCTATTCCGTTTTTCTCATCTTTTTTATTAAAATCATGTAAATCAAAATATATCAACATCTCAAAATTATCTTTGTCCTTAGTGAGATTAATAAAAACTTTAGGAGTTATTTTTCCATCCAAACAAAATTCATCACTAATAATAACAAAATCTACATATTCATTATTCTTAAAAATCTTTGATATTTCTGCATGATTTTCTGGATTAGAAATTTCTGGATGATTAAATCTTACATCTTTAGCATTTACTAACAGTTTTGGTAAAAAGCCTAAATTCAAAATAGAAAATAAACCTTTAAAAATTATTTCCAATAACATACTTAAATTTTTTATTTAGTCTAAAAATCCTTTGAATTGATAATTTTGTTGCAATCTTATTCCTCTGCCATCTATTAACCGCTTTTCTAAAAAGTCTCCCACATTTTGAAATGAGCCCGGTGCTCTCCATATCTCTTTAAATGTGTTATAGCCAGCTTGGTTAAAAGCAGCCAGATTAAGTTTTGAACCTGAGGGGATATTATTACCCCAAGCACCACCTCTGCCAAAATGCTTTTGAAACTGATAGCCTACTTCACTAAATCCACGTTTACCAGCCCTTTCAGCCAGTGCTGACCTTACATCTGTTGATGTAGCAATATATCCCCCCTTAGCACCTACCGTACATCATATTCTTCTTTTGCAATATTCAATATTTTTCCCACGACCTCATTTTGCTTCTCATAATAAAACCCTATACTCCCTGTATGATGAAAATAAAAGAAAAAATTATTCTCATCATCATAAAAAATAGGGCTATATGGTGCTGTATGATTAACTATGCAATTTAACACAATTTTTAAAAACTTATCCCAATCATTACATCTACAAATACCAGAATAAGCAAGTTCAATTGACGATTCTTTAAGCATTCTTAAATAACTTTTTGTTTCATCAGATTTACCCTCTAATTCATAATCATATTTATCCAAATTTGGATTCCATGTGTCTAAACAAAAATCCCACCAAGACAGATCATATATTTTAACTCTGTTTTTTACTGTTTTAAAAAGAGTGTGAAACATAGTAATTAAACCTTTTACTAAATTATCATTCTCAATCAAGTAAATCTCAATCTTATATCCATCACTATCGGTTAAAGAATCAAGGTTAACCCATTTTAAAGGAAAATTTTTAATATTAATTTTTTCTAATGTTGTTTTCATTTTACTGTGCTTAAGTGACCCCAAGGAATAAATTTACCTGTCTCTCCTTTATGTTTATTAATAATAAAGTCCCCGAATTCATCTGCATCTTTAAACCACTCAAGCCCTCCTTTACCTTCTTTAAATACTTTGAATTTACTATTTCCATGCCCATATTTATCAACAGCCCACCATAATCCATCAGATTCACTTTTATATATATTCCCCCATCTTTTATGATTTTTAATTATTGTTGCTCCTGCATCAGTTAGTTTCCAAAGACCTCTGCTCGCCTTAGCCCCCCTTGCAATTATTGGACACAAACTAGCCCCTGTAAAAATTTTTGCCGCTGCTTTAAATGCAACGCCGCCAACCAACCCAAATCCCGATGACACATAATCACCCGAACTCATTTCACGTCCAAAGATATTATTTCCTGTCGTAATTCCATTCGTAATATTACTAGCGGCAACCAATGGGTTCATTTCTGCAACTACCTCCATATAAGGCTGTGCCGCCTTCTCAAAATTCCTATCCGCATCCTGGCCCAAAGCCTCATCTAATTTATACTTAAACCATTCATCATATACACCCCTACTCCAGGCACTTTTTGCCGAGCGTTCATAATACTTCTCCATTTCTGTTGGCTCATACACTTTAATAGGTGCTAACCGCGGTGTTGATAAACCACCCGTACTTACTGAATTTAAGGGCTGTTGTTGCATGTGTTCGGGGCTAATCAACTGATGAATTGACTTTAACTGACTACTCGAACCATTTACTTTAAAGTCAACTACCGTAAATCCATTTCCATCTATACCTTTGGTACTGCTCATACTATTCCCATTCCCAAACGATGTTCCATTATTAAAGCCATCCGCATAAGCATTACTATTCGTAAACATAAGTGAGATCATCTGTTCAAAGAAATAGGACAGCAGGTCATCCCACCCCCCATCCGGGTCCACATAATTCACCGGATTATTACTCATCGCCAAATACGGGCTATGGTGCTGCCCATAAGGGTCTGGGTTAAACCACCTCCCCAATCGCCCATCATACTGCCGCAA
>JAAFIL010000121.1 GCA_013297775.1 Bacteroidota bacterium
TTACTATTTTAACGGCATTAGATGTTTGTGGTCACGAAATAACACATGGACTCGTTCAAAAAACGGCAGGTTTAAATGGCGGCGGAACGGGCGAAGCCGATGCCCTTAACGAAGCCTTTGCCGATATTTTTGGAACCAGTATTGAGCGGCATGCACGTCCCCTCGGTTGGAACTGGAAAATAGGTTCAGATATGACGCCAAACGGTAACGGCATTCGCAATATGCAAAATCCGAATTCATTAAATGACCCCGATACATATTTAGGCACCAGTTGGGATAATGCTGGCGAACCGCATAACAATGCAGGTCCCGCCATTTTTTGGTTTTATTTATTAAACCAAGGTGGTAGTGGCACCAACGATTTAAACAACGCTTATACTGTAACTGGCCTAGGGGCTTTAGATGCTGAAAAAATTGCATTTAGAGCTTTGACCGTTTATTTTACGCCAGGTACAACTTATAACTTAGCTCGGGCATACAGCATTCAAGCCGCAAAAGATTTGTTTGGCAATTGTGCCACTCAAGTTGAGCAAACCGCTAATGCTTGGTACGCAGTTGGCGTAGGCGGGCCATACTCTAATGCAGTTATAGCTCCTAACTTTAACGCGCCAATTGTGTCGTTTTGTAATTTACCAGCTACCGTTAATTTTAATAACACTACCTCTAACGGACAAACTTATACTTGGCATTTTGGAGATGGCACAACTGCCTCGGCCATTAACACCAGCCACACCTACACAGCCAACGGCATCTACTCAGTAAAATTAGTAGCTAACGGTTGCAATTCGCTTAACGACTCTATTACCAAAACGGCTTACGTTACTATTAATGCCCCTACTACGCCTTTATCTGCGGGTGGTTCTGTTTGTAATAGTGGAAGTGTAACATTAACGGCTAATGGCAATGCTTGGTTGCAATGGTATAATAATGCCTCGGCAAGTGGCGCACCCATTGCTACGGGTAACACCTTCGTAACCCCAACATTAACTAGTAATACCACGTATTATGTAGTAAATAGTGTAACAACAGCGCCTGTTTTTGGAGGAATTTTGGCCAACACCAGTGCTGGCACGGCTGGAGGCTTTTTAAGTAATGCCGCGCAATGGATGTTTTTTGATGTGTTGCAAGCCTGCACTTTTAAAACGGTGGTGATGTATGCCCAAGCGGCGGGTGTGCGTACCATTCAGGTTTTAGATCCTTTAAGCACTTCTATTCTCACGCAATCGGTTAATTTGGCGGCTGGTGCTAACACCATCACTTTAAACCTGCCACTTATTGCAGGTTCTAATTATCAAATAAGATTAGCTAGTGGGTCAACGGCTAATTTATTTCGCAGCAATTCGGGGGTTGCTTATCCTTACAATGTTGGCGGATGTATCAACATAAAAACATCGAGTGCAGGAACTGGTTTTTATTATTGGTTTTATAATTGGGAAGTGAAAAAAGTGGATTGCAACAGCGGCATTGTTCCTGTTGCGGTAAATGTTAATCCTAACCCTAGCGCAACGTTAACCGCACCTTCGCTTTCATTTTGTCCAGATAATGGTTTAGTTAGCTTAACAGGATTGCCCTCAGGTGGCGTTTACAGCGGTCCCAGCGTGGTTGGTAATAATTTTGACCCTTCTATTGGAAGCGGTAATTACATGGTACACTATGCTTATACTGACCCCAATGGTTGTAAAGATAGCACCCAACTTAGTTTGTTTGTGGCGGCTTGCACAGGGGTGAAGGAGTTAAAGGCAAACGTAATGGTTTCGGTTTATCCAAATCCTACTACTGGAAATGTTACTATTAAAAACCCATTGAGTCAAAATTTAAGAGGTGTGTTACACGATGCTTTAGGAAAACGTTTAGTGCAATTTAGCAGCAATGATTTGCTCTATACACTTGAAATGAGTTCATTAAGTAAAGGGATTTATCTCTTAGAAATACAAGGTGAAGGTGCAGCCGTAACGCGTATGAAAATTGTAAAACAGTAATTACCACTAAACCTATGAACCTCAACAAAAGCAACGAAGCGGTTCATCGCCTTCACGATTTATTAGAAACAAAATATAAACTTTATAACAGGGTTAACTTCATCGAAGCCGACCCTGTTTCTATTCCGCACCGATTTACCAAAAAACAAGATATAGAAATTGCTGGCTTTTTAGCAGCTACTTTGGCTTGGGGCAATCGAAAAACCATTATAAAAAATGCTTTGCAATTAATGGAATGGATGGATGAAGCACCACATCAATTTATAGTAGGGCATACCAAAGCGCAACAAAAACCATTCTTAAAATTTGTACACCGCACCTTTAACGGACACGATGCCATATTTTTTTTAAATGCTTTGAAAAAAATTTACACGAATCATCAAAGTATGGAAGTTGTATTTAATGCGGGTATTTCGCCACAAGCCGCTACTATAAAGCCTGCATTGGTGCATTTTAGAGATTATTTTTTAAGTACTCCGCATTTAAGTCGGAGCGAAAAGCACCTTTCTAATCCAGAAGCGAAATCGAGTGCTAAACGTTTGTGTATGTTTTTACGTTGGATGGTAAGACCTCAAGCGGGCGGTGTTGACTTTGGTATCTGGCAACACATTCAACCCTCGCAACTGTGTTTGCCTTTAGATGTGCACACGGGACGTGTAAGCCGAGAGTTGGGCTTATTGCAACGGCAACAGAACGATTGGCAAGCGGTAGAAGAGGTAACCCAAGCGTTGAAACAATTTGATGCAAAAGACCCCGTTAAATACGATTTTGCGCTATTTGGTTTAGGTGTAAATGGAGAAATTTGAATCTGGGTAGTGGAGTAGAAGTGAACTGTCTATTTCCACATAACTTAACTCAAAGCAATTAATAAAACTCATAGCAATTAATAAAGACAATGGTTTGTTCTGAAATGCTCTTTCAAAATTTAATTTCCGCCTTTGCGCCCTCTTCGTCTTTGCGTGCTATTTTCTCGATATTTCTTCCTTTGCGAACTCTGCGTCTTTGCGTGCTATCCCTAGTGCAATCTATTATTTAATCGAGTTATATATTTTATTAGACCTCTTTCATAATTGATAATTATAAATTCCTGCTATTAAATTCAATCTAAGAGTAAATCGTTTTCTTCTGTTTCTGTATTTTTCAGCTATAATTCTAAATATTTTGATTGAACGAATT
>JAAFIL010000122.1 GCA_013297775.1 Bacteroidota bacterium
TTTTTAGTTAATAAATGGTGTTATGAATTTGTACGATTTAAATGATACATCACTAATTTACAGCCCATAAAATCTAAAAGGAGAGCTGTTTAACAAACGCTTGAAACAAATGGGTAAGTGCTTGCGTTTTTGATATAAGTGTTATAAGCTGGAGTCGTATTTATGCTATTTTATAAGTTGTATAAAATACTTTTGTGGTTAGTAGGTCTATTGTATTTCTGTAATAAGGCATTTGCCATTAACGGTTTAATTGTATTTGGTTAAAAGTAAATGATGCAACAGAAATCTACATCGAGTCAAAATCCCTTCCAAACAAGCTACGGTACTACTTTTCTTCTTAACTGTAATAAGTACTACAACTCAGTTGAAAAAGTGCTTGTTTATTGGGCTTTTGTCGCTCAATAAGATTCCTATTGCATCATTTACGTTCAAGCAATTCTCGCTAACGCTTTGTTTATTTATTAATTTGTAATTTTTCTTTAAAGATTTTATCGTTCACTTTTACCGAGATAAAATAAATACCAGAAGCCAGTTTGGCATCATCCATATCTATCGTTTTACTAAACGTTCCTGTTTCGGTGGCAGTAGCTGGGCTTAACTCGAACACCAATTGACCTAAAGTATTAACTATTTTCACTTCAATTTTATCGTTTTCGATAGCTTGTAACGTTATATTCACTTGTTTAGAAGCAGGATTGGGAAATACATTCACTTTTGTTTCGCTTGCATTAACAACCCCACCAGATTTAATTTGACGCGTTTGAGACCCTTGCACAGGTGTAGTTGGCAAGGTAACACTACCACAAACTGGATTCCAATTATTAGTAGGATTGACCGCCGAAAGGTTAAAATTATTACATACCGCTAAGCCTGACATAGGTGTCATTATTCCTATTTGAATATTACTAGATGATCCTTGTCGAGTGTCAAATTGATTTGTCAAAATATCGGTCGTACAACCTGTTGCACCATTAAAAGCGGCTTCTGCAAATAAATAATTAGTAGGTGGACCTCCGCTTTCTGTTCCAAACACATGAATACCAATATCGTTTGAACCGCCATTGTCTAAATAACTCATGGCTGAACCAGTGATTTGCCCTCCTGTTGTGCCAGAAAAACTAAATTCGTTAAGGAAGTCGACCGCTAAGGGTGTTGGAACTGAAGGGGGAACATACGCTAAACCATTTGCATCTAGTTTTATAACTGTCATATAACCGAGAATGTTATCTGCAACTAAAGCATAATACATGTAGTTGCCTGTAACGTTACTGAAGCGCTCGATTATTGCGGATAGGTTTCTCATGGCGCCTACACTATTGCCGCCAATATTAGTTCTAGGGTACTTAGTCCAATTAATTACCGAACCAGTACTATTAAGGTTAATGGCCCATAAACCCTGTGAATTGGCACTGCTGTATCCACTTATTACATAGCCGCCCGTTGCATTTGAAAGTTCTATGCTTTCAAAAAAGTCTCTACTAGTGGGGCTAGTGTTTAAGGGCTGTCCATAATGCCTACAGATCGTATTTGACAGATTGGAAACATTAAATCTGGCAAAGAAACCACGACTGGCAAAAGATGGATTACTTGGATTGTTAAAGACTTCGCCAACCACAACAAAATCGGTGCCATTAGACGCAAGTATCATATCTTTTGGTCGAAAGCCAATGCCTGATGGGCTACTAAATTGTCGCGAGCTTTGTATTACTCCTAAATTATTTACTTTTAAAAGATACATTCGAGGTGTACTTGAGTTTGGTAATGTGTACGAACCACAAATTAAATACTCATTTTGATTTGTGGTGGCTATAATTATTGGTTTAGATGGACTTGTAGAAACAACAGGAAAATTATAAAAGGCTTTATTATTAACGTTACCCGAACTACTCAAAGTAGCAAAAAAGACCCCATCTGAAAATGCACCCGTTAATGCGTAATCAGCACCAGCACCAGTACCTTCGATGACCGTAACGCCTGCGCAGTTGTTGGCATTACCAGGTAGCATGCTACACGAACTATTACCTTGAATAATGTACTCTTTATTAAATTCGAAAGAGTTTCCATTAAATGCGCCGCCTACATCCGTTCGGTCAATATAAAAATTAGGTGCACCGCCAATTGAAGCTGGGGAAAATCCTGCCATTAAAAATCCAGGATTTGCAGTCGCAATTGCACCTGTTGATAGCATATAACCCGCACGGTCATAAGTAGTTTTACCAAAGGGTTGTGCCATGCTTGCTAATCCTAGAGCAAGTAACGACACGGTTAGTTTTAGTGTTTTCATGTTTTTACTTTTTTAGTTAATAATGGTGTTATAAGATTGTATGCTTTAAATAATACATCACTAATTTACAGCCCATAACATCTAAAAGGGGAGCTGTTTAACAAACGCTTGAAACAAATGGTTAAGTGCTTGCGTTTTTAACATAAGTGTTATAAACAGGAGTCGTATTTGTGCTATTTTATAAGTTCACTTGGTATTAGTAGGTCTGTTGTATTTCTGCAACAGGGCGTTTATCATTAACGGTTTATTATAACCTAAACGTGTTTGATAGATGTATTCCCAATAATCTATTTTTTAGAAATGGTATTGTACGAGTTGAATAAGTTGCCTCAACTGTTGGTGGCAACTATAAGCGCATCAATAGGTTTATGAGTTGATCTTTTTTACGTGTGGCTACCGGGATTTGTGTTTCATCTTTTAATACAGCTTGTCCGCCATCTTTTTTTTCAAAACGTTTTATATAATCGAGGTTAAGTAAATAGGATTGATGTATTCTAAAAAAGTGATATTCGCTCAGTAATTCCTCGTACTCGCCTATGTTGTGCGATACAACTATTCGCGTGTTATCTGCTAAGTAAAAACTGGTATAATTACGGTCAGCCTCGCAGTACATAATGTCGTTAATGGGCACAACATGCACACTTTCATTGGTTTTTAAAACCAAACGTTTTTTCGTATTTTCTATATTGTGTACAAACGAATCTACCTTTAATTGAAGCGATTGGTTAATAACTGTTTCTTTTGCTTTTAAGAGGGCTTCAGTTAATACATCGGGATCAATAGGTTTAAGTATATAATCGAGTGCAGCAAATCGAAAGGCTTTTACCGCATAATCTTCGTGGGCTGTAATAAAAATGA
>JAAFIL010000123.1 GCA_013297775.1 Bacteroidota bacterium
AAATCATTTGCAAGAAATCCTAACAGTTACTAAATTGAGAACATCCGCACTAAGACAGATAGTTCGCCAAAAAATTTGACCTCTACTGTCTATTTCCATCTAACTTAAATCATAGTATTTAATAAAGGCAATGATCTGCTCTGAAATCCTTTTTCAAAATTTAATTTCCGCCTTTGCGCCTCTTTGCGCCTTTGCGTGCTACTTTTAATGTAGTCTATTATTTAATTAAGTTATAAACTTTATTCTAAAGACCCTCTTTCTTAAAATTACGGTTTAAGTAGTGGTATAACTTTGAAAATGGTAGTCATCCAATTAGAAGCCTTTTTACTTTTAGAAACGTATGAATTATAACTCAGCCATTAATGCTTTGTAAAGTGCCACCATGCCTTCTGCATCTTGTTTATGTACTTTTTCGTCGGGGGTGTGTACGTGTTGTTCGGCTGCTCCCACAAAGCACCAATCCCAAGGGTGTTCGGCCATTTGTAACTCCTTGGCATCGCTACCGCCACTTCCTTCAACTTCTAATTGATACGCTACTTTACTTTTGTTGGCAATAGCTATAATGCGGTTAACATAACTCCGCCTCGGAATAAGGCTATCGCGCATACTAATAACAGGGCCTTTGCCAGGATGCACGCCATCACTTATCCAACTAATATCTGAAATTAAGGCTTGTTGAATGGCATATTTTTTATGCAAGTAGTTTTGGATGTAACTCACGCTACCGCCGCCATGTTCTTCGTAAGTACTAAAAACAATAACCCCATCTTTTAAAGTTTCGGCTAGTTTTAAAGCGTTTAAAACTCCTAAACGGTTATCCATGTAACAGCATTGTATATACGCGTCATCCTCGCGCCAGTTGGGTTTAAACACTAGTTCTGTACCTCGGTCTAATTCGCGATTGGCTTTGTACATGATTTCGCGCGCACCCGTTTTTTTATCGGCTTTCACAACCAGTTCGGCCTCTATTTTACCTTTGCTGTCTTCGCCCAATAAACGAATGCCCGAGTAGCATTGTGGCCCTCCAATTTTTACAAGTTGCGAACCATAGCGCACCGTAAAGCCAATGCTATCGAGGTGAGTAAACACGGCCGTTCGGGGTTTACCAAAAACGAGAACAATAGCATCTTGCCAATTTTTACCCGATAAAAGTTTGGGTTGGTGTTTCCAGTTTTTGCGGTGTTGCCTAATGTGTGCTAACAAAAATTGTGTGAGTGCTACTTCGTTACCACTTGGGGCATGAATGGCACAAAGGGTTTTCAATAAACTGTAATCAGCAGCGGTAAGAATCGTTTTTTTAGGCATTCACAAAAATACGATTTATGTGTATTGGTGCATCTGCTTTTAAACTGTATATAGACAGTTGAAATCGTAATGAAAAACAAAAGTTGCAAGGGTTTAGGACAAAGAAAACTGTTCCCCAACCTTCTTCTAAGAACGTAAAACTAAAAAGCCTCACATTTCTGTAAGGCTTTTTGTTTGTTTGTGGTAGCGGGAGGAAGATTCGAACTTCCGACCTTTGGGTTATGAGCCCAACGAGCTACCCCTGCTCTATCCCGCACTGTTTTGCGGGGGCAAAGATAGGGTTTCTTTTGCTTCTACCAAATAAATGTTATTAACATTTTCAATTAGCTGAAATTTGACTTATGACGGGCTTCCTAAGCGGTTTAATTGCTCTTGACTTACTCCAGTTGAAGAATAACCGCCATCGTGTAAAAGGTTTTGCATCGTTACCATGCGCGTTAAATCACTAAATAAACTGATACAATAATTGGCACAATCGTCGGCACTGGCATTACCCAATGGCGATTGTAAATTGGCAAAGTCGTAAAACTCGTTAAACCCTTTAATGCCGCCGCCTGCGGTAGTGCGGGTGGGCGATTGCGAAATGGTGTTGATGCGTACTTTTTTCTGCATACCATAGTGGTAACCAAAGGTACGCGCAATGCTTTCTAACATGGCTTTAATATCGGCCATATCAGTATAAAATGGATAGGTACGTTGTGCCGCAATGTAACTAAGCGCCACCACGCTTCCCCATTCGTTAAGGGCATCTAATTTATGTGCAACAGCCAATAGTTTATGTAAAGATAGGGCCGATACATCAATACCTTTATTGTAATAATCGTAATTTAACTCGGTGTAAGGCACGTTTTTGCGAATGTTAACGCTCATCCCAATAGAGTGTAATACAAAATCTATTTTGCCGCCCAAGTGTGCCATGCTTTCGGTGTAGAGTTTCTCTATATCTTCAACACTCGTAGCGTCGGCTGGAATAATTTTAGAGTTGGTTTGTGCAGCTAGTTTATTAATTTCGCCCATGCGCATAGCAATAGGGGCGTTGGTTAGCACAAAGCTTGCGCCTTCTTCGTGGGCTTTTAGTGCCACTTTCCAGGCAATTGAGTTTTCATCTAATGCGCCAGTAATGATACCGCGCTTCCCTTTTAACAAATTATAAGCCATACTTTAAATTTTTATGTTTCAAAGATACAATTCTGCGTTTAGCATACTTTTATTTTATACCGATTTTCGCTAACATTCTCTTAATCAATCATTAAATTACACCCTCGCACATCGCTGTGGTCAAAACGCCCCATTAATTGAAGGTAGCCACCGGAATTGATTTGCCCCAAATCTTGCGTAGCTATAAAGGGGCAAGCGTAAATATTTGCTAAGTCGTAAACATTTATACCGCCTGTTTTATGATCGTGCCGAAGCGTGAGGGCATCGTTCACTTCGCGTATAGCGAAACGCATCCATGGCGGTGCTTCAAAGCCCAACTCGTGGCGCAAATAGGCTTGGCTTAGTAATTCAGTCATGCCATACTCGCTGTGAATAAAACGGAGTTGAAAGCGTGTTTTAAGGTAGTGGTGCAGTTCAGATTTAATGAGTTCTTGGCGTTGGCCTTTCATGCCGCCTGTTTCCATCACTATAAAATTATCGTTGAGTTGAACACCCGTATCGGCTAAATCCATCAAAGCATACGATACGCCAAGAAGTAGTACTTTTTGTGCTCGAGTTTTTAAGTGTTG
>JAAFIL010000124.1 GCA_013297775.1 Bacteroidota bacterium
AAAGCCCCACCACTGGCATCAAAACTTTGGATACGTTTAACGCGGTTAACCAAATACTGGCTCGCTGTATCTGCATAAATATAATCGCTGGTGCTAAAGCTGCCTAAATAAGGCTCACCACAGGCCTTAGGAAAAGTTTTTTTATAAATTGGGCGTGCCCCCTATAGCGTTTACACTTTGCTTAGTGTATTATTTACACTATGAGTTTTTTTAAAATTAAAGTTTCCCTTAGGGGTCGGGCTGTGCGCTTTAGCCAATGCGTCCTTTGGCGCATCGCATCGCCTGCGGTGGCTCCTAAGGTCGCCTCCTCGTGCGTGCTCTGCTGCCAAAGTCCTGCATTGGGCTGCCGCTTCCATCCCTCACGCGGGAAGGGTTCTTGGTAAGGTTTGGGTTAATTTTTAATAAATACGAATTTATCTTTTTATGAAGTTGGGTTGTTTAAACGCATAACCTCCAAAGCTCATTTCTCCAAAGGGATAATACTCTTCAAAATTTACATTTGCACCTGTGTTATCTAGTGTTACCTTAGAGCTTCCTACAAAGTTTTCTAAATTATATTTTATACTTGGTGTCGTATCTCCAAACTCTTAATTTATTTTCTATCTTTTATTTCAATTACTTTTTTAATGTAAATGTCATTTATGACATTTACATTAATTTCAAAAGGATGTTGTTTTTTAATAAATAAGCAAATACTCATAAAGAATATTTGCTTTTTTCAATCAAACGAAGACGTATCCGCCGTTAGGCTGTATTCGCTACGTCTTACTAAGAGATGCTAGAAGGGTTAAAGTAAGTTTGTAATACATTATCCTTTGTGATACACTACACTAATTACTCCTCTACCTTTTTAAGCACATAACCATTTTCAACGTATACATTAATTTGTCCTTCCCTAAAAATTGTTGGGGCATACCATGTGGTTTTGAAAAGACTGAATTGCATAGGTTGTGATAATATGCTATCTGGAATACTTCCAAGGTAAGATATTGCCAGCCAATTGGTAAACTCAATCTCAGTAATACCATTATTCCAGTTGCCCTTATTGATATAAAGTGGTTTTACTTTATTTAAATAATCATTCTCTCTAGCATAAATTGTTTGACTAAAGGAGTTGTCATTTTTAATACATAGTATTTCAACTTGACCAGAAGGATATTTATATAAATATTTTCCTTCTATACTGTCTGTTACCTTGGAAGGTCCACAAGAAATTAAAATGATTGCGGAAATAATGGTTAGTTTTTTAATATTAATCATTGGGTCGATTTTGTTTGCTCAAAGTTAGTGATTAAGAATAGTTGACGCTAATTTATTTGTTTTTGATGCGGGGAAAAGATTTTCCTTAATTGGAATTACTTTACTTATTGTCATATTATAATCAACCTTAATGGTTCTAAACTGTCCATTTTCCCCGTATGGATTATTTGTATAGCCAATGGCAGATACATCATAAAAAAGTGGAACATGAGTTGCAGAAACAATCGACATGAAATCTTTTAGTTTTATCGTCATAACTACAAATACGTCCTTTCCACCAGGTAGTGGAAAAACGGCAGCAGATATAGATCCAGTAAAACTACCATGAAACGCTCGGGCAGGATTATTTTTCATGTCATTAGCAAAACTTTCAATATAGCTTTTTGGATTCTCCTTTCCTGCCGAGCGGTATATTCGGATAGGATCAGTTATTGCACTACCTGTATTTGTAATTCTACTTAAAGCATCAGAAATTCCTAGCAATACTTCTGGTGTTCGCAGCATTTGTTTTCCCATAATACTGTTTTCATCAAAAACTCTTTTTGGTTTACCTTTTCCCATAACCCATTGATATCCCAAATGGTCAGCTGTTATTTCTGCATCAGGTACATCTTTTGACAACTTACCCCCAGAAGCCTTATCTTTTTCGATAGCACTATTTGTTGCCATTTCTCTAAACATTTTTTGCAAATGTGTTTCTTTTCCTGCTATTATATTATCTGACCTATTGAGAGATGATGCACCCGTTGAAGCAGACTGTAATTTTGAAGTTGTTTGATTAATATTTCCTTCTTTGTTTATTTCATCATGATAGCTGGTCGTAGTTCCTCCTGTTGGAGCAGTTGTTGCCATACCACCACCATTTTTATCCCCTTCCTGCATTCCATCAATATCTATTTTATTTATTGGCTTATTCCCTGCGTAGTTGTAAGGCGTGTAAAACGGATAGTCTGCGGCCAACGGATCCACACTCACAAACCTACACGTCCACGCTGCATAATACCTTGCCCCATAATAATACAGTCCGCTCTCAGCATCTTTTTCTTTACCAACGTAACGGTATCTTTTATAGGTAAATGTTCTCAAACTGCTATCTCCAAATGGATAATACTCTTCTTTATCAATTATAGTTCCATTCACATCTAACCTAACCGCACTCGAACCAATATTCGTTTCCAAATTATAAACCACAGCATCACTAATATCATTCGGAAATTGTTGCCCAATTCTTACCTCTGCAATTCTCGAAGCATCATCCATCACCTGCACATAATTCTTCTCATACCTCGTACTCAATGTTTCCAGTTGATGATACTCAAATATCCCATCTATATAAATCGTCCGTTCAAAATTGTTTCCATTCTTCACCAACTTACTCACTCTGTTTTGCCCACTATAATCATATTGCGCCAATACATTTGTTCCTGTAAAACCAATTAACTGATCCGCATAATTCCAAGTATAATTTCGTGTTGTACCCGCCGTCAATTGATTACCATTCGCATCATAAGTATAATCCTCAACAGTTACCGCCGAACTATCTTGTATTTTATTCAACGTAT
>JAAFIL010000125.1 GCA_013297775.1 Bacteroidota bacterium
CAGCGAGGCTTCAATGCCTGGTTCACCCAACGCTAATCATGTGAGGAGTTATAATCGCACATACAGTTATGATAAATTAGGTAATGTACAAAGCCTCGTTCAAAGCGGTATGAATGGTTTTACAAGGGATTTTGTGTATAATAGTAATGTGAATACGTTGAATAAAATACAAGATAGTTCGGCGGTAACTGTTGAGGATTATACTTATGATGCGAATGGTAATCAATTGACGGCGGGTACAACACGAAATTATACTTGGAATTATGCGGATCAGTTAATAGGTTTTGCAGGAACAAATGTATTGGCGCAATATGATTATAGTGGGCAAAATAGAGTGAGTAAGTTGGTGAAGAGTGGAAATAATTTTGAACGGACGATTTATATAGATGGGATGTTTGAGTATCATCAACTGGAAACATTGAGCAGCACATACGAAAAAAATTATGTGCATATTATGGATGATGCTTCGAGAATAGCAGAGGTAAGAATTGGGCAGCAATTTCCGAATGATATTGCGGATAGTGTGGTGTATAATTTGGAAACGAATATTGGTTCGAGTGCGGTTAGGTTAGATGTGAATGGAACGGTGATAGATAGGGAGGAGTATTATGCGTTTGGTGATTCTTCTTTAAGAACGTTTTCTTCCAAACGTTACCGCTATGTAGGCAAAGAACGGGATGCCGAAAGCGGTTTATATTACTATGGGGCGAGGTATTACAGCGCATGGACGTGTAGGTTTATCAGTGTGGATCCGTTGGCGGGGGATTATACTTATTTAACGCCTTATAATTATGCTAATAATAATCCCATTGATGATTATGATATAGACGGAACACAGGACACAAAAACGCCCACAGATGGCGGTGGTAGTGGAATTAAAAGCGGTGATGCAAAGTTCGATGAAAAAGCAAATGCTATATTGAACGAGGCAAAAATACATGGTGCTGATGTTAAAATAAACTATGCTACTAAAGACGGAAAATTCTCAGGAAGTATTTCAATAACAGAGAACGGAGAAACTAACACAGCAACATATACCCCTGAAAATGGATGGGCGACATCACTCGGAAGTGGAGGAAAGGCTATTTATAATAGCGAGTTACGAGAAGGTTATAAGAATAGAATCGCACAAAATTCTGAAAATAATTTAGCTGCTTATGAAAACGCACAAACCCCAAGTGCAAAGCAAGAAGTTGTGAATAAAGCGATAGAAATGCGGAATGCGGAGAAAATAGAGGTAAGAAAAAAATTAACTGTTGATGCCGCGGAAGTAACTAAACGTATGGAGAATGATGCTGCGTATACACCAGAAAAACTGCGTGCTAAATACGAAAGCAAAGGTTATAGTGGTGAGGCATTAGATAGAGAAATTATTGGGGCTTCAGGCAGGTCTAATGGTGACTTAATGAAGTGGAATGCACGTTTTAGAGTCTTAGGTTGGGTTTCTTTAGCTTATGGTTTATATACCTCTACTAAGCATATAATAGCGAACCCTGCAAGTGTTCAAACTTGGGGCGAAGAAATTGGTGGTACTATTGGTGGAGTCCTTGGCTCTATTGAAGGAGCTTCTATTGCATTAGCTGCTGCTGCTGTTGTGGGAATAGCTTTAGGCGGTTGGTCTGTTTTAGCAGTAGCCTTTGTAGGAGGATTAATTGGAGGTATGATAGGAGGAGCAATAGGACAAGGTGCAGGCGGAAGAATTGGGCGTGAAATTGATAAATCATTTAATAATCCATATTTACTAAAACTGTAGCAATGTGTAAAATAAAAAGTAATAATTCTTACAACTACATTGATTTTTTGTTCGTAGTGATAACTGTTTTATTTTTAATCTTCCGATTATTTTTAGATGAACGGATTAGATTTTTAAAACTTATATCTCTACCACTACTACTTATTTTAATTTTAGTTTTTATCTATATGCTTTTTAAGCAAGTGGAAATTATAATTGAAAATAAATTAATGATTGTAAAATGGAAACTCTTTGGTTTAAGTTATAAAAATATTAAAGTGGATTTTAATAAAATTGAAATAATAGGTAGTATTCATGTTTATTTTTATAATGATAAAAAAGAGATTGCGAGTTTTAGATTCGATAATCAAGACCTTGAGCCAGGCGAAGAACACATGCTTTCGATAGAAATGAAACATAATGGAAAAACTCACTCTATTGGCAATAAACGGAACGCTGATAAAATTTTTAAAAGAATTATTGAATGTTGTACACTCTCACCCTCATTGATAAAGTAGAGTAAGATTTAAAACAAAGTGTAAAATTAACATCTAAACTAAATACTTCCGAAAATTAAAGGAGGCTCATAAAGATATAGGAAGTATAATATTAGAAAATGGACTGGCTATAATTAATCCTGACTCTCCACTCCACTTCAATTCTACCAAACGAGGCATCCAATAAGCAACTGTTATTTTTAATAGGATTAAGTGGTAAATAATAATTTTATTTTTTAGTATTATTTATACTTACAACCCAACTTCATAAAAATATGAACTCGTATTTATGTGTGTTAACCCAAACCTTACCAAGAACCCTTCCCGCGTGAGGGATGGAAGCGGCAGCCCAATGCAGGACTTTGGCAGCAGCGCACGCACGAGGAGGCGACCTTAGGAGCCACCGCAGGCGATGCGATGCGCCAAAGGACGCATTGGCTAAAGCGCACAG
>JAAFIL010000126.1 GCA_013297775.1 Bacteroidota bacterium
CAACTACCTGTAACCCAAAACGCCGAGTCGGCAGCATTTACAGCCCCACCATTTTCGGTCCAAGTAAAAGAGCCAGCTGCTGGCGTTCCACCCGTTGTTGAACCACCCGATGTTGAGCCGCCAGTAGTAGTTGTACTCGATGTATTAGTGGCATTTGTGTTGTTCGGGGCTGCATCTTCTTTCTTTTTGCAAGAAAAAATAATTAAAAGGATAGATACCATTGCCAAAGCTAAGCCCTTACTTAAATTTTTTGTTTTCATAGTATTTAGATTCAAATAGTGGTTCAAAACTACACCATAAGCCCATCCTTAGAAATAGTGCAGATGTACTATTGGTGTTTTTATTTAATGCTTATATTTAAACACATATATGAGTAAACATTATCTCTTCATTTAGGTAGGCTTAGTTTTGAATGTTATACTGTTTCAACTACCCTTAATAGAAACGTTGAAGCGCAGATTAACTATCATTAGCCTTATAAAAATTAAAGCAATGGCTTTTAAATTCTAATCGTAATTATTTATCTTAAAATAAATTAATGGAAGCCCCTAAGTTTATATTTAATATAGGTTGAATTTTATCGGCTTTAGCACCTATCATTTTTACAACACCCATAGGTAAGCCTGCATAAAAACTTACGCCTTTCCAAGGGCGAGCAACTGCTGAAATATTAACTTGTCCTCCTACTCCTAAACCTCTGTATGGTATTTCATTAATAACAGGTGAACCCCAATTAACAGATCTAACAACAACTTGCAACTTAACATCTATCCAACCATTAGCACTTGAGCGAATGTATCTGCCATTATTTAATGTGGCATAAGCTCTGGTGTATTTTTGCCAATTTAATCCTATGGTAACTTCTCCGTAAAAGCCCGCTTTTGCTAAAGCACCGGCCGTAAAGTCTAAACAAGGACCAAAGATTACTTTTGATGTTGTTGGTGCTTTAAAATAGTTTGTTGTTTCTATATTTCCACTTTTGGTTCTGGATAACACATATTTATTTTTTGTTATTTTGGATCTATTTTTTAACTCGTAAGTTATACCCGCTGTGCCGCCTTTAAATGTGCCTAAGCATAAACCAGCTCGTACGTTTAATGATGATGGCAACCAGTATTGTGCATCAATATTAAAATTTATTGGTAATCCTCTTACTTGAGATGATTGAGGTATGTAAAACGAAAAATAAGGTCTTACATTAAGTTTTCTAAATTTACTTATATCAGTATCTGTTAAAGTGTAAGTAATTTGCGCTTTTGTGAAGCTGCCAGTCATTAAAATCAAATAAATAATAAACTTTTTCATAATATGTTTTATGATACAAAACTATGTTGTAACTCAACCTTTTAATATAGTGCATGTGTACCATTGCCAATTATTGCTTATTTTTAAATTTGAAGTTGTTTAAAGTTGAAATAAATAAATGATTTACGGCGAATTTTTGATTTTTAGGAGGCAAATTTTGCAGAGATAATGGGCTATTTATCTCGAAAAATTTAACGAAGTAAAAATCAAAAAGGCGCATAAAGGCTTTACTTAGTTCGACTTTAAACAATTTCTTTATAAGAAGTTGGCTCAGAAAACTGCTGTCAAATTTTTTATAATCATTTATGGTAATTAACAAATTATAATTGATACACTCTAAAAACCGATTTTGTACAGATGAAACTAAAACACTTAAATTCTTTTTTTTTATTTTTTTTATTTCTTATCTCTTTCGAGTTAACTGTTGCTCAAACCAACACATTAGAGCTTGAGGCAGATTTAAAAAAAACGAATGTAGATACAGCTAAACTTCAACTTCTATCTGATTTAAACTGGGAGTATTTGTCAAGCGACATTACTAAGGCAAAAAAATACGCTGTGCAGGAATTGCAATTGGCGCAAAAAATAAATCATCAAAAATTTATTGCACAAGGGTACAACGATTTGGGGATGGCTTATTACCGCTTAGGCGAAAAAGACAGTGCCTTGTTTTGCTACCAACAATCGCTTGCTATCCGAAAAAAAATAGGTGATGAAAATTTAATGGCGTCGTCGTTAAGTAAAATAAGTGTTATTTATCAAGATGCTGGCGACTTTAAACGTACGCTCGATATTTTATTTGAAACGTTGAAAATTTATGAAAAGTCCAACAATAGCAATAGTATTGCCATAACGCTAAACAACATTGGAGGCTCGTACCGCTCATTAAATAGCTATGATAAAGCCATTTATTATTTAGAGAAGGCTTTAGCACTTCATAAAAAAAATGGAAACCACTATGAAATCGGAAGTACTTATCTAAACATGGGGGTTAATTACTTAGATGTAAACAACTATAACCAAGCCGAAAAAGCCATCACCAATGCAATACCTTATTTTGTAGAAGCGGGCGATAAAGAATACGAGTCGGTGGCGTATCTCTCGCTAGGGCAAGTTAAAAATAAACAGCAAAAATTTAGTGAAGCCTTAACTTACATGACCAAGGCTTACGACATTGCTAAATTAGACAGTAATAAAATGGGATTAATAGCTAGCCGCCAACAATTAATTTGGCTTTACATTGATTTACGCCGATTAAAAGACGCCGAAACTTTAGCTTTAGAAAATTTAAAAGTGGTTAACGAATCCAATAAATCGGAACTATTAAACTTAAACAAACAACTCAATAGTATTTATGCCTTAACAAATCG
>JAAFIL010000127.1 GCA_013297775.1 Bacteroidota bacterium
TGCGCCGCAAATAGCTTGCGATGCGTTAGCCAATCATTTTTACGTGAGTGGCGAAAAACTAGGTACACAAGCCGATGTATATGTGTATCAAATTACACCCGGCGGTAACCGCACTTGGGAACAAACATTTAACGGTGCGCAAAATAGCACCGATGCGGCGGTGGACTTGGTGGCTTCTGCCAATGGTGTAATTTATGTGGCAGCCATGAGTTTAAACTCGAATGCGAAGTTTGATTATAATACAATACGGATTAGTCAAACGCCTGTGTATTTTCCGATTGATATTAGTAACCAATCGGCAAGTAATTCTCACTTATACCTTAAAAATGAAGGACAGTTACGCAAAACAGATACAACTTTTGCAAGTGAAGTTTTATACCATACTCCTAATTCTAATCCAGAAGTTTACATCGAAAAAAATGCGTTTAATTTCGTTTTTGCTAAAAAAGATACGTCTGTAAATGGACTTGATACATTAGAACGCATCCAATGTAATTTTACAAACTCTAATCCTTTGGCGAGGTATTATAATTTTGTTCCTAAAGGACACACTTATAATTACTTCTTAGGGGATGCCGTTTCACAGGAAATCACCGACCTTAAAGCAAGTGAACGAGTATTTGTTCCTAACTTTTACCCTAATATTGATTTACATTATTTTAGTAATAAAGATGGTATCAAATACTACTTTGTAGTAAAGCCCAATACAAAAGTTGAGGGATTGAACCTAAACATTCTAGGAGCATCGAATACCTTTACAACAAGCAATAACAGTTTATTTATTGATGGTTATTTGGGGGATATTGAATTGAATCAACCTATTGCTTACCAAGTTAATATACTAATGCAAATTGTACCATTAGGAGCAACCACATGGAAAAATAATGGAGCAAATACCTTTGGTGTTAATTTACCGACTTACAACGCCAATTTGCCATTAGTGATTATGGTTACTAAAAAAGCAACTATTCCTCAAGCAGGAGGTGCATCGGGAAATCTTGATTACTCAACCTACTACGGTAATATCAATAACGATGTGTTTAATGATATTAAAGTAGCAACTAATGGCGACCGTTATATTATAGGAAATACTGATGGAGGGAATTTTCCTAAAGTAAATTCAACATCTACTTATAAAGGTTTTTCGGATGCAGTTTTTTTGAAGTATTCTAATATAAAAGACTCCTTGGTATTCGCTTCTTTTTATGGCGCACCTGCCAATGAGTTTGGCAACTCAATTGATATAAATTCAACTGGTGAAATATATATTGGAGGTCAAACCTTCTCTCAAAGTTTACCTGTATTATTTGTTAGCGGTGCTTCTAATCAAACGCAAAACGGAACAGTAGGAAATTCTAATCTTGGGTTTTTAGGAGATGGTTTTTTAGCTCGGTTTTCTCCAAATGGTAATGCTTTACTTTGGGCACGTTACTATGGTGGTTCACGCGATGATAAGATTAATAGCATCCATATTGATAACGCTAATAACTTACATTATACAGGCTCTGCTTATTCTACGGATATTCCTATGATTAATGCTGCTCAACCTAATGTCGCTACATGGCAAACCTCTAATAATGCCGATGCAATTATAGGTAAGTTTAATTCAAACAACTCTATTGTTTACACAACTTATTTTGGTGGTACTTCATCTTTGTTATCTAACACACAAGATGTTGGTATGGATATAACTACTGACGGTTCGGGTAATGCGATTGTAGTAGGTTGGACAAACTGTAATGATTTACCAACTAATAATTCCACAGGCAACCCAAACACATTTTTTAAGGCGGGGATTGGGGTTACTGGTCAGGATGGTTTTATTGCCAGATACAGTTTAACTGGGGCTAAACAATTTGCTTCTTATTTTGGCAGTAATGGTGCTAATGCTGTTGATGAAATTACTCGAGTAAATTACAATGTTACGAAAAACGAAATTTACTTTGCGGGAAATAGTAACGATACCACTAATTTCCCTTATGTGAATTTACAGGGCGCATTTAACCAAAAAACCAAAGCCACTCGTGCAGCTTTTATCGCCTCTATGTCAGGTAATTTAACTAAGCAATGGTGTACCAATTATGGTACAACTGCTGGAACCAATTTTAATGTAACTGGATTGACTTCTGATAATGCTGGGATAATTTATTTAACAGGGCAAGCCAAAAGTAGTACTTTAAATTTCCCTATTAATTCTCCAACACTAACAGTATTTCAAAATGCAATAAGAAATGCCGATGATGGTTTTGTAGCAGTGTTTGATCCTAATAAAGATTTGTTTCATGCGCATTATTTGGGCGGAACGGGTAATGACTATATCAATAACGCTCATGTAGGAACAAATAAAGAACTTTATATGGTAGGTCAAACTGGTAGCACCAATTTTCCTGTTGCTTATGATAATACAAATATTAATTTTATTGATAGCACTTTCGGCGGTGGCATCGGGCAATACGATGGGTTTATTACTCGTTTTGATATGAATACCATTTCAATTATCAGTGTAAAAGAAAATAAACTGAATGAAAACATAATGAATGTTTTCCCTAATCCCGCAGTAAATGGTTTTATGATTGATTTGAAAGATGTAGATATAAAAAACAGTAATTTGGTAATATATAATAT
>JAAFIL010000128.1 GCA_013297775.1 Bacteroidota bacterium
TACCAAGCGATTTGATTAAAAATGCCCACCAACACGCCATTCACTTATACAGCGACACGCCACTAGCAGTAGGCAGAATCGAGTTATTGAATTACGTAACCGAACAAAGCATTTCCCACAACTATCACCGTTATGGTAATTTGATGGGAAAAGAAGTAATGTAGGTGATTTTGGATGTTGGATGTTGGATTTCATCCCCATGGCTAGTCTATGGGGATAAACAGCCTAGTCAACTTTTGGGGAGTTGACTAGGCTTGTTTTAAAACTAACTTATCTTTAATATATTTTGAAAAATAAACACAATAAGCAATTGAAAGCCAAAACCAAATTCTATATGTCAAGAAACGATTAGTGAAGTATTGATATAAGTAATACGAATTATCAATCTCTTTCGTAATGATTAAAATAATTAAATCAATAACTAATACTGTAGCAATCCAATAAGTTGGTTTTATATTAGACAAAAATATGACCAGTGACGCTATTGTACAGAAAATAATACGTTCATTAATTAGTCCAGTCATAAATTCTGGGTGAACGCCATCTGTATTGGAGTCAAATATTTTAGCGTAGAGTGTAAAAGCTATCACCCAATCAGTTGATTTTGCAATTAATATTATCGCACAACAAATTAGAATCACTCTTAGAAGTTTTCTCATTGCATTTTCTAAAACAGTTTTTTAGTTATTTTTCGTAATCAATACGATTTCGTAGGAAGATAAAGGGTATTGATTAGACTGAGCGCTTACTTGTTGCAATGGAGTAGCATCAAAAAGTCCCAAGCTAAACCCCGAGGTATTTACCGTTGTTCCTTGAGAAGCCATTGTGTTTTCGTTATCAAAAAAAGTGAGGGTATCTCCCATACTTCTCTTGTCACACCTACTCGAAAACAACTCTAAGTGCTGTACCCCTGCTTGGCTTTTCACATCGAGATAAACCCGAATTCCATAGAGTCCCAAAGCAGTTGGATTCATCGTGCATCGCAAATCATCTATGTTAGTAACCTGAAAAGTATAATTTTTCCCGTATAGCATCACCTCTTTTGCCTGACTTCCTTTTAAGGAAAACCGTGTAACCTCCTCCACAGGATTTACCTTTGTATTACAGGCTAATACCCCAATAGTCATTAAAAACAGCCCTAACAAAAGCGATGTTAAAATAGAATTTTTCATGTTGTCAATAAATTAGCAGATTATCTTTTGCTGAAAGATACAGCTAGGGGCTGAAAGGTTGGAAGGGGATTGATAATCTTATCCACTGTTACAGGATTGGAATCCCTTGATAGGAATCAAGCAGTAGTGGGCAATCTTAAATATTTCACCCATTCGTCATTTTTTTCTACGATAAATTTCTCACCCTTATTACTTATTGTATTGATAGTTAAACCATTGTCAATTATGCCTAATCTTTTATGTTTATATACTTCTCTTATTTCCAATAATGGTATTGTCAATTCGTGAACTTGGGTGTTCAACTTATACGATTTAAAAACTACCCGCTGATTGGTTAGAAACAAGACTCCCCTTACTACTTCAGGTCCTTTAAAATGATTTGCAGGAGTTTGTAGTTTAATTATTTCATTATCGTTTAAGTCAATTGAACTTATTTCGTCAACGTACTTAGATTTCTTAAACCAACCTGCTGTTAAACCAAATATAAATCCATTAAGTAGTCCTGTTAAAACGGAAATTCCTATTGCCAAAAATATTTTTTTCGTAGTCCATTCTTCAATTGCCATAAAGTTTTGAACTAGAAAAAACACGGTCATTATTGCCCAAAAAAATATTACGGAGTTTTTATGAGTTTTTTCCATTATTTTTTAGAGTATTATTTCAAAATAGTTATCTACGTTTTCGAGCTTTGAGTTCAACTTCTATTGGTGCTGGATTCTTATCTAGTATTAATTTAAAAACTGTAATTAGCTATACTTGATGGGAATTAAGCACGAGTGGGCATTAGTGGAAGGTTAATTTTCTCCTATCCAATTATCTAATTTATAATTAAAAATCATTCCCATTTCTTCTTTTCTCTTTTTACCGACCATTTCAATTCTTTCGCCAGTAAGCTCTAACGAACTAATTGCGGGAATTATCTTTTCTTTTAGAAATTGTTTATCAATCACTTCAATAAAATCCTCTTTATTGCCGTACAAGATTAACTCTATATTCTCTTGAATACATTTTATTAAATCTTCCATTTTCAAATCATCTTCATATGATTTTATCAATGATGACCACATTTTTTTGGTGGAGTATAGATTACAAGAACAATTTGCCATATTATAAATCAAAGATATAGTTAGTACGTCTTTATTTTTAATTGCAGAACATATATCAATCCAAAAACTCTCCCCACCATCCCTAAAGAAAGAAAAACCATTGACTTCGCTACTTACAAACTCTTGGAGACAAATATCAAATCCTACATGACTTTCATTGAAGTCATCTTGACTTTTTAAATTTCTTAATTGCCATAATGATAAATGCGATAAAGTTAAACCCCATCCAACTTGAAAGCGTTGTATCATATCGATTTAATAAAGACCTATAACTATCTATT
>JAAFIL010000013.1 GCA_013297775.1 Bacteroidota bacterium
TTACTTTGTGTTCGGCACCGGGCTGTTCGCTTTAGCCCCTCGTGTGTGTTGCCATTTTGCTACGGCGTGCGGGGTCTTCGTGCCTCAGCCTCCGCCGCTCGTGCAAAATGCGCCACACACACATCGGGGGCTGCCGCTGCCATCCCTCACGCGGGGGTATAACTTAATATAAAGGTTACATTTTAAGAATTAAGAAACATACCCCTTTCTCGTCCTTGTTTAGCGTAGCGTAACGAGGACGTTTGAGAACTGCGTTTGTAACGCAGGTAAAGGAATGATTGGGGCGTTACAAACGCCCGTTTAGAACGTCCTCGTTTCCGCTAACGCTCAAACAAGGACGAGGGGATTTACATTTTAAAAATTACAAAACAAAATAAGAATTAAGAAACAAACCCTTTCTCGTCCTTGTTTAGCGAAGCGTAACGAGGACGTTTGAGAACTGCGTTTGTAACGCAGGTAAAGGGATGATTGGGGCGTTACAAACGCCCGTTTAGAACGTCCTCGTTTCCGCTAACGCTCAAACAAGGACGAGGGGATTTACATTTTAAAAATTACAAAACAAAACTGGCTATTTTTTCTCTACATAATTTTTCAGTTAATACAATTAACAGTTTAACACGCTCTTGTAAATACTCTAAATCTTCCTTTGTAATGCGGTAATTGATGTTATACCGTGCGTCCACATACGCTCTTTTTAACAAGGTAAATCGTTCTTGTTCGCTTTCCGTGTTACTCGGAAATACTTTACCAAACTCCATATTAAAACTTTTAGCTAGTCCGCCAAGCACTTCTAAATCGTGGCTTTTACTTTTATAACCCGTAAACACCAATTGAATACAATTGTAATAACGCTCGGTGGCTTGGTGGAGAAGAAAAGCGGCTGAATTGTATTTAGCTTTATTATATCCATGCGTGAAATAATCAAAAAACTCATTTGCACTTTCAAACCATTTATCAAAATACTCTTGTGCTTTGGTTTGTTGTTCTAAAGGGCTTGCTTCTTTTTTATCCGATAGCTGAAAACGAGTGGTATCAAATAATACAATCCCCTCTTTTTTAATATCACCAAAAAAATAACTGCCTTGCTCTAGCTCCTTATTAACGAACTCAATACCGTGGTAAATGGCATGTACAGGTGTTTTGATTAAAATAGATTTTAATTTATCATTGGCTGATTTTACAAATGTTTCAGCAGTAGCTTTGTTGTTATTATTGAGTATAACTAACAAATCGTAATCACTCGTGTATTGATACGTGATGCCATCTTCTCTATACGAATCATCCACCCAAGTACCACGGGCATAAGACCCAAACAAAATGATTTGCTCAATTTCGCCATACTGCAAAGTGAGTGTTTTAACAATAGACTTTAGTTCCTCTTGTTTTTGTTTTGGTAAATATGAAATATTACTATTCAAAGGGTAGAAATCTTTGCCTTTAAAAATACAACATTTTAAATAGACCACAAATTACCAATTGATAAGTAATAAAAACTTTATAAATAAAACAAACCCCTCTTTCTGTGAGGGATGGAGGTGGCAGCCCCCGACGTTGGTGTGGCACATTTTACACGAGCGGCGGAGGCTGAGGCACGAAGACCACGCACGCCGTGGCAAAATGGCAACACCAACTAGGGGCTAAAGCCGACAGCCCGACCCCGACTTAAATGCTAACTGTATTATTTTAACTGTGCAAATAACTACCGCATAAGTATAACTCTTAAAAATGAACAAGGGGACACACCCAAAAAAAAAGGGCTTAGATGTTCTAGCCCTTTTTAGTATATAAATTAAGTGATAGCTTCTGTTAATCCACTACCAATTTTTGTGTTTGTACAATTTTTGCATCAGCCATTAAACTAACGCTATAAACACCAGTTGATAAATCACTAATATCTATTTCACTCATGTTGGTGTAACGCACACGCTTCACCTCCATACCTAAAACATTGGTAATGCTAACCTCAACATTGCTAAGTGGGCTATCAATTTTTATTTTATCCGTTGCTGGATTTGGAAACAGTTTAAACGCCACTTTAGTAGCTGCCAATCCATTTAAACCAACCGTATTATTATTTCGAGCAAAGCGATACACCCTTCCATTAGAAATAGTAGCATTTACACTTGGAGGTGTATTGGGGTTCCAAAGAGCATAGCTAGGCGAATTAGAGTTAACGCCACCCAACATATTAGCACGAGGCGCAGCACCCGTGTTAGTATCTACGCTATCAATAAGTCCGCAAACTATTCCACTTGCTCCACTGATCAAATTAATCCCTTGATTTTGAATATTTACAGCCCCATATCTAAATTCAATATCACCACTTGTTTCATAAATCCACGTTTGAAAATTAACACTGCTTACAGATGTACCATTGGCATCATTTTCTCCAAAAAAACCAGCATTACTCACTTGAATTTTACAAATACGATTACCCGGTGTACCAGTTGTTGTATGCGAAATAACAGAAATACCGCCTGGGTCGCCTTCATTATCTACATTAGGATCATACGCACGATCACATAAATCTTCAAACATGGGTGCCACAAAAGTAGCCGTTGGGTCGTTAAAAAAATCATCGAAACCAACCGTTCTTGCTTCCGATAAATTAATAACGCTGCCTTGTTGACTGTACAACTTAGCATTGAAACCCGCACTAAGGGTATAAGTTACATCGTCCCACTTTAACCCGCCAGTTAGCGATGTACCCGTGATAGGAATATATGGTGCTGTAAACGTTGAAAAACTATAAAGTGTACTTATAGAATTTACAGCAACAGCACTTGTTTTACTCTGAGCAAAATTAAATGGCTCCTTTTTAATTTTTTGAGCACTTGCGGTTAGTGTAACACAAGTGGCTAATAGACATAAATGTTTAATCATAGATTTTTATTTTAACTAATTCAAAGTTACTAAACAATTGTGAGTTAAACGCAAAGAAAAACTTAATTAACGTTTACTAAATATTACACGTTATAGACCAAATGAATTTATACTTTACACCAACACCAAAGGCACTTCTATATGATGGCGCACCTCATCAATGGTTGCTCCTAATAAAATATCTTTAAACGTTTTGTGTCCATGCCTACCCATTACCACCAACTGGCATTGATGCACTTTTATTAAACGAGGTATTTCCGTTTTAGGATTACCAAAGCCCATCACCAACTCTACCACGTAACCCAAAGCCTGTAATTGTAAACCGTATTGTTTCAATTTAATATAATCCTCTTCACGCTCTAAGTCGCTTGCCTGCTCGCCATATACGACAGCGTTTGCGCTCTCAAGCACATGTATCAACACCACCGTTGCTTGCGGCGTACCCAATTGCAACGCTTTATTAATGGCCTTATTATCACTTTCACTAAAATCAACTGTTATAGCTATTTTCTCAAAATGTTTAGCAGCCTCTAATACCAAAGGCTTCAGCGGTTGATGCATGCTTGTATTGGTCTTGGCTAATTGTTTATCAATAAATGGCACCACCACAATATAACCTAACACATACAAACACAACAAACAAAAAGGAATAATAATAAAACTTAGCAAAATAGGTGAACTAGAACCAGTAATTAAACTTTCCAATTCGTTATAGACCATGCCTATATTTAACGCCACAATAACCAACACCGCTAACCACGAGGCCACTTTTTGCCACAAGGGAATACTAAATGCACCCATCTTACGCTTATCGCTCACAAAATGAATAAGCGGAATAACCGCAAAACCCAATTGTAAACTTAAAATCACTTGACTTAGAATTAATAGCTTACCCGTGCTGCTTTCGCCCAACAACCATATTGTAAAAAACGCCGGCACAATGGCAATCAAACGTGTAATCAAACGACGAATCCAAGGTTGCAAACGCAAATTCAAATACCCTTCCATTATAACTTGTCCCGCTAAAGTACCCGTAACTGTTGAACTTTGCCCCGCAGCAATTAAAGCCAAAGCAAACAACATGGGGGCTAAAGTACTTCCTAACATAGGTGCTAATAATTGATGCGCATCTTGTATATCCGTTACATTGGTGTGTCCTCTATTAAAAAATGTACTTGCCGCCAAAATCAAAATAGCCGCATTAACAAACAAAGCTAAATTAAGCGCAATGGTACTATCAATAATATTAAACTTTAAAGCGCGCTTAATACCCTGAGGCGTTCGTGCAAATTTGCGAGTTTGCACTAAAGAACTGTGCAAATAAAGGTTGTGAGGCATTACCGTAGCACCAATAATACCAATGGCAATATACAACGCATCTTTGTTAGCCAAACCCGGAATAAACCCACCTGCCACTTCTATTAAAGAGGGTTGCGCAATGCAGAGTTGTATTAAAAACGATACGCCAATTAAAAGCACTAACGAAATAATAAATGCTTCCAATTTTTTAATGCCCTTGTTTAATAAAAAGAGTAATAAAAAACTATCCAACACCGTAATGCAAACGCCCGTTAAAATAGAAATGGATGGAAACAATAAATGTAAACCAATGGCCATACCTATTACTTCGGCTAAATCGCAAGCCGCAATGGCTACCTCGGCCAATAAGTAAAGAAAAAAATTAATAAAAGGCGGATAACTTTCGCGCGAGGCTTGTGCCAAATCTTTCCCACTCACAATTCCTAAACGAGCGCAGTGCGATTGTAATAGTAAGGCTATTAAATTACTCATTAACAACACCCACAACAAACTGTACCCAAAGGCACTGCCCCCTGCAATATCGGTTGCCCAATTGCCTGGATCCATATACCCTACACTTATCATATAAGCAGGGCCAGCAAAGGCTAAAAAACGTTTCCAGCCCCCACCGCTTACCTCGGTGCTAACACTAGCGTGTACTTCTTCTAACGATTTACTCATTTCTTAAATTCGGCTAAAATGTGAGAGGCCGCTTTCTGACTTAAAAAAACGATTTGCCCACCAGTCGTTTTTAGTTTACACGACGCATCGTAAGCATTAATCTCTTCCAACTTAACTACATCGCCAATACAAATGTTTTGCTCGGTTAAATAATTTAAAAACGATTTGCTATGGTCGGTTACACGGGTAATGCGGTAATAACCTTTTTGAATAATATGTGTTAAGGGTTTAGCCAAATCGCTGCGTATTTGCCCTTTTTTATCTGGAATAGGATCGCCATGCGGATCGCACTTAGGATGGTTTAAAAATTTATCCAAGCGGTTGGTTAACTCTTCACTTTGGATGTGTTCTAACTGCTCCGCTAAATCATGCACTTCATCCCACTTAAACTGTAACTTCTCGTACAAAAAAACTTCCCATAAACGGTGCCGCCTAACAATATGAACCGCCAATTTATGACCTTTAGTGGTTAAAGTAACGCCTTGGTATTTTTTATAATGCACTAACTTTTTATCGGCTAAACGTTGCAACATATCTGTAGCCGATGCCGCACGCGTGTTAAAATGCTCGGCCAACCGCGAGTTACTCACCACCTCATCGGCATTCAACTGCAAACTAAAAATAGCTTTCATGTAGTTTTCTTCAGTTAACGAAATTTCCATGCAACAAAATTAAAAATTAAACGCATATAAAAAAATAATTAGACTAGTCTAAATTATGAGTTGTAATAAGACTATTTTAAGCCCATCTGGCGGAACGCTACTCCACAAAATAAAAGCCATTAACTTGCTTTGTTTCTAATTCTCAAATGTGTAGTTTTGTTAGTCTCGGATTATAATTAAAATAGACAGCAAACCCTCTATCAAAAAAGGATAGAGTTATGCTAAAAGTATTAAACGTCATCCTAAATAAAGAAGTAATTATTTATGAAATCTCTCTTCCACCTAAGCCTTGCCATTGCGATAAGCACAACGGCATTTGCACAAAAAAAAGAAGCCAAGGCAACCGCTACAACGCCCGAAAAACCTGCGCTTTTAAACGAAAGTACTTACAGTGCTTTAAATTTTAGAAGTGTTGGTCCGGCAGTAACCTCGGGGCGTGTTGGCGATATTGCAGTTAACCCTCAAAATAAAAGCGAGTGGTACATTGCAGCGGCCGCAGGTGGCGTTTGGAAAACACAAAATGCAGGCACTAGTTTTACACCTATTTTTGATAACGAAGGCGCCTACTCCATTGGTTGCCTCGCCCTCGACCCCACCAACCCTAATGTTATTTGGGTAGGCTCGGGCGAAAATAATAACCAACGCAGCGTAGGGTATGGCGATGGCATTTACAAGAGTGAAGATGGCGGAAAATCATTTAAAAACTTAGGGCTTGCCAAATCGGAGCATATCGGTAAAATTGCCATTGACCCCACCAACAGCGACATCGTTTATGTGGCGGCTTATGGCCCCGTGTGGAGCAGCGGTGGCGAGCGTGGTATTTATAAAACAAACGACGGTGGTAAAACTTGGAAACAACTATTCAACGTAAGCGACCAAACTGGTTTTAACGAAGTACACATTGACCCCAAACATCCCAACATTTTGTATGCCTGCGCACATCAACGTCGCCGACACGAGTGGACTTACATAAGTGGTGGACCCGAAAGTGCTATTTACAAAAGTACAGATGCCGGACTCACTTGGCAAAAACTAAGCAAAGGTTTACCCACAGGCGATTTAGGGCGCATTGGCATGGCTGTTTCGCCAGTTAACACAGATGTGTTGTATGCCATTATTGAAGGCAGAGATAACAAAGGCGTTTACAAAAGTACCGACCGTGGTGCCAGTTGGAACAAACAAAGTGGATATGCTACCGATGGCAATTACTACCAAGAACTGTTTGCAGACCCTGTGGACGTTAATCGCATTTATGTGATGAACACCATTGCACAAGTATCGAACGATGGCGGTAAAACATTTAAAGAATTAGGTGAGCGCAATAAACATGTTGACAACCACGCTATTTATGTATTTCCCGATGATACCCGACACCTATTAATGGGTTGCGATGGTGGACTTTACGAATCGTTTGATGGAGCTGTCACTTGGAATTATTTTGGCAACTTACCCATTACCCAATTTTACCGTGTATGCGCCGATAACGCCAAACCATTTTACAACATTTATGGCGGCACACAAGATAACAACACATTAGGTGGCCCTTCGCGAACCAAAAGTGCCAGTGGCATTACCAATGCCGATTGGTTTGTAACCGTTGGTGGAGATGGTTTTCAGAGCAGAGTAGATCCGAAAGAACCAAATATTGTTTATAGCCAATGGCAATACGGCGGGTTGATTCGATTTGACCGCAATACAGGCGAACAACTAGATATTAAACCCATGGAAAAAGAAGGAGAAGCCGCCTATCGCTTTAATTGGGACTCTCCACTATTGATTAGTTATTTCGATAACAAACGCTTATACTTTGCTGGAAACAAACTGTTTCGTAGCAACAACCGAGGCAGTTCTTGGTCGGCTATTTCGCCCGATTTGAGCCGAGGCATAGATCGCAACCAATTAAAAATAATGGATAAAGTATGGAGCATGGATGCAGTTGCCAAAAATGCTTCGACCTCTATTTTTGGTAACATTACCGCTCTTAGCGAATCGCCCAAAAATGAAAATACATTGTATGTAGGCACCGACGATGGATTAATACAAGTAACCGAAAATGGGGGAACAACTTGGACAAAGTATAACAACTTTGCAAGCATTCCAGTTATCACAAACAACGGTCAAACATTTGGCCCCTTAGTGCATTACTTAACTGCTTCGCAACATAACGAGAATGCTGTATATGCTGCTTTTAATAATCATCGCAACGGCGATTTTAAACCCTATCTTTTAAAAAGTAGCAATAAAGGTAAAACATGGACTTCCATTGCTGGCGATTTACCCGAAAGAGGTTCGACCTATTGCATTGTTGAAGATCATAAAAACCCCGAGTTGTTATTTTGCGGCACCGAGTTTGGAATTTACTTCACCTTAAATGCTGGAAAAAATTGGATAAAACTAAGCGGTGGTTTACCCAAATCCATTTGCATTCGCGACATTGCCATTCAAACACAAGAAAACGATTTAATACTAGCCACTTTTGGTCGCGGGTTTTTTATTTTAGACGATTACAGTATGTTACAAACCGTAAATGCCGATGCGTTTACTAAACCTGCACATATTTTTCCAATAAAAGAAGCCGCCTTGTATAACTTAGCAGCACCTTATGGACACCGCGGCAAATCGTTTCAAGGCGAGTCGTTCTATACAGCCGAAAATCCTGCCGTAGGCGCAAAAATACGTTTACATTTAAAAGACAACTTTAAAACCTTGAAAGAAAAACGTAAAGATCGTGAAGCCGAAAAAATAAAAAAGAAAGAAGATATTTACTACCCGAGTGCCGATAGCATACGCCTCGAAGACGAAGAAAAAGCACCCTTGTTGTTTGCCTTAATTACCAACGAAAGCGGCGAAGAAATGAATCGCTTAAAAATCAATAACCAAAAAGGTATGCAAGAAATAATTTGGGATGGTCGGCTTGCCTTAACCAGTCCAATAGATTTTAATCAACCCGATACTGAAAATCCTTATTACACGCCCGACTTCGGCGCCATGGCTTTACCTGGCAACTATTTTGTTCAACTCATTAAACTACAAAACGGGAAAACAGAAACCTTAGGCGATAAACAAAACTTCGCATTAAAACCACTTAACTTATCTACCCTTCCCCTACCCGATGCAAAAGCCATGCAAGCATTTAACAAAGACTTAGGCGAATTTAGAAGAGTAGTATTAGGTAGCACAGATTACCTCGACCATTTAAAAAACAGAGCTAAATATTTGCGGAGTAGCTTCGAGAAAAAAGTAAATACGAACAGCACCGAATTATCTGAGCTTAACGAACTTGAAACCCGTATTCAAAAAGTGAATATAGCCCTAAACGGCGATAACAGCCTAGCGCGCCGCGAATTTGAAACCTTGAGTGGATTAATTGGATCGCTAGAAACCATTGTTTACGGCACTTACGGCCAATCCATGGGAAGCACAGGCACTTATGAAGAAAAGTATCAAACCATTAAAAAACAATTTAAGCCATTATACAACGAAATACTTGGCATTAAACAAGGCATAGAACAAATGGAAGCGAAAGCTGAAAACTTAAAGTTACCAGCTACTTATGGACGCCTGCCTAAATTAAACGATTAACCCTTAAATTTACGATAACAAAACAAATGATTACTTACGAAAAATTCAAACTCAAAAATAATTTAACGGTTATTGTTCACACCGACAAAAGCACGCCCATGGCGCACCTCAACATTTTATACGATGTAGGCGCACGCGACGAAGACGAAAACCGCACTGGCTTTGCGCATTTATTTGAACACCTCATGTTTGGCGGTAGCGTTAACATTCCCAACTACGACGAGCCCTTGCAAATGGTAGGTGGCGAAAACAATGCCTTTACCACCAACGACATTACTAATTATTACTGCACCGTTCCAGCCGAAAATTTAGAAACAGCATTTTGGCTCGAAAGTGATCGGATGTTAAGTTTAGCCTTCACCGAAAAAAGTTTAGAAGTACAACGTTCGGTGGTTGTGGAAGAGTTTAAACAACGCTACTTAAATCAACCTTATGGCGATGTGTGGTTGCTATTGCGACCCTTAGCTTATACCCAACACCCCTACAAATGGGCTACCATTGGCAAAGAGTTGGCTCATATTGAACAAGCCACTATGAACGATGTAAAAGCGTTCTTTAAAAAACATTACAATCCAGCAAACGCCATCCTAGTAATTGGCGGAAATGTAGAAGTAGCCGAAGTAAAACGCTTAGCCGAAAAATGGTTTGAACCCATTCCAGAAGGGGTTAAACCCTTGCGTCAATTACCCATAGAACCTCCACAAACACAAGCCCGAAAGTTAACTGTAGAACGTGACATTCCTGTAAACAGCATCTACAAAGTTTATCACATGTGTTCGCGCTACGATAAAGATTACCACAGTATGGATGTGTTAAGCGATGTATTATCGCGCGGTAATTCTTCACGCCTCTACAAATCCTTACTAAAAGAACAAAACTTATTCAACGATATAAACGCTTACGTGATGGGCGATTTTGATAAAGGCTTATTTGTTATCTCCGGAAAACTAAACGATAACGTGAGTATAGAAACCGCAGAAGCATCCATTATTAGAGAATTAGAACTATTGCAAAACCAAGCCATTAGTGCCGATGAATTACAAAAATGTAAAAATAAAATTGAAAGCAGTTTAACCTTCAGCGAAACCGATGTATTAACCAAAACAACAAACTTAGCCTTATCCGAATTGTTAGGCGATGCCAATTTAATTAACGAAGAAGCCGCTAAATACAATGCCGTAGAAGTGCAAGACGTGCAACGCTTGGCACAAACGGTTTTAAACGAAAACAATTGCTCAACACTTTATTACTTAAAGAAAACTTCGTAAGCATGACACGTGCCGCCATAGAAACCAGATTAGTTCAACTCGGATTTTCGACTGCGGTGCTAACCCGCTACGAAGAGCCACATCGGTATTACCACACCTTTTCGCACCTTGTTAACGTGTTAAACCATTTAGCACAAACGGGTGCTATAAACGATGAATTATTTTTAACCGCTGTTTATCACGATGCCATTTATAAGCCCACATCGGCCACCAACGAAGCAGACTCGGCTGCCCTATTTTTAGAGGAAGCGCAAGGCACAAACATTTCGGAAGAAATTAAAACAGCCGTTGTTCAACTCATTAACGATACCAAACACCACACCAGCAGCAACGCCAACTCGCAACGTTTTATAGCCGCCGATTTATCCATTTTTGATTCTTCCTTTGAAACACTCATTCAATACGAACACGCTATTTTTAAAGAATTTCAGTTTATAGACTATAGCATTTATCAACACAAACGAGTAGAAGTTTTAGAAACGTTTAATACCAATGGTAAATTAAATCATTTGATTGCTTACGTGAAACAACGTCAACCGCTTATGGCAGTATTTGCGGGCAGTTTCAATCCATTCCACAAAGGGCATTATAATGTTTTAATTAAAGCCGAGCGTATTTTCGATAAAGTGATTATTGCCTTTGGAAAAAATCCTGAAAAAGAAATCCGCACCTGGCCCGTCCCGCAAGCCATTCAAAACAGGCAATTAATGGAGTACTCGGGTTTATTAACCGATTTCATCACCACTTTATCTTACAACGTAGTAGTAGTACGTGGGTTGCGTAACTCTACCGATTTTCAATACGAACAAAATCAATACCGCTATATTCAAGAACTTATGCCGAGTATTAAAATCGTTAATGTATTTTGCGATAAAGAATTTGAACACATCAGTTCATCGGGCATTCGTACCTTAGAAAAATTCGATAAGCATCAACAGTATTTATTAGACTAACGTTAGAAATTATTTTTTATAATAACGCTTACACTTTCGTATGGAAAATAAAAAAATAGTTCAACTCACCTTCAATAAATTATACTGGCTTGGCGCAGGGCTTATTTTTTTATTAATGGCCTTACGCGCTTGGTACATTCCATTTAGCCACGATGAAACGGCCACCTTCTTTTATTATATACAAAGTGGTAATTATTTACCTTATAAAGCGCATGTTTACACCAACAATCACGTTTTAAATAGTGCCCTCAGTCATTGCTTCTATTCTTTATTTGGTTCACATCCGTTTGTTTTAAGGCTTCCCAATTTGTTAGCTTTTGGCTTATTAGTTTGGGGCATTCAAAGGCATTTTATTTTTTTAAAAAATCTAGGTGCAAAATTGGTGCTCAGTAGCTTGTTTTTACTCTCCTTTAATTTTTTAGACATATTTGAACTCTGCCGCGGCTATGGGCTTTCCATGGCTTTTATGGTTTGGGCTTTGAGTTATTTACTTCACTACTTTAAAACGTATAACTTTAAGTCGTTAATTTACTTTACAATAGGCTTACAATTGGCACTAGCCGCCAATTTAACTTTATTACCGGCCATCGTTTTATTAAGTGGCATACTAGTTGGCTTTCAAGTTATCCACCATTTATTTTTCACTAAACAAAACTTGGGTTTGTTTACATTGCATCATTTACTAATTGGCTTTTGGCTAAAGTTTACCTTATTCTACAAAGCGCAAGGCATGTTAGATTCGGGTTCACCAATAAATTATTGGAAAACAACATTTAGTTCGCTCATCGAATTTGTTTTTGGAAGTAACATGCCACTTCTGCAAATTACTTGTATTGCCGCCGCTTTAATTAGTTTAATACTTATTTTTTACACGTTCAAAAAAACGCCTTTAACTCTAAAAACCAGTTTTACACCTTTAATGGTTTATGCCTTTACATTCTTCGCACTTGTATTAGGGTTTTGGTTATTAAATAAATGGGGAGGCGTTAACTTTCCCGAAGACCGAACAGCTTTATTTTTCTACCTCTTTTTTGCTTTAGCGTTTAGCTTTGCCTGCGATGTATTAACTTTTAAGTCAGGTTTAATACTAAGCAGCATCATTGGTTTAAGCACTATTACTTCATTTGTTAGTAGCTATAACATTCGTTACTTCTCATCTTATTTTTATTATACCATGCCTACTCCACTTTTTGATTATTTAATAAACGAACAAGCCAATAGTTCTGTACCTCTTACCATTGGCGGCAGTAAAGCGCGCGAGTTAAACTATGCGTTTTTAAATTTTAGAAAGGGTGGTGTTCTAAATCCGATGAATGTAGATGAATCTATTCAACTCCACCATGATTATAATTTTGCTTTAGCCATCGAAAAGCCTTATTACGAACCCTTTTACGAAGAGGTGATGCGCGATGAAAAATGGAATCGTGTTTTACTAAAACGAAAAGTACCATTAGTGCGTAAGCCTTTACTAAAAATAGATACACTAACAGCAATAGCCACCTCTGCCGAGTTTAAAAACCTATTGCAACTGCGCGACTCAGCCATTATACGCTTAAATCTAACAACAAATGCGCCATTAGAAGTAGAGTTTGAACTTTACTTTGAAAAAGTACCGGCCCCCTTTAATGCGTTTTTGGTATTTAGTTTTAACGACGATACCAACGCCCAATACGATTACAGACGCATTCCTTTAAACTGGATAGGAACTAATTTAAGTGGGAAAACCCAAACGTTTAAATTAACTTCGACACATCTACCAAAAAAAATAAGCGAACTCGTTGTTTATATTTGGAACATTGGACAAGCCGATTATTCGATTACGTGTAAACGACTCCAACTTTATCAACTCAATGGAAAAGGTATTAACCTCAAAGTTCCTGATTCGTTTTATCCGTTGATGGGAAAAGCCAATGGACAAATACAATTATAAAGCCTTGGCCACTTAATCAACAATGAAAATGATTGATTCAAAAAAATATATTGATTTAAAAAAATTATTTACTGCTTTCCTACAAAGAAATGAACCACGATGCTTTTTAATAGCTGTTTTAGTTGGCATCATCAGTTTCCCAGTTAACGATTGGGTATTTGGTATAGGATTAGATTCGTCCCTATCGTGGGCCTCTAACCATTTAATAGATACACATTGGAAAAATGCGAGTTCTATTATATTTCCGCATGGCCCTTTAGCAGTTATACTTTATCCGCATCCTCAAAATGCCAAGCTAACCATTTGTTTTCATTTACTTATAACTTTTGGATTAGTTTACAACCTAAGTCAACTTTGGCAAACAATACTTACTACTCAAAAGTGGTTGGTAGTTTTAGTAAGTGCCTACCTCATTTTGATTATGACCGAGCTATCGAACACTGTACCTATTCTTATTTTAATATGTTATGTAAATGCTCACCAAACCGAACAAAAGAAATTTAAAGTTATGGCTTTTGTATTAACAGCAGTTGGTTGCTACATAAAAGCTTATACAGCTGCTCTTAGCTTACTTTTATTTTTCCTTTTTTTAATAGTAAGTCTGTATTATAAACGAAACTTAAAATCCATTTTAAAAGATACAGCCATCGTATTCGTATTACTGTATAGTGTGTGGTTTATACTATTTTCCCAGTTCAGCCAATTCTTCACTTACTTCTACGGTCTTTTACAATTGAGTAACGACAATTCCTCAGCCGTTTCTTTTTACCCGAGTAATAATTGGTTAGCCTTATCCGTATTTTTTGCGGCACTATTAGTTCTTATCCGTTTAAGTGGTAAAAGAGCAGGTTACTTCATTTGGATTTTAATAATACCTTCCTTGTTTGCAGCTTGGAAATACGGCATTTCGAGAGAAGATTATTCGCATTTTAAAGGCTTTTATGTTTACTATTTAAGTTGTTTAATCATCTTTTTTATACAAACACCAACACTAAGATTAAGAGAAATAACAATCGCTTTTATCTCTATACTTACACTTTACTTAAACATGAGTCGTTCCGTTGCTGCTGCAAAACCAAGCTACGAATTATTAGGAGGCGTTTTATCGTTCACCGATTTTATGAGCGACCGTGCGCAACTTAAAAGCAAAGCAAAATTACAAAGCGAACAAAATATTTCTTCGCAGCAATTAGACTCTACGCTCGTTAAACTTATTGGTAAACGGAAAGTGGATACTTATCCTTGGGAGTATTCCTTCTTTCCTGCCAACCAAATTAACTGGCAACCCCGTTGTGTTTTACAAAGCTATGCTGCCTATACCTCTTGGCTCGATGAACAAAATAGTCAACATTTTAAAAGTAAGTCGGCACCCGATTTTATTATTTGGAGCAAAGGCGAATCAAGTCAACAAAATAATTCTTTCTTTAACAGTATTGATGAACGTTACTTATTAAATGATGAACCGAAAACATTACTAAGCCTTTTTCAAAACTATTACCAATTGCCCAATTACTCAAACCCTTATGTCTTAAAAAAACGAACCAAACCGATTACGTTACAGCAAACCTATTCAGAAAAAAATACGTTAACTTGGTTTAAGTGGATACCTCTTCCCGCATTAAAAGGAGATTGGCTGCGAGCGCGTTTAAACATAGGTTCAGGTTTGATGAGAACATTAAAAAAAACCTTTTATAAAGACGAACCTTTTTGGATAATACTGCACTTAAAAAATGGGAAAACAATTAAACACCGATTTATTCCGAAAAATGCAGTAGATGGTTTATGGATACATCCATACTTTACACAACCCAAACTTGCCGAAGAGGTTGATAAAATAATGTTCATGTGTTCTAACCAATGGCTCATGCCTACAACGTTCGAACTCGAATGGGAACATTTAAAAATTTTAAACGAACCGAAAAGTGAGCCTAACCTATTAAGTTATGACCAAACGCCTAACATTATTTTTAAAACACAGCTAACGCAAGAGGACTCGCTGACAAACCAAATACCTATTAATAACTCAAGTAGCGAAACTACTTCTAAGAAAAAAAAGCAATCCCTCAAAGCAGGTGAATACTCGACCGCCTTTAGTATAAAAGTGGACTCTCTTAAAACCTCGGACTTAAAACAAGTTTATGCTTCGTGTTGGGTAAAAACCGAACAACCCCAAACAGCGAATGATGTAGCGTTGATTATATCGGTTGACTCGCCAACTGGCAATATCGGTTGGTATGGTACTTCGCTTCAAAACCATTTATTAGATGGAAATAAATGGGCCTTAATGACCCTTCAATTAGCCAACAACCAATTACAACCCGGAAATACTATTAACGTTTATGTGTGGAACAATAGTAATAATTCGATACTAATCAACGATTTTAATATCCATTTTCAAAAATAATTTTAAGTACTTTGTTAAAATATTTACTGGTATGCTAAACAGAACAATTGCTCCCAACTTTAAAACCATTGATCACATTACTGTATTGCAGGCGCAATCGCAACAGTTGCAAAATGGTATTCCGCTACATACGGTAAACGTTGGTAGTCAAGAGATCACCAAAATCGAATTTATTTTTAAAGCAGGTATGTTTTATCAAGATAAAGCATTGATAGCTGCTTGCACCAATGCCCTTCTCGAAATGGGTACAAAAAATTTTACAGCTAATGAAATTAGTGATGGCATAGATTTTTATGGCTCGTTTATTGAATTGAGCGTGGGGCAAGACTTTGCGAACATTACCATTTACAGTTTAAATAAATACCTCGCCAAAACTTTGGCCTTCGTAGAAGAAGTTATAAAGTATCCTTTATTTCCTCAAAACGAGTTTGATTTATTGATTAATACAAAAAAACAAAAACATTTAATTAACTCTCAAAAAGTAAGTGTATTGGCGCGCCGTAGGTTTACCGAACTTATCTTTGGAAGTGAACACCCTTATGGCATAGATGTTAAGCTAAATGATTTTGAACGAATTAACACACACGAAATAAAAACCTTTCACGCCAAGCATTACCAAGCTAGTAATTGCACCATCATTGCTTCGGGTAATTTACCAAGTGATTTAACCGATATTTTAAATACCTATTTTGGTGAAGGTCATTGGGGGCAAAATGTCAACATCGCAAAGCCATCTGTGTCCATTCTTACTCAAGCCACAAAGGAATGCATTTATAAAGAAGAAGCCATTCAATCGGCTATTCGTATTGGTAAACCTTTGTTTAATAAAACCCACGCCGACTATTTTAAATTTCAGGTTTTAAATACTATTTTAGGTGGCTACTTTGGTTCGCGCTTAATGGCTAACATTCGCGAAGATAAAGGTTATACTTATGGTATCAATTCGGGCTTAGCCTCTATGGTTAACGATGGGTATTTTTACATTGGCACGGAGGTTGGTGTAGATGTTACACAAGCTACACTTAACGAAATTTATAAAGAAATAAATACCTTACAAACCGAACGTATTGATGAACATGAATTGGAAACGGTTCGTAATTATATTTTAGGTCAATTTTTACAAAGCGTAGCAGGTCCTTTTGCATTGGCCGATAAGTTTAAAGCAGTATGGGAATTTAATTTAGATTACTCTTATTTTGATAAGTATTTAACCGCTGTGAAAACAGTAAGTGCAAAAGAGCTGCAAGATTTAGCCAATCAATACTTAAAACTAGATTCATTAACCGAATGTGTTGCTGGAAAAATAAGCTAAACATTTTATTTGCTTAAATAGATATGCGCTTAAAAATTTTTATCATTGGTCCTGCTTATCCCTTGCGTGGTGGTCCTGCGCAATTTAATGAAAACCTTTGCCACGAATTGCGACAACAAGGACACGATGCACAAATTATTTCGTATCGTTTGCAATATCCCAATTTTCTTTTTCCAGGTTCTTCGCAATTTGAAACCAATGCGCAAGCACCCGCTAACACGCCCATACACACGCTTATCAATTCCATTAATCCGTTTAACTGGCTGCGTGTAGCCCACTTTATTAAAAAAGAAAAACCTGATTTTATTTTATTTCGTTTTTGGTTGCCGTTTTTTGGCCCCAGCTTGGGCACTATTGCTCGCTTGGTAAAAAAACATACTCGTGTGTTAGCTTTAACAGACAACGTTATTCCTCACGAAAAACGCGTGGGCGACAAACCGCTTACTCAGTACTTTATTAAAGGCTGCCAAGGTTTTATTGCCATGAGTCAAAAAGTTTTGCAAGACATTAGTTTATTTACGAACACAACGCACAAGGTATATGCCCCGCATCCTATGTATGAAACCTATGGTGCACCCGTATCGCAAAGTGAAGCACGCCAAAAACTTGGACTTAAACCCGATGATAAAATTGTTTTGTTTTTCGGTTTAATACGCCATTACAAGGGCTTAGACCTCTTAATAGAAGCCATGGCACACCCGGCCGTTCGCTTGGCAAAAATTAAACTACTCATTGCTGGCGAGTTTTACGACGATAAAATGATGTACATCAATGCCATGCAACACTATCAACTTAATGAAGAAGTGGTTATACTCCACGATAAATTTATACTCAACGAAGATGTGAAATATTATTTTTGTGCAGCTAATTTAGTGGCACAAACCTACCGAACAGCTACCAACAGCGGCGTTAGCATGGTTAGTTATTACTACAATAAACCCATGTTAGTAACCAATGTTGGCGGGCTCCCCGAAATTGTTATCCATAATAAATGTGGCTACGTGGTTGAAAAAAGTAATACACAAATTGGACAAAAGTTAGCCGACTATTTTAACGAAGGCAAAGAAGATGAATTTACCAAAAACGTTATTGAAGAAAAGAAAAAATACGAATGGTCGCATTTTATTAACAAACTGTTAGAACTATATAACACCTGTTCATAGTTTTTACATGTTGCATTTAGTTGCTAAAGCCTTTATTTACAGGCTAAAACACCACTACAACCGCTCAAACGGTTAATTACCCTGTTTTTTGTTAATAACGCAAGTTGAAAGCCCCGCTTAGGCTTCGTATTTTTATAAGATGATGATTTTAGATTCTCTTCTTAAAAAGCGTGTGTTATAATGGCATTACAAGTAAACGTTAATGATATTCTATCTCAACTGTACCATAACAGAAGTACAGTCGAATTTTTATTTGCTAACCGCGAAAACATAACGGTTAATGAACTCCTCGCTAAAGGCGATTTGTCGGATGAGCAATACCAGCGCATGAAGTCGTTAGACTTGGTGTATGAATATGAAAACATTGTGAGTTTAAACGATGCGGTGGTGGCCATGTTTGAAGACTTCATGGAGATTGGTGAAGTTACGCCTGGCGTTATTAACGATGCCATCAACGAATTAAAACGTAACATTCACTTTTATCAAGAAGTACACGAACACCGATTTTTACGCAGCATAAAAAAATACCTTAAAAAAATTAGTGTGGCTCTTACCCGCGAAATTATTAAGCTGCAAAAAAATGTAGATGATACTTATAAAAACGAAGCCAATTACCGCATCAAATTACAAAAACTCGAAAACTACCGCGAAAAGCGCGATACCATTATTGATTTCATTCATAAAACTGAAAAAACAATTGATGAAACGCGGCAATTGTTTACGTTCACTAACGATACCGAATTGTATGGTATTGTGAATGCACTAAAATCTACCCTTATTGAAAACCTCGATTATTTAATTGAGATTCAAACCAACATTACCGACTACATCAATAAAATACAATTTCAATTGGATGTGTATGTGAAAGCCCAACGTTTAAAAGAAATTAAAGACCATGGCACTTTGCATTACCGTACTAATTTTACCGAAGTTTTAAAAACCATTAACACCTTGCGGTATAATAACGTTAAAGGGCCACGTACTAAAATTTCAGTTGACTTTTTATTTACCGACGATGGGCATTTATTATGCAAACGCGTTGCCGAAAAATATAAATTAGCGCGTTTAATGATGCGTGGTGTGGCTGGTAAATTGCCCGGAAACTTTAAAGAGCAATTAATAGATCAACAAATAAAATTAGATACCGAAAAATTAGTAGAGCGATTTTTAACTCAAACCAAACATAATTTATTTGAATACTTAATGGATTATAAATTTCCGAAAGCAGTAGGCAACGTAACGTTTGAAGACCGCCTTTCGTTATTTGTAGAAATAGCCATGGAATATCAAAATGATTTAGAGTTTAAATACCGTTTAAACTATTACGATTATGAAGATAACCAACAACGTAAAAAACGTTTAGGCTACACCATTATTTTGCCGAATAAGCAAGAAAAGAAATCTAAAAAAGCAGCTTAACCTTAAATAAAAGAACCGATGACAGCAGAAGATTTTGCACTACCCCGTCAAACCCACGACATATTTGCCATTATGGCGCGTGGGCATTTCATTAGCAGCAATGGCACTAAAGATAACATGAGCCGTTTATACGACATCATTAATCAAGAAGAAAATTTTCCACGTTTGCAAGCCTACTTTAATGTTATTAAATACAATATTGAACGCGGCAATAATTACTTTTATTTTTCGCGCATTAACGAAGGCAATAGTTTGATTGAAAAAAAACTAGAAACTTTTGAAAGGTATATTGATGTTATTGATTTGTTTGCTAGCATGGATAATAAAATTACCATTGGCTCGCGTTTCCGGCCAGCCGAAATTGCCGAAGAGTGCAACGCCAATGTGCGCCTTAAACAAAAGCTACAAAAAATTCCAATGTACCGCTCCGAAACCATGCTCAACAAGGTGCGCGATATATGCGACCTCATGGCACGCGACAGTTATTTAGAACTCGAAGATGAAAATACCGAAAGTTATAAAGTTTTAGACTCGTATAATTACTTAATGGATGTGATTAACGCCATCAGTATTTATGAAGAGAGCACAGGTACCGATTCTAACAGCAGTGGAATCATTTACAATTAATGAATAGAACTATTTAAGCAGAAAGATAAACGCCAATGAATACCGAAAACGTAAGAATTTTAAATCGCATTGTAGAAATAAATATTTCTAATGTAAAATATGCCGACATTGAACTTTGCGGCAACACCTGTTTTGTGGGTACTAATAATTTTGGAAAAACTTCGCTGCAACGGGCCATTTTGTTTTTTTACAGTGCCAATAGCCGTGGTTTAGGGATAGCCCAATCGCAAAAAAGTTTTGAAGAACATTATTTCAGATACGAAAACTCTTACCTCGTTTATGAAATTGCTACCGAAGAAAAAAACTTTTTTGTAATGGTGTATCGCCACAACAAACTCGTGTTCCGCTTTGTTGATGCGCCTTACGATGCTGATTTCTTTTTTAATGCTAACGACGAGGCCATGAAAATTAAAGAAATTATTTCGGGACTCGAAAAACGTGGCATTTACATCTCGAACCAAATTGATACATTTGAACGCTACCGTAATATTATTTTTGGAACTGAAACCGATAAACAATTAGCCAAGTTCCATTTATTAAAAGGTAACGAAAAATACCAAAACATCCCAAAATCAATCACCAATGTATTTTTAAGTTCTAAAAATAGTATTGACTCGCGCTTTATTAAAGATTTTATTGCCAACTCGTTAACCACCGAAAACTCTAGCATACGCTTAGAGCAAGTAGAACGCCAGTTGCGCCAGTTTAATGAAAAATATACCGACATTGAAACGTTTATTAAAAAGGAAACGCAACAGCTTATTGAACTCATTGATAAAAAGTACGATCAAGTGCATTTATTAAAAGGTTCGCAAATGGAACTGGCCGATAAATTAGGCAGCAGCCTACGCTTTGCCGAATCGCAAAATGAAGCCATACGCGAAGCCTCTAAAAAGAAAGAAGAAGAACTAGAAATTTTAACCGAAGACCACGAAAAGCTAATCAGCGAAATAGATAACAAACAAGGCAACGTGCGCGAAGAAATTGGTTACTACGATAAATCTATTCGCGATGCCAATAAACGTTTGCGCGACTATAAAGATAAAAACATAGAAGAAGCCGTAGAAAAAAATGCCGAGCGCGAAAAGTTACAAGTTGAGCAAAACATTGCACGCCGCGAATACGAAAGTTTAACAAGCAATGTAGCCAGTATCGAATTAAAATATGCCTCGTTGTTAGAGCAATTGCGAAATGATAAAATGGCTTACATTAACACCATTAATGCCAAAACCAGCGAAATATTTAATCATTACAACGAATTGCAATTATTACAAAAAAATGAATTTAATAAACGCGAGTCGGAATTAAAAACTAAACGTGAAGAAGCCTTTAGCGAAGTAAATGCCGAAGTAACCGCCAAACAAATTGAATTTAATGAATTAAAAAGCGATGAAAAAGTAATTCGTAATACCCGTTTTTACGAAGCCGAAATTAAAAATATTGAAACTGAATTGGCCGAGTTACGCGCCATCTCGTATAAAAATAAAAGTGAACGTGCCATTAAACAAAACATGGTTCAAACCTTACAACGCGAATGGGAAGCCATAGAAGCTAAGTTGAAAACCTCACTCAGCAACGAAGTAAACCGCACCAATGGCGAAATCATTAAAATTAAAAACGAAATTAAAGACATCGAATCGAAGCTAAACGTGCAACACGATGCGTTTTATGGTTTCTTAGAAAAAAATGTAAAAGATTGGCACCACACCATTGGCAAAGTGGTAAACGAAAAATTATTGTTCCGAACAGATATTAACCCCGAACTAAAAGAAGAAACCCTTAAAACCCTTTATGGCGTTAGCTTAAACTTAGAAAGTGTTGATGTCGTTTCTAAATCTATTGAAGAATATCAATTTGAAAAAAACGAACGCCTTGCTTTAATAAGAGATTTAGAAGAAGCTTTAAATGCGTTTCAAACGAGTAATAACGAAGAAAAAATGTTGGCCGCTGATAAATATGGTAAACAATTGGGCGAGTTTAAAGAAGATGTGAAAGTGTTAAGCTACTCGTTAGATTTAGCGGATAAACGTGAGAAAAAATTAATGATTGAACTCGAAGACTGGCAAATGAAAGCAGGTGGCGAGGTAGAGCAATCGTTAAGCGGCAATCGTCAACGTTTAAATATTGTAGAAGAAGAGTTAACCTTATTAAATAAACGTAAAAATAATTTAGTAGATGATTTTAATCGCCAGCTCGACCAATTAAAAGTGTATAGTGAAGAGCGTTTACAAGATTTAAAATCGCGTCAAGAAACTGAAATTAGCGAATTGGAAGTCGAGAAAAAAAATCAGGTTAAAGAATTTGAGTCGAAAGAAGAAGAAATTAGTAAAGAAAAAGAAACTAATTTTAAATCGAAAGGAGTTGATAGTAAACAATTAAAACAAGTTGAAATGCGCTTAAAAGAAGTGCAAGAAGCCTTGAAAGAAATTGACCAATATGCCCAGTTAGTAAGCGATTACTTAAAAGACAAACGCGATATTTTTGACAAACTCCCCGACTTCATTCAGAAAAAAGAAGAGTACGTTAAATCGAATAACGAATTAACTGCACAAGCCGAAGAAACCACTCGTAAGTTTAATTTAAAACGGATGGAATTGAATAAACAAAAACGAGCGTTTGATGAAGAGTTAATTGAGTTTAACAACGGCGTTAATTTTTACAGCAATAACTTCCGCGAAACGCCAGTGTATGCTAAGTACTCCGAAATTATTGAACGTGCCGAAGCTAAACGAACCAATTACAACATCATGGATTTGTGTACGCAATTATTAAAAAACGATTCGCATTTTAATGAAGAGTATGGTGCGTTTCAACGTTATGTAAACGACTTTTCGGGCCGTTTCCGTTTAGATAACCATTTTAATTTTATTATACGAAACGATGCTACACAAGCCGAATACGAACGATTTGCGCAAAACCTACGATCGTTTATTAATGAAAATAAAATCGAATTGTCTATTGCCGAAACGGCTACTCAAATTGGTTTAGTAACCGATAGTATTGCCACTAAGGTAAAAGAACTTAGCGGACAAAAAGATAAAATTCAACACATCATTACCTTAATTGCCGAAGATTTTAAGAAAGCTGAATTTGAAGAAAGTAAACTCATCGAATTTATTAAAATTAAAATTGAAGAATCGGATAATAAAGTTTATAAACTCTTAAAACGTATTGAAGAGTTTCGCGAAGAACATGGTTTAATTTATAACGAAGGTTTATTTAACACCGACTTTGCAACAGGTACTAAACGCGAAATTAGTGGGCGTGCCGTTAAATTACTCGAACAATTGCGCAGTGCGATTAAGGAACAAGAACAAGAAGAAATTCGTTTACAAGATTTATTTGAATTAAAATTCAATATTAAAGAAGGGATGAACGAAACAGGGTGGACACATAAAATTGATAGCATTGGTAGCACAGGCACCGACATCTTGGTAAAAGCAATTATCTACATTACGTTGTTGCATGTGTTTATTAAAGAATCGAGCCACCGCAGTAGCAAAGACTTTAAAGTACATTGTATCATTGATGAGGTGGGACAAATTTCGGCGCATTATTTACGCGAGTTATTAAAGTTTGCCAAAAACCGAAATATTATGATGATTAATGGTTTACCAAATAAGAGCGGATTAGAAAGCCATTACAAGTACACGTATCAATTCCGTAAAGAAGACAGCGGCAATGTGCGCATTTTCCCGAGTATTGTTACCGAGGTAGAAGCGTAATACGGTCGTAGCTATAAAAAACTAAAAACGCACAAGAAATACCTTGTGCGTTTTTTAATGGGGAGTAACGGCTTTGTGAATATGTTGTTGCTGGCTAGGCTTACTTGTTCTTATTAATTCTGCATTACAGTTGGTTTATGAAGGTTCTCCTATGTTAGTTCCAGTCGCACTTTATATGAACTTGATCCAGTTTGGAGTATAGTAAATTGACCATGATCAATATATACTGATGTTACAAAAGGTGTTGCAACAATATTACCATTTGGTGTTTGAACTTCGGCAGATATTTCCTTGAAGTAAATTCCTGACTGCGGTAATGTAAAAATTTTATATGGTTCGACCGTATATGGAATAGGGATATTTTTCTCAACTTCATAAACGTATCCACTAACAACGTATTTTGTACTATTGGCAATTTCAAGTTCTAGCAATGACATAATATTTAATTGTTTTAAATTATTTCCTACTCGTATAGCTTTTTAGAGTACCTCCCGTTTTTTTAAGAGGGTCCTGCTCCACGCATGATAAAAAATTTATGAATCAAAATTATAGTACTCAAAAGATAATTTTAACTGTACAAAGAGTGTTTCGTTATAACCTCCCGACTCCAAATCGAGTTAGGTTTCTGATAAAGTTACTTCATATAAGTATCCTTCGATTTCGCATATAGCAAAATGAACTCTTGAACTTCCATACGAACGGTAAGGTGTTGCAACTAAACCGCCATTTGGTGTTTTAACTATGGCAGATATTTCGGCTACTGGATTATTTTCTGGGGTTGTTGTTTGCCACGTTTCATTCGGTGCGGCGGAATATACATCAGTGTGGTGAAGTGGACCTTCATAAAGAATAGTTCCAGAGACATCGTATTTTGTAGTATTGTTAATGGTAATTACTAGATCATTCATAACATTTAATTGTTTTAAATTATTCCCTACTCGTATGGCTTTTCAGAGTACGTCCCGTTTTTTTAAGTGGATTCTACTCCACACACTATAAAAAATTTTACGAATTAAAATTATAACATTCAAAAGCTAATCTTAGCCATATAAATAATCGAATTGAAAACGAGTATTATTACTAGGTTATGAATTCCTCTAGGTATAAATAAGGGGAGATAAATACGACCTGTTGTTTTAACAACTCCATTTATAATCAAATCCAGTCAATGGAAAATTAGCAGCCACTTCATTTTTAAAAGATATGGATACAAGACAACTGTAGATATAAAAGTAAAAACGCACAAGAAAATACCTTGTGCGTTTTTTAATTGGGATTAACTCTACTTTACTTCTTATCCCTGCGTATTCCAAGCTACGAGCGATACCCATACATCGTTAAAGTCTTCATCAGAGCCATCTTCGATAGCCACGTTAAAATACTCGCCGATTACATTCCCAGAAGGATCATTAATATTCCCTGAGGCAATTGACGAAATAAGTGTAGTAGCATTTAGTACATTTATCGTTAAGTTCAGACTAGTCCCATTTACTAAACTCGCACCAGGCGTTGGCGCAGGTAAAGGATTTGTACTTTGACGACACATATTATTAATATACGTCGTGCTTGAATCCTTCAAAGTGATGCACACATTATTTGCAGCTTGTGTAGTCCAAGACCAAAACATTAATTGATTTTGGTTGAACGGAACGGTGAATGTTTTACTTGCCATGTTGGTTATTTTTTTGATTCCTACTCATTAGGTATTTCGGAAAAAGACCTCAACGTTTTAACTGCGTTGACCAGTTCGTTTTTTTAAGTGGGTTCTGCTCCACCGTTATAAAAGCTTTTATGCTTACAAAATTATAGCATTCAAAAGCTAATTTTAACCGTAGAAATAATCGAATTAAAAAACAGGTACTATCTCCAGGTTATGAATTTCTCTAGGTATAAATAGGGGGGATGAATATTATCTAAACATTGAGTATTTATGAGGATTATTGGTCTATTTAACAGGTATAATTGGTATTAGATTTCAGGAAATGTACAACAAATTGTATAGAACCATTCAATAGGATTTTAATTAATGTTTACTAAACCCTTTTCCTACTATTAGTATTACTTATTCAGTCATCTTCGCCAAACCCAATACCTTAGCCGTTTGTTGGCGAGTGGCTTGGCAGAGTTTAGCGTTTGCATTTAAGCGTTGGCTGTATGTTGGCAACATACTTTTAGATGAATACGCCCATTGGGGTTAAGTGTTTTTAATAAAATACCCAAAGTTGCACTCATTATTCCAGCACCAATTAATACCACATAAGCCACTTGGTTGGGCTTATGTGTTCGGTTAAATAATCCTGTGTTTTATCAGTAAGTAACAATTAATTCGCGTTGTTGCGCCACCACATTTAACTGCAAACGAATCACATCCACTGGTAAAAAGTTTAAGGCTAACTGTGGCCATTCAATAAACAAATAGGCTTGCTGATAAAGGTAATCTTCAAAACCTAAATTAAATAACTCTTCTTCGCTTTTAAGGCGATACAAATCAAAATGAAAAATAGTAAACGCCTCACCTTTGTATTCGTTCACAATCGCATACGTTGGGCTGCTTACCCCTTCGCTTACACCTAAATCTTTACACAACTGTTTTACTAGCGTTGTTTTACCCGCTCCCATTGACCCTTCGAGCAACACAATGCAAGGTTTTGGCCAATTGGTCAGTTGCAACCGACTAATTAGTGGCAATTCATTTTCTGAAAATAAATATGATTCAGTTTTTTTCAATAGCCCTCAAAATTAGGCTTTTTAAATGATTGTAACGTGTAATGTCAAACAAATGCCCCATCTCTAATACCTTTCGGTTTCGGTCGAGTACAAATAAAAACGGCGTTCCCATGTTGAGTGTGTAATCGGTTTCTTGTTCTTTACTAATAAAACCAAGTTGTACACGCGTGTTGTAGCGTTCGTAATAATGCTGCCCATCTTCTTTGCTATCGGCTAACAAATTAATGACTTGAAAACGGTTCGTACTCATAAATGGTTGAAGCGAGTCTAACAAAGTGTCGGTTAAATCGAGGCACGATTGACAAAAGGCATAATTATAAATTAAAAAAATGGCATCGGCTTTATAATCGCTGAGGGCTTTGGCTTGCCCATCAATGGTTTCAAAGTAAACATCTGGATAATCTTTACCCTTAACCCGACCAGCTATTTGCCATTTTTTTTCAAAGAAAGTATCCGACAACGCATTGATCGTATAAGTATTGCCACTAATAATTGTATCGCGGTTAAACGATTTGTAATAAACACTATCGGCTCTTACTTTATTAAAATCAACCAACTGCTTTGTGAGCATTAACTTAATATCAAAAAAGCTAGTATCTCTTTTTTGAGCCAATGCCAACACTTGCAAGTTAAGTAAAACTATAATTAGCCAATGCCGCATTAACGAGGTGATAAGGCAATGTATGGAATAAGTATTTCTTCTAAACTAACCCCTCCATGTTGAAAGGTATTTTTATAGTAGTTAACGTAATGATTAAAATTATTTGGATAGGCAAAAAAACGATCTTCCTTAGCAAACACAAAACGCGAGCTTACATTTTGTTTGGGTAAAAACGCATCCGATGGATTTTTAATTTCAAATACATCTTTCGGATTATAATCTAAAGCCTTACCTTGTTTATAACGTAGATTCGTATTTACATTTTTATCGCCCAAAATTTTAGTAGGTTCTTTCACATGCACGGTACCGTGATCGGTGGTGATAACCAGTTTAATTTTTTTATTGGCGAGTTGTTTAATAATATCTAACAATGGCGAGTGCTCGAACCAACTTAATGTTATACTTCGGTAAGCAGGCTCATCATCTGCCAATTCGCGTATTACCTCCATTTCGGTGCGGGCGTGGCTTAATATATCTACGAAATTATAAACAATAACATTTAATTTATTTTGAAGCAGGTTATGCAAATTATCAGATAATTTTTTTCCCGCATTAAAATTGGTGATTTTGTTATACGACATTTTTACATCTTTACCCAAACGTTTTAAATGCGCTTGCATGAATGCTTCTTCATTCATGTTTTTGCCCCCTTCATCTTCATCGTTTAACCACAAATCGGGGAATCGTTTTTCCATTTCACTCGGCAAAAGACCGCTAAACAAGGCATTTCGGGCATATTGTGTGGCCGTTGGTAAAATACTAAAAAAGAGTTCTTCCTTTTCGACCTTATAATAATCTTGTAAAATCGGTTGAATAATTTTCCATTGATCGTAACGCAAATTATCAATCACAATTAAAAAAACAGGTTCAGGTTTATCTAACTCCGACATAAACTTATTTTTAAGTAAGGTATGGCTCATCGTCGGTGGATTGGGTGTTTTACCGTTTAGCCAATTGATGTAATTTTTTTCGATGAATTTAAAAAATTGCGAGTTAGCATCCGACTTTTGCATTTTTAAAATATCGAGCATACTCTTATCTTGAGCAGCATCCATCTCCAATTCCCAAAACACTAATTTTTTATAAACCTCTTGCCACTCTTGCCAACTTAGGTTATCGTTAATAGTCATACCAATTTGTCCAAACTCTTTACGGTAGCCCGTGTTTGTTTTTTCGCTCACTAGGCGTTTATTATCCAAAATCTTTTTCAAGGATAATAAAATTTGATTGGGATTAACAGGTTTGATAAGGTAGTCGGCAATCTTACTCCCAATGGCATCATCCATGATATGCTCTTCTTCGCTTTTGGTAATCATCACCACGGGCAAATCGTTGTTATGTTGTTTAATGTGCATGAGGGTTTCGAGTCCGCTTAAACCTGGCATATTTTCGTCGAGCAACACCACGCTAATGTTAGAATTACTTTTCACATGCTCTAAGGCTTCGTCGCCACTAACGGCGGCAATAACCTCGTAGCCCTTGCTGTTAAGAAATAATAAGTGTGGCTTTAATAAATCTATTTCATCATCGGCCCATAAAATCTGAATTTTGTCCATAGCTTTGCAATATCTCAAATAACGTAGTAAATTTAGTTTTAATTGTGATGCCAAGTTGATTTTGTTAAAAGGGCTTGGGTTTCTTAACAGATTTTTTGATTTATGACGCAGAACAAACGCAAAATTATTAATGATCCTATTTATGGTTTCGTTACCATTTCAAGCGATTTAATTTACGATTTAATTAATCACCGCTATTTCCAGCGTTTGAGACGCATTAAGCAATTGGGTTTAACTAATTTGGTTTACCCAGGTGCTTTGCATACGCGCTTTCATCACGCCATAGGTGCTATGCACTTAATGCACGAGGCATTATTTAGCCTCAAACAAAAAGGAATTGATATTACAGATGCAGAAGAAGAAGCCGCTTTAATTGCTATTTTATTGCACGATATTGGACATGGCCCTTTTTCGCACGCGCTAGAACACAGCATTGTTAAGGGGATTACGCACGAAGATATTAGTAGTTTATTAATGAACCGACTTAATAAAACCTTTAAAGGAAAATTAAGTTTGGCTATAAAGATTTTTAATAACGTTTATAAAAAGAAATTTTTACACCAATTGGTGAGTTCACAGTTGGATATGGATCGTTTGGATTACTTAAAACGCGATAGTTTTTTTACGGGTGTGAGCGAAGGCGTTATCAGTAGCGATCGCATCATTAAAATGTTGAACGTTGTTAACGACCAATTGGTGGTAGAAGTAAAAGGTATTTACAGCATTGAAAAATTTTTAATTGCACGGCGTTTAATGTATTGGCAAGTGTATTTACACAAAACAGTTTTAAGTGCCGAAACGCTTTTAGTAACTATTTTAAAACGCGCCAAAGCTTTAAGCGCCAAAGGCGAGTTGCTATTTGGCACACCAGTATTTCAAAAGTTCTTACAAAATAATTATACAGCAAGCGACTTTGAAAAAGAGGAACGCCTATTAGATTTATTTGCACAATTAGATGATTATGATATTATGGCGGCTATTAAAGTGTGGACGGGACACGCAGACACTATACTTCAAAAATTATGCGAAAATCTTTTAGAGCGGCATTTGTATCGAATCGAATTAGGGCAAACGCCTATCCCTACTTCGTATAAAAATCAGTTAATTGAAAAAGCTACTCAACGTTTTGGCGTATCGCGTAGAGAGGCCAGTTATTTTGTGATTAGCGACGAGGTTAATAACAGTGCCTATAACTCTTCCGATTTTAAAATTAATATATTGATGAGCGATGGCAGGTTGCTAGATGTGGCTGAGGCGAGCGATCAATTAAACATACAAAGTTTAACGCAACCCGTTACCAAATATTTTGTGTGTTACCCCAAAGAATTGATGGCTGATAAATAACAACGATATGAATTACTCATCTCTAAAAAAACTGAGTTTCTTCATATCAATCAATTGAACATTACGATAATAAAAATTTAATACCTCTTGATACGAATAGCCAAGTTTAGTCATGCGCATGGCACCTTCTTGGCACATGCCTAAACCATGGCCGTAGCCTCTACCTTTAAACACAATAGTATCGGGCGATAAAGGATAAATGCTAAAAAAAGTAGATTTCAATTGTAAATCGGTACGCACATTTTTTAAAGGTACTTTTATATTACTGGCTTCTAAATAAACCTTTCGAGAATCTTGTTTAAAATTTAAAGCCTCCGTTTTGGCTTCTTGATTTTCGGTTGGGTAATTATGTTTTAACTTTAAATAAGTTAACCAATCGTCTGCGGGCATTTTACGTTCCCATTTCGAGTTGGGCATTTTTATACTAAAGCTATCCTTCACACTGCGTAAGTATGCGGTGTGCGCGCCCCACACATCTTCGCTATTGGCGGTTTGCCCACCACTATTACTATGAAAGGCCGCTACAATTAAATTTAAGTTATCATCCACTACCACTTTACCCTTTGTTTCGTCAACGGCGATGAAGATAGATAAATCTTTAGGCTTGCCATAATACGCTTGGCAATGCACTTGATCGCAGAGGCTAAACCCTTCGGCAACGTGTTTATTAATGTGTGCTAAAGCAAACGTACGCGCTAAAATGGCTTGTACTTTATAGAATTCTTGGTTCGAGCGACTTCCAGCTTCGGCTTCTGTTACGCCTGCAATGTAATTATCTAATGTTACCGAATTTAGTAAACGTAAATAGCCATTTTCAACCGAAAGGTTTATATCATTTTGATACAGCCGAGGTTTACGATCGGGATTAATTAATTTTAATTTTAATTCACTTAACGCATCTCCTTTTAATTTTATAAATCTATAACGGCCCAGCTTTTCATCTTGACGAAGCAGTTCGATGCTGTCGTTGATAACAATAAATTTAAGATTCGATTCGCCACTTGTTTCTGTTACTAGGTTTCCATCGGCAATAACTATGTATTTACCTGCATTAACGGTAATTTGCAAGGCATTAATTTTTAAATGGGTATATATTTTAATGGTTAGTTCTTCGCTGGGTACAAAGTAAAACGAACTTAAACCTAAACATAAACTTATGATGATGATGTACCGCATTATTTAGTGTTGCTTAACAGGTTTATAATGCCCTCGGCCAAACGTGCCGATGCGCCTGGGCCTCCTAATTTTGTGTATGCCAATTCGTAATCGTTTAAAATAGTTTGGCGGTAAGTTGTATCGTTTAATAATTTTTGAAGCTCGTTCGCAATGGCTTGCGCATTTAGTTCTTGCTGTACTAACTCTTTTACTACAGCTTTATCCATAATCAAATTAATTAAACTGATGTATTGGATGTTTACCAAGCGTTTGGCAATAGCAAAACTTACAAGCCCACTTTTATAACACACCACTTGTGGCAATTTTAATAATGCGGCTTCTAAGGTGGAAGTACCCGATTTAATAATACCCGCTTTGGCATATTTCATTAGGGCATACGTGGCATTGCTAACGGTATTAATCCCTTTTGATTTTAAGTGTTGGTATTGCTCTACCGAAAAATTGGGTGCGCACGCTATAACAAACTGATAATCGGGAAACATAGGTTTCACATTGATCATTATTTCTAACATGCGATCTACCTCTTGCTGCCGACTTCCAGGCAAAACGGCAATAATAGGCGCTTTACTTAAACCGTGTGTGGTTCTAAAAGTTTCTTCGTTGGGTAAGTTACCCAAGGTTTGTTCTAAAGCATCTAACAAAGGATGCCCTACAAACTCAACGTTTATTTGGTGCTTGGCATAAAACGCTTTCTCGAAGGGTAAAATAACAAATAACTTATTCGTAAAATCACGAATGGTATTCACGCGGTTTTCTTTCCAAGCCCATACAGTTGGCGAAATGTAATAAAACACATTCATTCCTTTTTGCTTGGCCCATTTAGCCATGCGTAAATTGAAACCTGGGTAATCTACTAGTATCAAGGCATCGGGCTTATAGTTGAGTATGGCTTGTTTAACGATTTTAAAATTTCGACGAATTGTTCCCGCATTTTTTACGACATCTACAAATCCCATAAACGCCATGGCATCAATGTTTAGCACGGGTTCTTTTCCAGTTGCTTCTATACAATTTTTTCCACCCGAAAAAGCAAAATCGGCTGTGGCATCGCGTTTTTTTAATTCCTTAATGCAATTGGAGGCGTGTAAATCGCCACTGGCTTCGCCGCATATAAAAAAATATTTCAATTTATAAATAGGTGGGTTCTAAAAAATAAGTAATGTAAGCTACCAAACCTACATAAAACAATAAGCTAACAATAATACCTTTTGTAAACCGATCTATTTTTTGCGAGAGGCCAAAATAAAATAACAATAAATTTCCTAAGCCACACAGTTTAACCACATTGCTTAATAAATTTCCACCCATCAAATACCTTATGTAAGCCTTCGGGAAACTAATTTGACTATGCAGAAAAAGCCAACCACAAAATAAACAGAATGCTGGAAATAAGAGACCGATGGCTAATCCTTTCCAAAATGAATCTAATTTTTCTATCCAAGTCATGGCTATTGCTCTAATTTAGTTTTACAGGTTGCTATAAACGCATGTGCCGTTAAATCTACTTGCGTTGGCACCACGCTCACGTATCCAGCTTTCAAAGCAGCTTCATCGGTATCGGAGGCTTCGGGTTCAAAATTTATAAACTCGCCTGTAAGCCAGTAATAACTGCGTCCGTAGGGGTCTTGCCGTTCATCAAACCGCTCTACCCAGTTGGCTTTGGCTTGCCGCACTACTTTTATTCCGCTTATTAAATGCAATGGCAGCTTCGGAATGTTCACATTAAAACAAGTGCCTTGTGGCAACGGATGCTGCAAGGCATATTCTATAATTTTTTTAATAAAAGGCGTGCTTGCTTCAAAATCGGCTTCGTGGCTGTAATCGCATAAACTAAATCCTATACTGCTACATCCTTCTAATGCCCCTTCTACGGCGGCACTCATGGTTCCACTGTAAATAACATTAATGCTACTGTTGCTCCCGTGATTAATACCACTCACAATTAAGTCGGGTTTTTCGGGTAATAAATGGTTAATGGCCATTTTCACGCAATCTACTGGCGTGCCGCTACAAGCATACTCTTCGGCAACGTGATGATAATTTGTTTTTTGTAAATGGAGCGTTGAGTTAATGGTAATGGCATGCCCCATGCCACTCTGCGGTTTGTTCGGAGCTACTACTATCACATCGCCATAGTTTTTAGCAATAGCGGTTAAATGTAAAATACCAGGCGCACTTACCCCATCATCGTTGGTAACTAATATTTTCGGACGTTTCATATCAACTCATCAATTTTTAGCTTAGAAAGCCTGTGTTACTGCGTTTCTTTCTATTAAATTTTAAAACACATGGACTCGCCTACTTGATGTGCGCCCGATTTAAAATTTTCATTGCTTCAACAAGCAAATTAATAGAGGTTTACTTTAGTAACAGCACCATCACACAGCCCTACTAAGACTCGTGATTTTGTTTTAAAAGTATCAGAAAAAGCGGCTTTTAATAGGGTGTGTAAATAATAGTTACGAAACAAAGCCTGTTAATACCTTTAAAAGGTTAAGGCGTTAGTTGCCAACACTGATCAATGAATGTGAGGGTTAAGCTACATCTTTGGTTAATTGAAGTTGAGAAAGTAACCAAACTCTTGCATCGTCTTCGTTCGTAAACAAGCGTGTGGGGGCATTGGGTTTATTGAAGCGTAAGTAAAAGTTGCCAATTATTTTTAAAAAACCATTGTTTAAAACAAACGCTTCCGCAATAGAAAATTGGGTGCCTTCTTTGGCCGAAAATTGTTTGGCTTCTTCGGTAAAAGAATTGTTGGTGTGCAAGACGTTTAGCATAAGGTATTTTTGACCTGCTATATTTTTATTGCACCAATCCAAAAACTGGTAACAATCTTCTAAATTCACATGCTTAGGCTTATAGCGCAACACAATTATTGAATGCTCAATTGATAGGGTACAAAAACTTAATTCTACATCCATTTACACTAAGTTAAACTATATTTATTAGTTTTCATATACCAATTACAAGGTATAATTCCCCGTTAATCATTTAGTTGATAATTCTGTTAATTTTTTATTTTCGATGAAGGTGCGGCGTTACCATTAAAAACCCGAACTTCAAAGGAAGTTTAATTGTGTAATATGTCGAAAATTAGAGTGGGTATTTTGTTTGGTGGCCCGAGTAAAGAACGTGAAATTTCGTTTGCTGGCGGACGCACTGTTTATGATAATTTGAATAAATCTATCTTTGAGCCCATCCCTTTGTTTATAGATTCGTTTGGGCATTTTATAGAGTTGGATTGGTCTTATATTTACAAAGGCACCATCCGCGATTTTTATCCTCCTGTTTCTTTTTTACCAAGTCAGTCAGCGTTTCAATTATACCTCGAAAACCTCGAAAATTTAAGCATCGAAACACACGAGGCCATGATGCAACACATTGGCAAACCCGTAAAAATAGAATCGTTAAAGCAAAAAATAGATTTTGCATTTCTGTGTTTGCACGGTTCTTATGGCGAGGATGGGCGTTTACAAGGCTTGTTAGAGTATTTAAAAATTCCATACAGTGGCTCGGGTATTTTAGCGAGTTCGATTGGGATGAACAAAGCCATTCAAAAAGAATTAATGATTAAATCGGGCTTTAATAGCCCACCGTATTTAGTAATTAACCGAAATGCTTGGATTAACGGCGAGTACAAAGGGCTGTTTGCAAAAGTAAAATCAGAAATTCAATTACCTTGTGTGGTAAAGCCCGCCAATCAAGGCTCTAGCATTGGCGTAAGTATTTTAGCGCAAGATAATGAATTGGCGTTTATGAAAGCCGTTGAAAAAGCCTTGTTTACCCGTTGGCTAGATGCCAGCGAATGGCAAGGATTTAGCGATGAAGAGAAACACGTGTATATAAAAACGTTAACCGATATTCGCGAAGGTATTGGAATGCCCATCCACATTAGCCAAGGCGCACCCAACGCGCCTACCATTCACTCGCCCGATGCTTTGCTAAATTATTTGAACCTCCATTTAAAGACCGATGGTATGGTGTTAGAAAGTTTAGACGGCGAAAGTGAAGTACTTGTTGAAGGCTTCATTAGTGGAAAAGAATTTTCGTGTATTGTGATGGAAGATGAAAAAGGAACAGCCATTGCCTTGCCACCCACCGAAATACGCAAAGGACACGAGTTGTTTGATTACCGCAGTAAATATTTACCCGGCTTATCGCGTAAAATTACGCCCATTGCCATTGCTAACGAGCAAATTGAAGCCATTCGGGTAGCTTGCGAAAAATTATTTTACGATTTAAAGTTCGATGTGTATGCGCGCATAGATGGGTTTATCACCGAAGCAGGAAAAATTTTTCTGAATGATCCGAATACAACAAGCGGCATGATGCCCTCTTCATTCTTCTTTCATCAAGCCGCCGAAATTGGATTAAACCCTTCTCAATTTATTACTTATATCATTCACACTTCCTTAATAAAACGAATTAAGGATAGCAACAATGCACACACGTACAACGCTTTATTAACACAGCTTAATCAAGCCATTGCCAACGAACACGAGGGTACAAGCACCAAACAAAAGGTAGCCGTGGTGCTGGGTGGCTACTCATCCGAACGGCACATTTCGGTAGAGAGCGGACGTAATATTTTTGAGAAATTAGCGTCTTCCGAAAAATACGCGCCCATCCCTTTTTTTTTAACAGGCTCTAACGACCACCACGAATTATATATTATTCCCATCAACGTTTTACTAAAAGACAACGCCGATGATATAAAGGAAAAAGTAAACCATTATGTGGTGCATCCTGTTATTGAAAGGATAAAAGAAAAATGTGCGGGCATCACGCATTTATTTACAGGTGGAAATGCCTTAACTAAGCCGCAACGTATTTCATATACAGACTTAGCTCAATTGGTAGGGCAAGTGTTTATTGCTTTGCATGGTCGCCCGGGCGAAGATGGTGCTATACAAGCCGAGTTAGATAAATTGGGTTTACCTTACAACGGATCCGATAAACTAAGTTCAGCCATTACTATTGACAAGTATCGTACCAACGAAATTTTAAAACAGAATGGGTATTTAGTAGCCGAGCATATTTTAATTTCTACAAAAGAATGGGAAAATAAAGAACACGTAAAACACCAATTGCAAACCCAAATTGGTTATCCATTTATTGCGAAGCCAGTTGACGACGGGTGCAGTAGTGCGGTGAAAAAAATAAAAACATTTGAAGAGTTTGAAGCTTTTGCAACGCTAATGTTTAGAAACGATGTTGCGTTAGACCTTCGAGCAGCGACCACATTGCACATTAAAGATAAAGAAGAGTTTCCGCAAAAAACGGTGATACTCGTTGAAGAGTTAATTAGTAAAAAAGAAGCGCGCCATTTTTTAGAAGTAACTGGCGGCATGTTAACGCGCTACAACTCATCGGGCGAGGTGGAGTACGAAGTGTTTGAAGCCAGTGAGGCTCTGGCAGAGGGCGATATATTAAGTTTGGAGGAAAAATTTTTGGCAGGGCAAGGGCAAAATATTACACCAGCAAGGTATGCCCGCAACGCTAACGAACGGCAAATTATTAGCGAACAAGTTAAAACCGCATTAGGCGGTGCTGCCAAAGTGTTAGGCGTTATGGGCTATTGCCGCATAGACGCATTTGTGCGCGTATTCGATGATTTACGAACCGAAGTTATTTTTATAGAAGTGAACTCGTTGCCCGGCATGACCCCCGCCACTTGTATTTATCACCAAGCGGCCATAAACAATTATAAGCCCTATGAGTTTATAGATCGTATTTTAGAGTTTGGACAAGCGCGTTTAAAACATCAAGCCGTCGTTAACCATTCTTAAATTCAAAAAAATATGAGCAACGATGAATTATACGATGCACTTGAGTTAACGGGTAAGTTAATGGAACTGCATGGCGAAAATCCGTTTAAAACAAAAGCATACACTAATGCGTCTTACAAATTAAGTAAGTTACGTTACGATTTTAATGGCAAAAGTGTAGCCGATGTAGAGGCTATTGAAGGCATAGGAAAAGGTATTGCGGCTAAGTTGGTAGAGTTGCTCGAAAGTGGCACTACTAAAGAGTTGCAGACTTTACTCGAAAAAACGCCTCCAGGCATTTTGGATTTGTTTTCGGTAAAAGGATTGGGTGTAAAAAAAGTAGGACAGTTGTGGCAGGAATTAGGAATCGAAAGCATTGGCGAATTATTGTATGCTTGCAACGAAAACCGTTTGGTTAGCTTAAAGGGCTTTGGTTCTAAAACACAAAACAGCATTCGAGAGGCTATAGAGTTTAAATTAGCCAACACTCAAAAATTACATTACGCAACCGCCGAGGCTTTGGTAACGCCTTTGTTAGAAGCATTGCGAACACAAGCTGGACTTATGGTAGAAGTTGTTGGGCAAGTGCGACGCAAGTGCGAGGTAATTGATAACATTTTAATTTTAAGTAGTGCCCCCATAACCGTTGATGTAAAAGGTTTAGAAGCAAACATTCCCATTCCTATAGAGTACCATGTATGTGAGCCCAATGCGTTTTATTACCAATTGGTGGCCTTAACTGGCCATGAAGCACACTTACAACAAATTGGATTTAATACGTTAACAACCACTTCGTTTCCTTCGGAGTTGGCGGTTTACGAGGCTCTAAATTTACAGTATCCCGAACCTGAAATTAGAGAGGGTTTGCAAGAAATAAGTTTAATGCGCAAACGACAATTACCAACGCTTATTGAGTTGAGCGATTTAAAAGGGGTTTTGCATAACCATAGCACGTATAGCGATGGCGTGCATACGCTGAAAGAAATGGGCGATTATTGCCAAAGCTTGGGATATTCGTATTTAGGTATTTGCGATCACTCGCGTTCGGCAGGTTATGCTGGCGGTTTAAGCATTGATAGGGTATTGGAGCAGCAAGCCGAAATAGATAAACTAAACGCACATTATACTGATTTTGTAATTTTGAAAGGCATTGAAAGCGATATTTTAAGCGATGGAAGTTTAGATTACCCAGAGGATGTATTAAAAACATTTGATTTTATTGTAGCCTCGGTTCACTCAAATTTAAAAATGGAGGAGGAAAAGGCTAATGTGCGTTTGATAAAAGCAATCGAAAATCCCTACACTTCTATTTTAGGTCATCCAACGGGACGCTTACTGTTGGCTCGACCAGGTTATCCCATTCACCACCAAAAAATAATTGATGCCTGCGCTGTTAATGGTGTTAGTATCGAACTAAATGCGCATCCTTACCGATTAGATATAGATTGGCGTTGGTTGTATTATTGCATGGAGAAGGGAGTAAAAGTTGGTATTAATCCCGATGCACACCACAAAGAAGGGTTTAAAGACATGTATTATGGCGTGTGTGCAGCGCGAAAAGGCTTGTTAAGCAAAGCCCATTGTTTAAATGCTTTGAGTTTGGAGGAATTGTTGAAGATTGTATAAATTAATTGAATTGAAATTTCTATTCAAATAGTAACCAAATTTTTCAATAAATAAAATATACTATTCACTCATTACAATTGTTAATTTATTGATTTTATAACGTTACACAGCCTAAGTACCATTTTGCTAAGTACCGATTTTTCGAGTAAATCAGGTTTTTTATAGTAATTTTAACCCCGTATGTCGAAATTTAGTTTAAAAAGCATCTTCATTAAATCGGAAGAGACGGACGACTCCTCAAAACAAGCGGAGACTAACGTTAAAAAAACAGAGGAAACAGGTTCTAACCTAAAGTTTCCAAGTCATAACTCATCTGCTTACATCCCTCCAGCAGTATCTATAAGCGATGGCATTTTAAATCAGGTGGTAGAGTTGTACGAAAAAGGATTCGACTCTTTAAATAAACCAGGGTACGATTTTTATGAGTTTTTTAAAGCCATCCATTCTGTTAATGATTTCTCGTCGGGAGCCTACAAAATGGCCTACCAAATGGGGAAAGTGATGAATGGTACTATCGAAAAAAATGCGCTCATTCAAAGTGCCGATAGTTATATTTCTGAAATTAATAAAGTACACGAGGGTTATCGGGTGCAAGGCGAGGGTAAGCGTAACGAGTTGACCAAAGCGCAAACAAACGAGAAGCAAGCACTAAGTAATGAAATTGTAAGTATTGAGAATCAAATCAATCAATTAAAAAATCAAATTATTCAACTTGAAGCAAATAAACGTCAGCGCGAAAGTGAATTAGCTCCTATTGATGGCAAATATCAAACAGAGTTAAAGTTGGTAGCCGAAAAATTACAAGCAAACGATTCGGCTCGCGAAATACTTACTGCAAAAATAAATACCGTAAAGCACGGTATATTAACCAATATCTAATTTAATTTATAATAAATATATCTACTATGACATCCAATTCTTCTTCCTCATTCAGTTCAGAGAAAATGTTGCAACTTCCTATTTTAAAACATTTTGATGCAGCTGAGTTAAGTTTAACCAATGCTTCTAAAAAATTTCGTCCAGGTGAAAAAGGCACAACGAGTGTATTAACTTTGGTGGTGTTTGCAGCGTTGGGATATTTAACGTGGATTTATGTTTTGCCACCCGTATTTAGAGCCATTGGCGAACTATTAGCATTAGCCATAACAGCAGTTGGTATTGTATTACTCATTTTATTGGCACCACTAATTTTTAAAATGTTGCGAAGTTTTGCTCGCTATCTAAACAAGTTATTTATTAAATATAATCCGTTTGGTGAACTCGAAATTCAAAAAGAAAAGATGATGGCCAATCGCGAAAATTTTAAAAAAGCGAAAGCAAAAATTAAATCGTTGAAAAGTAACATGGAAACCGAAGCGGTAAAATCGGAACAAGAAGCCAAAAATTTTCAAACGCACGTTTTAGAATTACAAAAAAAAGCGGAAGCTATTAAGTTGAAACTGGCAGCCATGGATCGTAATTTGGGCGAGAAAGCCAAGGAAAGCGATGAATATGTTGATTTGCAAGCGGCGCAGTTAAAGGTATTATCAGAGGCGCAGCGGGTAGCGCATCAACTCGAACAAAGTTCTAATTTTGTTCAAAAATATGGTGTGCGTGCAAATATTATGGGTAAACTCGATCGTAAACTTACTCTTGTGCAAACGGCAATGGATATTAAAATTTCGGATTTTGAAACCAGTATTAGTATGCTTCGCAAGGAATATGAATTTGCTGAGTCGGCTAAAAATGCCACCGAGCAAGCTAAATCGGCCATGTTGTTTACTAAAAGTTGGGAGCTTGATTATGCCTTAGATGTTGTAACCAATACAATTGCTATGGACATTTCTATAACACAAGAAAATTTATCGGACTTAGATACCTTAACCTCGAAGTATTCGTTAGACAGCGACGAGTTGTATTCGAAGTTAGATACCTTAACGGATAAAATTAAAACAGGGCAAAACGCCATACCCGAGGCGGGTAAGTTTAATAATCCGAATTATAAATTAAGTTCGCAAGATAAAGCTAACAGTGGCGGATTTTCTGATCTATTTTAATTTTTAAAAATTTTAAACCAATATATAAAACATAAAAACTATGAGTTTCTGGAGTAAGTTAACCGGTGCAGGTAAAATTTCAATTGCCCTTTTAGTAGCAGCCCCTATCGTGTATGGCGTCTATAAATTGGCACCTGGTATAAAAGTAGAAGATGCTAAAACCGTTAAAAAAATTGAGATCAATGGCGGTGATGTAAATAATGCAACTGGTGCCGACGAGTTGCCTTTACCTACCGAGGAGGTATCGTCGGAAGTTAGTGGAAAACCTTTAGTGCGTATTTCGGGTTATGCTTGGAATGCACAATCAGGCATTATTGTAGCCAATGGCGGTGTCCGCACGGCTAAAGGATCTTTAATGGAAAAAAATGGAGTTAACCTCGAAATTTTACGCGAAGATTGGTTGAGCGAATTGCGTAATAAACAAATGAAGTTTATTGAAGAGTTCGATAAAGGAAATGCCAATCCAACGGAAGGGGTAATGGGTTTAATGATTATGGGTGATGGTGCACCGTATTATATTTCATCGGCGCAACAGGCATTAAACGATAAGTATGGTAATAAATACCATTTAGAAATTGTTGGTTCATTAGGCTTATCTTATGGCGAGGATAAATTAATTGGTCCCATTAGCTGGAAAAAAGATCCTAAAAGTATGAAAGGATCACTAATTAGTGCAGTTATTGGCGATGGAGACTGGGTAGTAGCCGTTAATTATGCTTCGGCAAATGGTTTAAAAATTAATCCCGACCCAAGTACCTACGATGAGGAGGCTGTTAACTTTTTAGCAGCTGAAAATGATGATTACATTGAAGCCTCAAAAGTGCTCATTAAATCGCAATTAGAAAATTATAGTATAGAATTAAAAGAAGTAAAAGGCGGTAAGTTAACGGGTAAAAAAATTAGTAAAAAGGTAGATGGTTGCGCTACTTGGACTCCTGGCGATAAGATGGTATTTGACGCATTGAATGGATTTACAGATATTGTTTCTACCAAAGAATTTAATAACCAAATGTCAACGGTATTAATAGTAGTAAAAGAATGGGCCGATAAAAATCAAGATGTAATTACCAATATTTTAAAATCGTCGTTTACAGCTAGTAATCAAATGAAGCAACACGATAGTTGGCGAAAACAAGCTGCTGCTTGCGTAGCCAAAACTTTCAATTTAGAAAATGCGGATTATTGGTATAAAATGTTTGCAGGGCAAAAGGCTATAAAAAATGGCATTGAGTATAACATGGGTGGTTCGCGTGTGTTTAACTATGCCGATGCCATGCAGTATTATGGCATCACAGATGGCGTTAATCGTTACAAGGCGGTTTACGACCAAGTGAGTTCTTATTTAACAGATCTCAATCCGATGGGCTTTAATCAATCGGTAAAGCGTGTTGTGCCTTACGAAGAGGCTGTAAATTTATATTACATTAAAAATATTAACGACATCGAAAGCGGTGTTGCTACTAAAGCCGATTATTCGAAAATGGCAACGCAACAAATTGCATCGGGCGAATGGAAGATTAATTTTAAGACGGGAAGCACCGAAATCAATAGTTCGTCAAATATTGTATTAAATGAAATTTATAATTTATTAGTTCAAGCAGAAGATGCTAAACTGGAGCTAGAGGGCCATACAGATAATGTAGGTAACGAGCAATCCAATTTAGTATTATCAGAAGGACGTGCAAAAGCCGTTAAGCAATATTTAATCCGTAAAGGGATCAATAGTGTTCGTTTTCAAAGTGTATCTGGAAAAGGTCAATCAGAACCTTTAGCCGACAATACCAATGAACAAGGACGAGCGCAAAACCGCCGTGTAGTTATTAAGCTCTTAAAGTAACAACATGTTTAAAAAATTAATAACACCGCTTGAAAAGCTAAAAGCACCATTTAATCTTTACATCATTGTATTTTGGTTATTAATGGTGTTGGGGGTTTGGTTTGCCGCCACTTCGGGACAAAAGCATTTAATCCCCAGTCCAGCACAAGTGTTTAAAGGATTTTCCGATCTTTTTGCCGAAGGATTGGTAACTCATGTTGGTAGTTCACTAGCATTATGTTTTCAATCGGTGTTATATTCTATCATTGTTTCGTTAATTGTTGTTTACCTATCGCCTTTACCATTGTTAAAGCCATTGGCCGCCATGATTAGTAAATTCAGGTATTTGCCATTAACGGGAATTACTTATTATTTTACAGTATTTTTTCAAACGGCAAGGGGTATGCAAATTGCAGTGTTAGTCGTTTTTATGAGTACATTTTTTATCACCTCTTTGTTATCGGTTATTAAAGATATTCCTAACGAGGAGTTCGACCATGCGCGTACGCTTAAATGCAGCAGGTGGGAAACACTTTGGGAGGTAATTGTGAAAGGTCGCCTCGATTATGTGTTTGATGTGTTACGTCAAAATTTAGCAATTGTATGGATGATGATTGTAACCGTTGAATCTATTTTAGTAGCTGAGGGCGGATTGGGTGTGCTTATCAAAAACAACGATAAGTTTATGAACCACGGTAAAATTTTTGCGTTGCAAATTGTGATTTTAATTTTGGGTTTATTGATAGATGTATTTTTAAATTTTTGCCGTAAATCACTATTCCGTTATTCTAAATTTTAAGTATGCCCTATTCTATAAAAGATACCATTCTCTATGTAGAAAATCTAAGCGTAGCTTACGATGGTAAAGTCATCATAAAAGATATTAATTTCACCGAAAAAGACATCCACCGCGAGGATGTAGTAACGGGACAAGTTATTGCCATTTTAGGACGATCGGGTAGAGGCAAGTCCACGTTATTTAAAGCCTTAACAGGTTTGGTAAAACCTACTTCGGGGCAAGTACTTATCCGCGATATTAAAAATAGTACCGAAACCGATATCAAAGCAAAAATGGTTGAAGAAGGCGATGTTGGATTTGTAGATCAGAAATATACTTTGTTTAGAAATAAAACCATTTTACAAGCGTTAAAGTTTGCTTTACGAACATCTAATTTAAGTGAGGCGGAAAAGCAATCAAAAATTGAGACGTACATTAAAGAATGGGGGTTAGAGAAAGTAAAAAACCAATACCCTAATGAGTTATCGGGTGGGCAAAGGCAACGCACTGCGGTTATCGAACAAATTTTTAGTTCGGGTAATTATATGATTATGGATGAACCCTTTTCGGGTTTAGATGTAGGTAATGTAGAAGATGTAAAACGCTCCATACATAAGATAGGAGAAGACCATACATTAAATACAGTTATTTTTTCGACGCATGATATTGAACTTGCGGTAAGTTTAGCCGATTCCATTTATGTGATAGGCTACCCAACAATTAATGGGAAACTAGAAAATTACGGTACCATTGTGGGGCATTTCGATTTAAAAGCCATGCACATAGCTTGGCAAAAATTTGGAGCTAGTCATTTACAATTAGTCGAGCAAATTAAAACACTTATGCTCAATAGTTAATTGCTTTTTGTTGGTGTATAATTAAATACCATTTGAAAGGTGCTTCCTTGTCCTAGAACCGAACTGGCTTCGAGCTTCCCGTTATGAATTTGCATAATATTTTTACAAATTGTTAAGCCAATGCCAGAGCCACCTTCTCGCGTTGTAAAAAATGGAATAAAAATTTTATCTAAATTTTCTTTTGCAATGCCTCGTCCATTGTCGGTTACGATTATACTATAAGCATCGGGTGTTTTTTGTGTGCTAATTTTAATTAAGCCATTGGGGTTATCCTTCACCGCATGAATGGCATTGGTAATTAGATTAATTAAAACTTGGTCAATCAATTTTTTATCCAATTCGAGTGTATCGCGTTCGTTAATATCTTCCAAATTTAAAAGCGTGCCTTGTTTTTGAATGAGCGGTTTCATTAAATCGAGGGCTTCACTAATTAACTCTTCTACATTAATGGTTTTTAAAATTGGACTCGGTAACTCAGCAACTAAGCGGTAATCTTTCACAAAATCGGCAATCCCATCCGAACGTTTTTTAATCGTTCGTACTGCGGTTTGAATATCTTCTATATCTTCTTTATCTGTAATTTCGGTTTTACCTTCTAACATGGTGTTTAAGGTATCACTCAAAGAGGCAATGGGTGTTATCGAATTGAGTATTTCGTGCGATAAGACATTAATGAGTTTATTCCATGCTTCTATTTCTTTTTGCTCTACTTCATCTTTAATGTTTTGAATAGTAATGATGAGGTGTGTTTTATTAATTAATTGTAGTGGCATTACCTCTAAACTAAGTTGAGAGCGTGTGCCTTCAATTAACATCTCTAAAAATTTTTTACCGCCACCTTTAATTTGTTTGATTTCATTTACCAATTCTGGGATGTGATCATCGAAACGCCGCCAATATTGGTACTTTGGTATGTGAAGAATAGAAAGCATGGCTTCGTTCATAAATACTATTTCTTCGCGTTCGTTTTCATTTTCTAAAGCTTCGGCATAAATAGTAATAACACCAAACTTCACTTTTTCTAAGATGGCTTGGAAGAGTAAAAAAATACGTTCACGCTCTAACTCCAAATTTTTACTGTGTAAAATAATTGCATTAAACGATTGGTAAAGCCGTTTAGTACTGCCACTACTTTGTGTAGTTGAAAATACCATAGAGTAATCTTTATTTTTTAGAGTATCTGCAAACCGCTCAACATCGCGTGTAATTTTATTGGTAAGTTGTATTAATAAAATAACTTGAAGTACAATTAACGCGCCAAGCCCAATAATGGAGAACCATAGTGTAGTATTTTGATAGAGGTGTACGAGCAGCCACAAACTAAAAAATAGTAAGATAACTCTAATAATAATTTTAAAACCAAGACTTTTAAACATGTACTTTAAATTTGATTCGGTTGAACTCTCTAAAAGTTACCTTTTAATTCTATATAATTTATTATAAATTTCGAGAGGTCAAACGTTTGGAAATAAGTTATCAGCTAAGTTCTAAAGGTTCTCGTTCTTGAAATCTGGGTTCAACAAAAATGGCATCGTTTACTATTTCACTAACATTTTTCAATTACTACGGCATAGCCCTGTCCAACCCCAATACACATGGTAACCAAGGCATACTGTTTATTTTGAATGTGTAATTCTAAAGCGGCTGAGTTTAAAATACGCGCTCCACTCATACCTAGCGGATGCCCCAAGGCAATGGCACCTCCATTGATGTTAATCCGTCCATCATTGTCGGCTAAGCCCCAAGCTCGTGTACACGCCAAACTTTGGGCGGCAAAGGCTTCGTTTAGTTCAATCACCCCCAAATCATTAAAAGTTAATCCCGCTTTTTTAAGTGCTTGATTAGAGGCTTCTACTGGCCCAATGCCCATGATACGGGGCTCTACACCTACTACACCCATCGAAACGATACGTGCCAATGGTTTAAGTTGATATTTTTTTAAAGCTTCTTCACTAGCTAGTAGTAATGCCGCTGCGCCGTCATTTAAACCACTGGCATTACCTGCGGTAACTGTTCCATCTTTTTTAAAGGAGGGTTTTAGTTTAGCTAAACCTTCTAAAGTAGTAGCTGGTTTGGCAAATTCATCAACATTAAAGAGAAGCGGTTCGCCTTTGCGTTGTGGTATTGTAACCGAAATAATTTCTTGCGCTAAACGCCCGCTACTAACGGCTTTTGCCGCTTTGAGTTGGCTCCAAGCTGCAAACTTATCTTGATCATCGCGCGAGATGTTGTATAGTTGTGCCACATTTTCGGCTGTTTCACCCATGGCATCTACTCCAAATTGTTCTTTCATTATCGGATTAATAAAACGCCAACCAAAACTACTATCGTATAACTGTTGGTCGCGACCATACGCCGCCGAAGCTTTGCTCATTACCAAAGGGCCACGCGTCATGTTTTCAACACCTCCAGCAATCATTAAAGGTGCATCTCCTAGCATAATAGCTCGCGCAGCATCTATGGCAGCACTTAAACCACTTGCGCAAAGTCGGTTTACGGTTTGCCCTGGAACTGTAATGGGTAAACCAGCCATTAATGAAGCCATTCGCGCCACATTACGGTTATCTTCTCCTGCTTGATTGGCGCAACCTAAAATTACATCGCCTACTTCGCTGAAATCAATAGTTGTATGTTTTTCTTTTAATGCTTTTAAAACTGAGGTGGCCAAATCATCGGTTCTAACGCTTGCCAATGTTCCACCAAAATTACCAATAGCTGTTCTAACACCGTTTACTAGATATGCTTGCTTTACCATATTATTCCCAATTTTTCGAGCTTAAATATACAATTCCTTTAAATAGAGCCACCGTATTTTTTGAATCTTCGCTCCATATACGCACTGTGTAATGTGCTAGTTTTTCGTTACGATTTAATTCGTGTGCCTCTGCAATAAGTTTGGTGCCGCTTTTAATTTTTTCGAGATGTGAAATAGACGTTTCGATACTTACTGCGTGTTGCCCTTTTGAGTTAGCGGCAAAAGCCAAGGCACTATCGGCTAAAGCATAACTAATACCACCATGTGCAATACCAAAACCGTTAAGCATATCGGGTCTTACTGTTAAAGCAAGTGAGCAAAAACCAGGTTCAATTTTGTGTAAGGTAATACCTAACCATTTACTGAACGCATCGTTGGTGTACATGCGTGTGAAAATTTCGTTTGCGTTTAACATCCTTAAAAATTATTTGTAAATACAATGCTAAAATAGTCTATTTAAAATGTATTGTAAGCATGTTAAATGAATTTACCCCTTAACTATTTAATAGTTTGAAGCGCAATTTTAGCTACGTTTTCTAATTCTTTTTTATCGGCACCACTTTGGCTTAATACCCTTAATCCGCAAATAGTATTGTAAATAAATAAACTGTATGCTTTTGAAGCCTGTTTGAGGTTAATTAAACCTTCTTCTTGGCCCATTTTAATCCATTCATCTAACAGTTTTTCCATATCTTTTTTTGCATTACAAATTACGTTAGAAGTATCTTTACACTGTTTACTCATTTCGGCGGCGGCATTTACCATTAAGCAGCCGTTGGTGTCGGGCGAGTTTGTAATATGGCTTATCACACCAGTTATTAAAAGTTCTATTTTTTTTAACCCACTTATATTTTTTGCTTTTAAGGCTTCGAGAGGGTGAGCGGCTTTTGTTTTATAATGGTTAAGCGACTCGAGGTATAGAGTGTGCTTATCTTGAAACGTGTCGTACAAACTACTGCGGCTAAGGCCTGTGGCTTGTAAAAGGTCGTCAATAGAAGTACCATTGTATCCTTTTGTTTGAAAAATGCTAGATGCTTTATTTAGCACATCTTCTTTATCGAATTGTTTTACTTTAGGCATTTGAATTTGTTTTTAAGAGGTTAGTATTTGTTTTTCGTGTGATTTATAAGCGAGGTAATTTATTTCGAGCGGAAGTTTAATCCTATCGCTAAGTAACATACTAATTTGACCGCGGTGATGTGCCGCATGAAAAAATAGGTGCTGTAAAATATCGTGAAAGTAGTTAGATAGATTACGATTATCTTTTGTAATTACAGTAATAAAAGTATCGGCGGGAACATTTTTAAATAATTGAAGTAAAGTCGTTTGATTATCGGTATTGATTTGTGTGAGTTCTTTGGTAGGCTTTATTACAAAAGTTTCTTGTTCGATAGGGGCTTGTTTAATAAGGGCTATCATGGATTGAGCTGACAAAATAATATGACTTAGTATTTTCCGAATTTTTTCATCGGTTACCCCGTGATTTTGAATAACATCGAATAAAATTTGGTTCGCTTGATGCGTGTAGTTTATATAAGATTTTACCATTTAAAATAAATATACGGAATGATTATTCCGCAAATATAATTATAAAAGACTGATTATTCCAAATAAATAATATATTTTAACATCCTTCATTTGAGAGGGCAGTGTATTAGATTTATTGGCTAAGACGAATACTTGCTAAATCTATCGAAAAAGTATAGATTTAGCTAGAGTTATTTTTATACTTTGTAGTATTTATAGTATATTTGGAGTACTAAAACTTTTAAATGATTGTTGGTAGAAATACTGAAATAGCAGAAATGAAATCCTTATTGGAGGATAAACGTCCGCATTTATTAATGTTAACGGGGCGTCGTCGGGTAGGAAAAACCTTTTTAATTAATGAAGTATATAAGCACCATTTAGTTTTTTCATTTACTGGTACAAAAGATGGATTAATCGGAAATCAACTTCGGAAATTTGATGGAAAATTAAAGGAGTATAGTTCTAAGCGATTACGTTATGATGTTTCGAAAAACTGGTACGAGGCATTCGTTCAACTCAAAAAAATGTTGCAAGCACCACGGCGTAGTAAGCGTAAGCGCGTTGTTTTTTTTGATGAATTTCCGTGGATAAACAGCCATAACTCGCAATTTTTTAATGAGTTTAGTTATTGGTGGAACGATTGGGCAAGCCTTCAAAATATAGTAGTTGTTATTAGTGGTTCGGCTACTGCTTGGATGATAAATAAAGTAATAAACGATAGAGGTGGTATGCATAACAGAGTAACTCGACGCATTCATTTATCGCCATTTACCTTAGCCGAAACCCGTGCATACGTTAAACGTATAAATCCACGCTTGAGCGATTATAATATTTTAGAGTTATACATGTGTATGGGAGGTATTCCATTGTATTTAAGTCAGATTAAGCCAGGCGAAAGCCCCTCGCAAAGCATTTATAATAGTTGTTTTAAAAAGACAGGGCTACTCCACAATGAGTTTAATGATTTGTATGCTTCTTTATTTGAAAACCATGAAAAGCATTTAGCAGTTATCCGTTTATTAGCTGCTAAGTGGTCGGGGTTAACGCGGACCACTATTGCTAGTCAGAGCGGATTAGGTAATGGCGGCGGTTTAACCAAGGTTTTAAGCGAATTAGAATCATGTCATTTTATATTGCAAACACCAGCTTATGGCACTCAAAAAAAAGGTTCGGTTTATCGTTTAGCAGATGAGTATAGTAGGTTTTATTTAAGTTTTATTGAGGGAAATCGTTACACTCATCAACGTAACTGGTTGGCTTTTCAGTCAACGTCGAAGCAGTTTATTGCTTGGCAAGGCTATGCTTTTGAAAATATTTGTATTAAGCACGCTTCTATTATTAAAAAGGAATTGGGAATTAGTGGTATTTTAAGCGAAACGTATAGTTATTATCAGCGGGGTACAAAACAACAGAAGGGATTGCAAATAGACTTATTAATAGACCGCTCGGATAAAGCTATTAATTTATGTGAAGTTAAATTTTATAATAAACCCATTAAGCCAAGCCTAGCCCTTTCTGATACTTTACGCCATAAGCGTTCACTATTTATTGAACAAACTCAAACTCGTAAAGCTGTTTTTACAACGCTTATATCAACATTTGGAATTGAAACCACAAATTCTGTGATGCCGGACGTTGATACAGAAGTTACATTATCTACACTTTTCGAGTTATCTTTTTTTGATTAATTTACAATAGCTACAACAAGAATACTCGCTAAATCTATCTTTTTTTAATAGATTTAGCGAGTGTTATTTTTTATTTTTTGTTATTTTATAGTACTTTTAGAAGTAATTAACTTATTATTTATAATTTATTTTAAAGTATTTTAGAAGATAAGGCTCTATGATATTTTTTTGAAGTATGATTTCAGCTTTGACTATTTTTAATTTTCAAACTAAGTTGTATCATCCAAATAGTATTGTATTTAGGTTCGAGATGGCGTTTCTCTATAACGAAAGCTACAGTTTTATTGAACAACCTAAATGATGTAAAATAGTAAGTCCATTTACAAGTAGATAAAAGGAAAAATAATTATTTATTGTTAGTACTGGTTTTACGAAAAAGAGTAAAAAAGTTTATTAATGCGGTTTATTCGTAGTTTATAATTTTTTCTGATCCTAAGAATACTCGCTAAATCTTAGTTTTTTTCATAGATTTAGCAACGGTTATTTTTATACTTTTTAGGCTTTATAGGTGTTTCAAGCAAAATTAAGTTTTGATTTTTATTAATTACTTGAATTAACTTTAACCATTTTAAATACGATAATTACACAACCTCCAAATAAAAGTGCGAGTAGTCCTAGGTAAGGATAGTTCATTAGTTTACCATCGGGTAAGACCCAAACTACAAATCCGCCTATTAATGACGCAATAGCGGTGGCAAATTGTTGAACGGCCGAATTAATAATTAAAAAGGCGCCACGTAACTTGGGTTCTACGGTAGATGTAACATGTGCCATGACAATAATCATGCGCGAACCGCTAAAAATAAATAACGACGAACTAGCCGCTAAAAGAATGAGTTTGCTATGCGTTGTTAAATTAGGAATAACCAGCATTGGAATTACTGTAAGTACCGAAAGTATTGCTAATACTTTGAAGCGTCCAACACGATCGCTTAGTTTACCAATTAAAGGTGAAGTAACTACAGTTAACAAGCCACCTACCACATAAACAAACGGAACTGTTGAGGCGTAGTCGAACCCCAAATTTTTCGTAAAAAAATCAGTTAAGAAAGGAATAATGAAAAAGTGCGAAGGCATGGTTAAGAGCGTTAGTAACAAGGCCCATCGTCTGTTTTTATCGCTCAAGATAGTAGAAATAACAGTTATAAAACTTTGTTTTTTAGCTGTAGTTAAATGTGCTGTAAATGAGGGAATGATAAAAAATATTCCAAAAAAAACAATTAAACAAAGTCCTCCTAAAAATAAAAAGGGGGTGTACCAATTAAAATGTCCAGCTAAATATAAGCCTCCAGGAACGCCTAAAACACTTGCAAGTGCAAAGCCCATCATTAAAATACCCATTGCTTGTCCGCGGCGTTCGTTAGGGATGGCATCGCCCACAATACTTTGTATCACGCTTCCAGAGATACCTCCAAAGATACCAGTTAAAAAACGCGCCAGAACTAACGTTTCGAAGCTATTGGCCCATCCACAAAAAAATGTACCTAAAGTAAAGCCGCCATAAACAAAGGCCAATACTTTTTTACGGTCGTAGTTATCTACTTTATTTACAAAGAACAAAGAAGAGAGAAAGGCACCTAAACCAAAGGCAAACACGGCAAATCCAAATTGTTTAGGGGTGATTCCCCAAATGTCGGTTAATTTAGGTTTTAAAGGCATTAGTATCATAAAATCTACAATACCTGTAAATTGAACAAAGGCTAAGAGTAATAATAAAATAATTTCTTTTCGTAACATGGCTGAATAAATAGTAATAATTAGAACTAATTAAAAAGGTGATCGGTTTTATAATACTGGCCAAATAAACTGTATATTTTGCTTAATGTCGGGATGTAAACTTTTAGCAACTGGACAAGTTTGGGCGGCGTGTTCATATATTTTACGTTCTCTTTCGCTATATGCGTAAGTGGGCATGGTAATCGTTATCTGAATTTCACCGATGCGTCGCGGTTCGGCATACATGATTTTAAGCACTTCAGCTTTTGCTCCCTCTATGGGTGTCATATCTTCTTTCTTGGCGGCTATTCCCATAATGGAAAGCATACAGCAGGCTAAAGAGGTGGCCGTTAAATCGGTGGGCGAAAAGGCTTCTCCTTTACCATGATTATCTTTTGGTGCGTCGGTTACGAGTTCATTTCCACTTTGGAGGTGGACTGCAATGGTGCGCAAATGCCCTTTGTATTCAACTAAACTTGTTTGCATAACGTTTGTTTTTAATTTTAACGCGTATTAATACTTAACGATTTTAAATGTAATACTATTATTTCGTAAATTTGAATTATGTTAAAAAAGCTGATAGTTAGTTTATTAACCTTTTTATGTGTTCAGCCGGTTTGTGGGCAAAGTGCCATTGACGCAATGAATAGCGGGCAAGATGTAAACGTACTGTTTAAGAATGAAGCCAACGGTAAATTTTTTATCCACTCGCGCGGCATTGGCTTTGCGTATCGTCGCTTAAAGCATGTTACAGCTAAAAATAAATCGGTATTAGATCTTGAGTTCACAACACTACGTCACCCAAAAGAAATAAAAGTTGTTGGAACAGCAGAGAATAATAAACGTTTCGTATATGGTAAAGTGAACTCTGTTTATTGCTTGCGCGCTGGGGTTGGCATACAACATGCCTTATTTAAAAAGGCTGATCGCAAGGCTATTGAAATACGTTTGCATTATTTGTTGGGAGTTACAGCGGCTATTGCAAAACCTTATTATGTTCAAATTTTTAGAGGGGATGCAGTGAATGGATTTACGCAAAAATCGGTACCATTTAATGCTAATACTTTTACGCAAGATTCGATTATAGGGAAAGGTAATTTTTTAGATGGAATTGCCGACACCCGAATTTATCCTGCAGTTAATGCACGGGTTAATCTTAGTTTTGAATACGCCCCATTATCGTATATGGTACGTGCTTTTGAGTTAGGTGTATCTGCCGATTTTTATCCAGTAGGTTTGCCAATGATGGCTCGAAATCCTAAAGAAAATTTAATAGTAACGGTACATGCTGGATTTGTATTCGGCAAAAAGTGGTTCTAATATGGAAATGAAAACAGAAGCGCAGATGGATACCGCCGAAATCCCTCAACGATTAAAAAAACCCGATTGGCTACGTGTAAAATTACCAACAGGGCAAGAATACGTTAATGTTCGCAGCATTGTTTCTAAACATAAATTACACACCATTTGCGAAAGTGGAAATTGTCCGAATATGGGCGAGTGTTGGGGTGCAGGAACCGCCACGTTTATGATTTTAGGAAATATTTGTACCCGCAGTTGCGGCTTTTGCGCCGTAGCTACTGGTAAACCTAAACCTGCCGATTGGGATGAACCTAAGCGTGTAGCCAATTCAGTAAAATTAATGGGCGTTAAACATTGTGTAATTACCAGTGTTGACCGCGATGATTTAAAAGATGGTGGCTCTATTATTTGGGCCGAAACTATAAAAGCCATTCGTGCCGAAAGCCCTGAAACTAAATTTGAGTGCCTTATACCCGATTTTGCTGGAAAATGGGAAAATTTACAACGAATCATTGATGTACAACCCGACATTGTATCTCATAACATAGAAACAGTAAGGCGATTAACGGCTCAAGTACGCATTCAAGCCAAATACGATCGAAGCCTAGAAGTGCTTAAACGCTTAGATGAGGCAGGCGTAAAAACAAAAAGTGGAGTAATGGTTGGTTTAGGCGAAACCGAAGCAGAAATTTATGAAACCATTAACGACTTGGCCGCCGTAAAATGCGATGTTATTACCATTGGACAATACTTGCAGCCAACGCCCAAACACTTGCCAGTTGCTCGTTTTGTGCATCCTGATGATTTCGCTAAATATAAAGTTTATGCTTTAGAAAAAGGCTTTAGGTATGTGGAAAGCGGCCCATTGGTGCGCTCCTCTTATCATGCGGAAAAACATATTTTCTAAAAAGGGATTATACTCGACCTATTGAATAAAAGATTAGTCTAAAATAAAGTAAACCCTACTTCGCTTTAGATTTAAAAGACTACATTTAGCTAACGTTAAAAAGAATGACATTGGAAGAAAAACACGTAGCCATTGCATTACAAGGAGGTGGCGCACACGGTGCTTTTACTTGGGGTGTATTAGATCGCTTATTAGAAGAAGAAGCCCTTGTAGCCGAAGCCATTTGTGGCACCAGCGCAGGAGCCGTTAATGCAGTAGCCGTAGCTTACGGGCTGCACATGGGTGGTCCCGAAAAAGCCAAAGAACTACTCGAACAATTATGGCGTAAAGTTTCTTTAAGCGGTAGTTTTTTATTTAAGCCTGGTGCCTTCGATAAAATGTATGGCAGTGGCGATATTTACAACAGTGCAGGCTATATGTGGTTTAATGCGGTATCGCAAGTATTATCGCCTTATAATTTTAACCCGTTTAATTATAATCCTTTAAAGGATATATTAAACGATTTGATTGATTTTAAGGAGTTACAACTTTACAATAAAAAGAAATTATTTATTTGCGCTACCAATGTGAAAACCAATCGTGCAAAAATTTTCACGAATAAGGAGATAACAGCCGACGCCGTTATGGCTAGTGCGTGTTTACCTTTTCTTTTTCAAGCGGTTGAAATAGATGGCGATTACTACTGGGATGGTGGATATATGGGTAACCCACCAGTATTTCCGATGATTACTAATACGAAGGTAAAAGATATATTACTCGTTAAAATTAATTCTATTAATATCAATTCAGTACCTACTACGGCGCGCGATATTGCCGATCGGGTTAACGAGATTTCATTTAATAGCAGTTTAATAAACGAAATGCGACTCATCCATTACCGAAATGAATTGTTTAGAAATGGGATTTTAAAAGTAGATGATAAAATGAATCGTGAAATTTTTATCCACACCATTAGCGGTTACGACGCGTTAAGTCAGTTAAGTTATAGCAGTAAAATGAATACCAGTTGGGATTTTTTATTGGAATTAAAAAATAAGGGGCGTGAAGTAGCCTCGCGTTGGCTCGAAAACGACTTTAATGAAGTTGGCATCAAATCTACGTTTGACGTTGAAGAACATTTTTTTGAACAGTTATAATTGGAGAAGTTATTTAAAGTCAAACTAAGTAAAGCCTTTACGCGCCTTTTTGATTTTTACTTCGTTAAATCTTTCGAGATAAATAGTCCATTATCTCTACAAAATTTGCCTCTTAAAAATCAAAAATTCACTGTAAATCATTTATTTATTTCAACTTTAAATAACTTCGGAATAAACTTCTTTAGTTTACAAAACAATGCTTAAAATTGCTTGGAATGCTTTGTATGCGCATCCTTTACCCGAAGGTCATCGGTTTCCAATGTTAAAGTATGAGTTAATTCCTGAGCAACTGCAATACGAAGGAACCGTTAGTACGGCGAATTTTTTTTCGCCAAAGTGTTGCGACTCTGAAGATGTTTTGCGCGCGCACACTTCCACTTATTTTCAACAGTTAATCACTCAAACATTAGACCATCAACATATTCGGCGCATTGGGTTTCCGCTATCGCCACAGTTGGTTGAGCGTGAGTTGCAAATTTTACAAGGCACCATTCAAAATACAGTATATGCCAAACAATTTGGCGTAAGCATGAATATTGCTGGCGGCACACATCATGCTTACTCTAACCGTGGCGAAGGTTTTTGTTTACTGAATGATATGGCTGTGGCAGCTTATTACTTATTACAGCATCGCTTATCGCAAAAAATTTTGATTGTTGATTTAGATGTACATCAAGGTAATGGAACCGCCGAAATTTTTAGAACAGAACCGCGTGTGTTTACATTTAGTATGCACGGAGCTAAAAATTTTCCAGCTCAAAAAGAACAATCCGATTTGGATATAGCTTTACCCGACGGCACAGACGATGCTACTTATTTGAAGCAACTCTACACAACATTGCCCCGTTTATTAGAAGAAGTGCAACCCGATTTTATATTTTACCAAAGTGGCGTTGATGTTTTGGAAACCGATAAATTAGGACGCTTGAGTTTAAGTTTAGAAGGCTGTAAACAACGCGATAGATTTGTGTTGGAAATCTGTAAAATTAATCAGATACCAGTAGCTGTTTCGATGGGAGGCGGTTATTCGGAAGCAATTAAAATTATTGTAGAAGCCCATTGTAACACATTTAGAGTAGCCCAAGAATTATTTTTCTGAAAAAACGGAGTATAAACTGAGTTAAGAATTTTATTGAAGTTTAGTATTAAATGGTACGATTTAGCAAAGCATAAGCAAACGTTTCTAGTCGTAAACGTTTTTCGCTATCAACGTTTAATTGATGTAAAAATGAAATGGCTTTAGCGGTATGTTTATCAGCTTCTGCCTGAACCAACTCGCGAATGTTGAGTTCGGTATATAGAGCTTTCATTTCACTCACTTTTTTTTCTGCTTCGTTTGTGCTTAATTGCAGCATCAAGTTTAGTCGTTTGGTTTGGTCTGCATTTGCCAATTCCATTGCCTTTAAAAGTAAAAATGTTTTTTTATTAGCAATAATATCACCACCTACCTGTTTCCCAAATGCTTCAGGTTTATCGGTGAACGCATCTAGCATATCATCTAACAATTGAAATGCAATACCCAAATGTTTTCCAAAATTATAAATTGCTATTTGTTGAATGTTAGTGGCATTGGCACAAATAGCACCCATTTGTAAACTGCAACCCAAAAGAACGGCTGTTTTAAAACTAATCATTTGAATATAGTCTTCTACGCTTACCCGTTCTTCCTGTTCAAAATTCATGTCCCATTGCTGACCTTCACACACTTCGATAGAGGTTTGTGTAAAAACGTTTAAAAGGTTTTTTAATTGGTTGGCCTCTTCTGTTTGCAATACATCAAAGGCTTTCACCAGCATTACATCGCCACTTAAAATAGCAATGTTGGTATTCCACTTTTTATGAACGGTGGCTTGGTTTCGCCGTAGAGGCGCGGCATCTAAAATATCGTCGTGTATAAGCGAAAAATTATGAAATAATTCCACGCTCATGGCGGCGTTTAGTGCATTTCGTGGATCTGCACCAAACATATCGCAAGCAATAAGTGCTAATAAAGGGCGTAAGCGTTTACCACCTAAGTTTAAAATATATTGTTCGGGTTCGTATAATTCTTTTGGACGTTTTTCATTTAATTCTGAGGTGTAAATTTTTAAATGATCCAAAAAAAGTTTTAATAAAATAGTGTATTCTTTTACCACAACCTTCTTACTTTTAAATTACAGTTGATTAGCTTGTTCAATTAAGTAATTGCCATAACCGCTTTTGGTTAAGGGTTGTGCAATGCTAATGAGTTGCTCGCGGGTAATGTATCCCATTTTAAAAGCAACCTCTTCAATGCACCCAATTTTAAGTCCTTGACGTTCTTCAATAACTTGCACAAATTGCCCCGCTTGCATTAACGAAGCAAACGTGCCTGTATCTAACCAAGCGGTTCCTCTATCCATAATGCTAACTTGCAATAAACCTTGTTGTAAATAAACTTTATTCACGTCTGTAATTTCATATTCACCTCTGGCACTTGGTTTTAATTCTTTAGCAATTTGAACAACGCTGTTGTCGTAAAAATATAAACCAGGAACTGCATAATTACTTTTTGGAACCGTTGGTTTTTCCTCTATGCTGAGAACTTTATGCGTTTTATCAAATTCTACAACACCATAACGCTCTGGGTCGCTCACATGATAGGCAAAAACAACACCTCCAACTGGGTTATTAATTTTTTGTAACATACGGCCTAAGCCTACCCCGTAAAATATATTATCACCTAATATAAGTGCTACTTTATCAGAGCCAATAAACGACTCGCCCAGCACAAACGCTTGTGCTAAACCATTGGGTACTTCTTGAACGATATAAGAAAATTTGCAACCAATTTGCTCGCCCGAGCCGAGTAATTTTTGAAAATTAGGTAAATCGTGGGGCGTTGAAATAATTAAAATTTCATTGATACCTGCCATCATTAAAACCGATAACGGATAATAAATCATGGGTTTATCATAAATGGGCATCATTTGTTTACTCATGGCTAAAGTGAGTGGATGTAAACGCGTACCCGAACCTCCAGCTAAAATAATTCCTTTCATATCATTTATTTTTTATAGATAAATTAATCGCTAATAATTGCCTCAAAAGCGTCTAAAAATACAAATAATCCTTTTAACCAAGATGATGCCTCAGGAATTTGTAGGGGTAATCGAAAGTTTAATATAAGTAAAACCTTTTCAATGGAGATTTATGCTGATTTGATTTTTGGTGGAATTGTTAACGTATTATTCTTCTATGATTTCTATTTGCCTTAATAAGAAGCGGATGATAAAGTAGGTTTTGTTTTAAGTTTTTTTAAAATTTAGTATTAACCATTCTATCAAAACTAAGCTCTATTTAATCTTAAAACTACCACTTATTTATTTAAACCGACCATTTACCAATATTTTTCGTTTATTTATTAGTAAACCTTTTAAAAATATCTTAGTTTCACTATCTTTATAATATCTCTCACACAGATATTAAATAATTAAATAATTTATTACATGAAAAAACATTTATTTTTAGGGAGTGCTTTACTAATCAGTATTAGTGCCTATCCTCAACAAGAGCGGAAGTTTAAAGCAACAGGATGCGTAAACACTGCTAACGAATTAAAAAAAAGGTTTGCGTTAGATGAAACGACTTTACCTCAACAAAAAATGACTCAAAATGTAAACACTACATTAGAAGAGCCTACAACTGCTACAAATGCAAAATCGAGTGCTGCTAGTGCTGCCATTACAGTGCTTCCTATCGGTGGCTCAATTAACGCGTTTGGGATGCTAGAGAGTGCTACCAAAAATTTACGGTGGAATAAAAATGTAGATGCTGTAACGTTTGTACACCGTAAAAGCCCAACGTATGTAGCTTCGCCCGGAAATAATTCAGGAGCTATTGTAACTTTACTTTCGGCTAACATGGGTGCCACTTGGGATAGTACTTGTATTTGGGCCGACGCAATTAATGCAGGTCGTTTTCCACAAGGCGGTTTATACAGTGCGCCAGGTAACACCAATTTACAAAACGCTTACATTGTAGGGATGGGTCCAACTGTAGCTAGTAATGCTTTTACAGGAACTTGGTTAGCCAGTAAGCAGGTTAGTGTAACTCCTAAAAACACGCAGGGTACCGATGTGCAATTTTTTGGTAACGCTGCACCAACAGGGCCTTTTGGCAAAGCCGATTATGTAAGAACTGGTTTCGATATCACTGACGATGGCGTAGTACACGGTATTGGTCCTGTATTTGTTGATATTAATAACACAACTACCGACGGTTTAAGTGGCGCAGAAATTATTAAAGGTGTATTTAGTGCGGGTGCTTTCGTATGGAGTTCAACAAACATTACCCCACCTGTTACTACTGATGTGAGCGGAGATAAAGTATTAACCAACACACCTAACATGGCTTGGAACGAAGCAGGCACAGTAGGTTATGCTATGTTTTTAGGTTCTCGTCAAGGAGCAACTGGTTCTAATGTAGGCTTACAACCACTTATTTACAAATCAACAAATAGTGGGGCTTCTTGGTCTTTATTGAATAATATAGATTTCAACTTACCAGCCATGCAAACAGTTTTAGACCGTCTTGCGCCAGTAACTACCAATTCTAACTTGGTTGTACCTTACTTTAGCACTGGCGACGGGATTGATATAACAGTAGATGCTAACAATAATTTACACATTGGCTGTTTTATTCAATCAGCCAATAGCAATCACCCCGACTCTACTTTCTTTATAAGTACTTTTGGTGGACGACGTTTTATTTATACTGGTGGTGGTTTCCCTTATGTTTATGACTTTATGGGTGATGGCTCTGCTCCTTGGAAAGTTTTCACCATTGACTCAGCACAAACCGAAGCACCAAGTGGTAACTCTGCCTCTTCAAGTTTCTCTGCCAATCCTATAACAGATGTTGATGCTAACGGTAACAAACAAGTTTCTAGTTCTCGTTTGCAACTTTCTCGAAGCATAGTGGGCGACCGCATTGCTTTCGTTTATGTAGAGGGTGATACGACTCAAACGACGAGTAAATTTTTACAATTTCCAAACATAAAAGCACGTTTGGTGTGTACCGCTAACAATACAGTAACCATTGATCCCAATATCACAAATATGACCGCAAATTTACCTAGTGGTGCAATTAACAACCGTGTTAAAGGGAAAGCGTATTTTCACCATGTATCTCCAAAGATGAAGGCAAGTTCAAATTCTTTATTTCAAATTCCAATTACAGTAACTAATAGTGCACCATTGGTTTCACAAGGAGCCAATAGCCATTATTACATTTCTGGAGAAATTTCAAATTTTTCATGCACTGTAAATGTTGATGAAAATAAACCCAATGCTAAAGATTTAGCTTATGGTTTAATCCCTAATCCGGCAAAAGACAAAGTTAGTTTAAACGTAAAATTAAATACAGCTAATGCCATTGATGTATCGGTTTACAACACGGTAGGTCAATTAGTAAAACAACTTAAAAACAATGGCGAAGTTGGAGAGAACAACATTTCATTGAGTTTAGAAAACTTAACATCAGGTATTTATATGGTAAAAGTTTCAGTAAATGGACTAACGACTACCAAAAAATTAATTGTTGAATAGTAATTGCTTCTAATCAAAATTCAGGGAGGCTGTTTCACAACTTTTGTGAACAGCCTCTTTTTATTGTTAAAAAGTATAGCTAAGTATTTATTTCATACCTTTCAGGTAACTCAGTTTTATACTTATAACCACCTCTTTTTCCGCATAAGTATTTGTTAAAATAGTTGCTTTTGGCATTAATCATTCTATCAAAACTAAAATTTATTTAATCCTAGAACTACCACTTATTTGTTTAAACTGACCAATTACCAATATTTTTCGCCCATTTATTAGTAAACTGGTTAAAAATACCTTAGCTTCACTAAATTTATAATATCTCTCACACAGATATTAAATAACTAAATAATTTATTACATGAAAAAACATTTATTTTTAGGAAGTGCCTTACTGATTAGTATTAGTGCCTATCCTCAACAACAACGGAAGTTTAAAGCAACAGGCTGCGTAAACACTGCTAACGAATTAAAAAAAAGGTTTGCGTTAGATGAAACGACTTTACCTCAGCAAAAAATGGCTTCAAATGTAAGTACCACAACAGAAGAGCCTACAGTTACTTCAAATGCAAAGTCGAGTGCTGCAAGTGCTGCCATTACGGTGCTTCCTTTTGGCGGCTCAATGAATGCGTTTGGTATGTTAGAGAGTGCTACCAAAAATATACGTTGGAATAAAAATGTAGATGCCGTAACATTTGTACACCGTAAAAGCCCAACGTATGTGGCTGCTCCAGGCAATAACTCGGGAGCTATTGTAACTTTATTTTCAGCTAATATGGGTGCCACTTGGGATAGTACTTGTATTTGGGCTGACGTAACTAATGCAGGTCGTTTTCCACAAGGTGGTTTATACAGTGCGCCAGGTAACACCAATTTACAAAACGCTTACATTGTAGGGATGGGTCCAACTGTAGCTGGTACCAATTTTTCAGGTAATTGGTTTGCTAGCAAGCAGGTTAGTCTAACTCCTAAAAACACGCAAGGTACCGATGTGCAATTTTTTGGTAACGTTGCACCAACAGGGCCTTTTGGCAAAGCCGATTATATAAGAACTGGTTTTGACATCACCGATGACGGTGTAGTACATGGAATGGGTCCCGTATTTGTTGACTTTAATAATACAACTGCTAATGGTTTAAGTGGTGCAGAAATTGTTAAAGGCGTATTTAGTGCGGGTGCTTTCGTTTGGAGCTCAACAAATATTACCCCACCTGTTACTACTGAAAGTGGAGGCGACAAAGTACTAACCAACACACCTTACATGGCTTGGAACGAAGCAGGTACAATAGGTTATGCTATGTTTTTAGGTGCTCGCCAAGGCGCAACTGGTTCTAATATTGGGATTCAACCACTCATTTACAAATCAACGAATAGTGGTGCTTCTTGGTCTTTATTGAGTAGTATAGATTTCAACTCACCAGCTATGCAAACAGTTTTGGATCGTATTGCGCCAGTAAATACCAATTCTAATCTAGCAGTACCATTCTTTAGTGCTAGCGACGGAATTGATTTAACAGTAGATGCTAGTAATAACCTACACATTGGCTGTTTTATTCAATCTTCTTTTAGTAGTGACCCTGACTCGGCATTCTTTTTGAGTACTTTTGGTGGACGACGTTTTATTTATACTGGTGGTGGTTTCCCTTATGTTTACGACTTTATGGGTGATGGCTCTGCTCCTTGGAAATTTTACACTATTGACTCGGCACAAACTGAAGCACCAAGTGGGAATCAAGCAGCTTCAAGTTTCTCTGCCAATCCTATAACGGATGTTGGTGCTACTGGTAATAAACAAGTTTCTAGTGCTCGTTTGCAACTTTCTCGAAGCATAGTAGGCGACCGCATTGCTTTCGTTTATGTGGAGGGCGATACGACTCAAACGACGAGTAAATTTTTACAATTTCCAAACATAAAAGCACGTTTGGTTTGTACTGCTAACAATACAATAACGATTGATCCCAATATCACAAATATGACCGCAAATTTACAAAGTAATGCAACTAATAACCGTGTTAAAGGAAAAGCATATTTTCACCATGTATCTCCAAAAATGAAGGCAAGTTCAAATTCTTTGTTTCAAGTTCCAATTACAGTAACTAATAGTGCACCATTGGTTTCACAAGGAGCTAACACCAATTATTATATTTCTGGAGAAATTTCAAACTTTGTTTGTATTGTAAGTATTGATGAAAACAAACCTAATGCGAAAGATTTAGCTTATGGTTTAATCCCTAATCCGGCAAAAGACAAAGTTAGTTTAAGCGTAAAATTAAATACAGCTAACACCATTGATGTATCGGTTTACAACACAGTAGGTCAATTGGTGAAGCAACTTAAAAACAATGGCGAGGTTGGCGAAAACAACATTTCATTGAGCTTAGAAAACTTAACATCAGGTATTTATATGGTAAAAGTTTCAGTAAATGGATTAACTACTACCAAAAAATTAATTGTTGAATAACACTCCATCTCGAATCAAAAATTAAAAGCTGCCTCAAAAGGGCAGCTTTTTTCATAATAGACTTCAACGGTCTGTTTATGGTTAAAATCGAAAATTACTATTTGCTTTTACCGAATGAACTGATACTTTGTACCAAATTTCAAGAAAGAGAGCCTCTAGAATTAAATATAGTTTATCTGGGCATTAACGAACAAAGTCATTTATCCTTTATGTAGCATCAACAAGTAATACACAACTTCTTCCTTTGCGAACTTTGCGTCTTTGCGTGCTATACTTATTTAATGTATCCCTATTATTAAAGAATAATTTAATCTAACGAGACATATCTTTGAATTATGAATTAAAATCATTTAATCCCATTCCATTCATAAAGTTAAAATCCACCTACAAAACCAATAAACACATTGGGATTTCTGTATGGCGATAAACGAGTTTGATTTAAATTATATAGTACACTCATTTGCAAGGCTGCTCGTTGCCCAATAGAATACCGATACCCACCGCCAACCCAATAGTTCTCTACATTAACGCGGCTGTTTGGGTCTCTCGAAAAAGGATTATTCCTGTTAATTAAATCGTAACCTACTTGTGCAAACAAAGTAGGAATTATAAAGTATTGCGCTTGGCTTCTCACACCATATAAATTAGTACTATAGCTAAAATTACCCGATTGCTCGCGGTAATAATTATAAATAACACCAGCCGACACCACAAATTTTGAGGTTACTTTCACACCAACTAAAGGCGAAATATCTACAAAAGTGATAGGGCCAAATAATAACCCAAAATTACCGCCAAATACCAAACGCTCGCGCCACTTAAATGCGTTAGGGTTTTTCTTAGTCTTATCCCGAGGCGTTTCTGGCTTACCTGTATAAACACTATCGTTTTGAGCTGTTACTTTTAGTAATAAACAGCACACAAAAATAAAACTAACAAAAAGTTTATTCATCACCATAAAATTAATCATTTACCTTTGCCAATAAAAATTAATATGCTTTTGCTCATAACAGGCACTTCTAAAGGAATTGGATTTGAATTACTTAAACAAATGGCAAGTGATGAAAACCATACCATCATTGCCGTTTCTCGAAAAATAGAAACCATCCAAAAATTAAAAAAACAGTATGGATTTACTAACATTATTGCCCTAGCCGCCGATATAAATACACTAGCAGGACGAAAAAAAATAGCACTTACTGTTAAAAAGCAGAAGCAAACCTTGGCTGTTTTAGTAAACAATGCAGGGCAAATTGTAAACAAACCCTTCGAAAAAATTAATGCGAAAGAGTTACACGCTGTTTACCAAACCAATGTATTTTCTCCGTTCCTACTCATCCAAGCCCTACTGCCTTTTTTAGGAAACAAACACAAATCGCACATTGTAAACATTAGTAGTATGGGTGGGTTTCAAGGTACTGCCAAGTTTGCTGGCTTAAGTGCTTACAGTAGTAGTAAAGCCGCCATTACAGGACTCACCGAATGTTTAGCCGAAGAGTTTAAATCCCGCAACATTGTGGTAAACTGTTTGGCCATTGGGGCTGTGCAAACCGAAATGCTCACTAAAGCATTCCCCAAATACAAAGCACCTTTACAAGCCGCTGAAATGGCATCATTTATTGGTAATTTTAGTTTAACCGGACACCAATATTTTAATGGAAAAGTAATTCCAGTTTCTTCTACTACGCCCTAATGCTAAACCCATGTTCGAATTTTTAAATCAAGAAATTTTTCAACTAGTACGCCGTTGTGCCACCGAACAGCAAACCGATGCGTATGTGATTGGTGGATACGTCAGAGATATTTTTTTAAACCGCCCAAGTAAAGATATAGATATTGTAACCATTGGCAAAGGAATTGATTTGGCAACACGCATCCATAGCGCATTGGGCAATGAGGCTCACCTCAATACATTTAAAAACTTTGGCACCGCACAAGTTAAATTCAACGATTTGGAAATTGAGTTTGTAGGCGCACGTAAAGAAAGCTATAACCGCCAATCGCGTAAACCCATTGTAGAAGATGGTACTTTAGAAGATGACCAAAACCGCCGCGATTTCACTATTAACGCCTTAGCCGTTTGCGTAAGCGGCCAACATTATGGACAGTTATTAGATCCATTTGGTGGTATTCAAGATTTAGAACAAAAAATAATTCGTACACCACTCGATCCCGATATTACTTATAGCGACGATCCTCTGCGCATGATGCGCGCCATCCGTTTTGCCACTCAGTTACAATTTACCATCGAAGAAAAATCTTTAGCCGCTATCAGTAAAAATAAAGAACGCCTAAGCATTGTGAGTAAAGAACGCATTGCCGATGAGTTAAACAAAATTATTTTATCGCCTACCCCATCTATCGGCTTTAAATTATTATTCGATACAGGCTTACTCCCACTCATTTTCCCCGATATGGCCAAACTGCAAGGTGTCGAAACCATTAAAGGCTTATCGCATAAAGATAATTTTTACCACACTTTAGAAGTATTAGATAACGTCGCAAAAAAAAGCAATAACTTATGGTTGCGTTGGGCTGCCATTTTACATGATATAGCCAAGCCCGCCACCAAACGTTTCGAGGAGGGACACGGATTTACCTTTCATGGACACGAAGACAAAGGCGCGCGCATGGTTCCTAAAATTTTTGATGCATTAAAATTGCCACTAAACGAAAAGATGAAGTATGTGCAAAAGTTAGTATTGCTGCATTTACGCCCCATCGTTTTAGCCAAAACCGAAGTTACCGATAGTGCCGTGCGCCGTGTATTATTCGAGGCTGGAGAAGACATAGATGATTTAATGACACTTTGTGAAGCAGACATTACCACCAAAAATCCAAATAAAGTAAAACGGTATTTAGCCAACTTCGAAGTGGTACGTCGTAAATTAGTGGAAATAGAAACCAAAGATAAAATCCGAAATTGGCAACCGCCTATTAGCGGCGAAATGATTATGCAGTTTTATAATTTACAACCCAGTAAAACAGTAGGTATTTTAAAGGAAGCCTTAAAAGAAGCCATTTTAGATGGACTTATTCCTAACCAATTTGATGAGGCCAAACAATTTTTAGATACAACGTATCAAAACTTAATGGAAACTAAAAAATGACAAATAGATTAGGCTTAGTCCTAAATCTTTTTTGAAATTTAAGTTAAAACTTGTTGCCAGTAACTAACCCATTTATCCCTTTGCGCCTTAGCGTGCCATTTGCAAAATTTAGATTCTGAAAGGTTGTCTTTATTGAGTTATACCGAATGCAAATGTATTTTAGTCCAAAGATTTTGCCAATAAAAATTGGTGGGATTGAGGCGGTAATTACAGGCGTAGCAGGCAGCTACGTCGAAAATTAGCAACGAAAATAGCACCAATTTTTATCAAAAGATTGGACTAAAATATATCTGCTTTTGGTATTACACTCTGAATTAAAAGACCCCTTTGAGAACTCGACCTGCTAAAGAACAAACGGAAAATAACAACCCTGAAAAAACCATTTGTCCTTTTACAACTCGAGCCTTCAAAGAGGCCTTTTACACGAAACAAAACAAAGTACAACACACTACTTTTGTTACTGTACACGACAGCGCGTTTGTTAGTATTTTAACATCGCTTCTAAAAAGAAGAAAGCTAAAACACCTATATATGTAAGATTTCTTTTCATGCTTTAATATAAGACGCTTCGTTTGTAAAAACGCTGCACACAAAATGATATTTATTTATATTTGTTTAAATTTTAACAATTATGATAGAAGTAAACACCACTTATACTCACGCATTTAGTTTCACCCAACACGAAGTGAACCAATTTGCCGAGGTAACAGGCGATAAAAATCCCGTGCATACCGACGCCACGTATGCCGCTAAAACGTTATTTAAACGCCCCATCATGCACGGCATGTTAGGTGCTTCTCTTTTTAGTAAAGTATTCGGAACACTATTTCCAGGCGAAGGCACCATTTATTTGAAACAGTCCCTCGGATTTTTAAAGCCCATGTATGTAGATACGGCTTACGAAGCAGTATTCACCGTTAAAGAAGTCATCAAAGAAAAAAACAGAGCCATTGTTGAAACAATTATTAAAGATGCGGCTACAGGCACCATTTGCACAACTGGCGAAGCAACTGTAATGAACGTGGATAAAATTAAATAATACCACTTACTTAGGACAAAATAATCCAACGGCCTTTTTGAACTTAGTGCTGGTTATGCCGAGCAAGTTAAATCTAGTTGGATTAAAATATGACGCGTTGAGGTATAATACCAACATCATTTCTAAAAGATACGTTGACCCAATTTCTTTTTCTCTTATACTTCCTCAAAAATTATACCCGTAGGCCTTGCTACGCCTATAATTTTTTCGTCGCCTAAAAGAAAAATAATCCTGATTCAACTTGTATCTTTTAGAACCGATATTGGTATAACGTATTTATAAATGGCATAAACGAAAAAAGGCTATCTGTTTAGATAGCCTTTAACGTTAAAAGATGTATATGCTTAGATTTTTTTTACATTCGTCGCACTTGGACCTCGTTTACCTTCGGAAACCTCGAATTCAACTTTGTCATTGTCTTTAACTTTGTCTATTAGACCTGTGGCGTGTACAAAATGTTCTGCATTTGACCCGTCCTCTTTAATAAAACCAAATCCCTTTGTTTCATTAAAAAATTTAATTGTTCCTGTTTTCATTAGTATTCTATAATTGAACTTTAAAGAAAACCAATTAAAATTAAAATACCAAATTTAATTTAAAGTTTAATTTTCCAAATTTTCGCAAAACATGGAAAGCTATTTTAAAAATTGTTTAGCAATTGCTTTACATAAATATCAAATCTTAAAAGTCGGCTGCCATACCAACTAAAGGCTTCCCCATCCACCAATTTAACCCCAACAGGTTGGTTTAACTGTTGTTGCTGCAATGCGGCGTTTAAGGCCAAAACATGCTTATCCGAAAACGGAAAAGGCTCGCTCGATAAAAATAAAGTTTCTACACCTAAGGCCAACAAAGTTTCGAGTTTCATTTCGGGATAACGCTCTAAATGTGCCACCACATTAGTAAACCCACAATGCGCCAATAAACTATTTATAAACGTTTGCCCACCTGCCAACATATAAGGCTCTTGCCAAATAAAATAAGCTATTTTTTTGCCCGCAGCTTTATTTTTGACACCTTCTAACTTTTGGCGAATTTGTTCAAGCATCCATCGAGCCTTAGTCAAAGTCCCTGTTAATTCGGCAATATCAAGCATCATCGTAAATGCCTGTTCAACCGTAACAACATCACTCACATAAACTGAAAACTCTTTTTTTAAATACTCAATCTGAGTTTGATCGTTTTCTTCCTTATTAGCTATAATCAAATCGGGCTTTAGTGCTTTAATTTTTTCGAGATTTAATTGCTTAGTGCCGCCAACACGGCTCACCGTTTCAAATAGCTCTTTCGGATGTATGCAAAATTTAGTAATACCCACCAGTTGCCTTTGCAAGCCCAAATCCCACAAGTACTCGCTCAACGAAGGCACCAACGAAATAATACGCAAGGGTGGATGTAATAAACACACTTCATGTCCCGTTTGATCTACACACTTTGCAAACATTAAACAAAAAAATTGAACCCAAATATACATTAAAATAATCCAATTTCGGCCTTAAAGCCAATTAACACAGCTATTACAAGGCATACAGTTCTCGGCTCTAATAGCAAATTTCGGAAAGAGAGACGGCTAACGAAAAGCCAGAGGTAAAGGTTGTTCGGTTTTTAATGAGGTTGTTAAAGTTGAAATAAATAAATAAATAAACAAATAAATAAATAATTTATAATGAATTTTTGATTTTTAGAAGGCAAATTTTGCAGAGCTAATGGACTCTATTTATCTCGAAAAATTTAACGAAGTAAAAATCAAAAAGGCGCATAAAGGCTTTACTTAGTTTGACTTTAAACGACTTCCATCAAAACTGTGCTGCAACAAAACCAATATATGGTTATCCCAATTAAAATAAGCACCTTTGCAACGTTTTGAAAAAAGAAGGTCTAGGGCATATCGCTTTATTACTAGCGCAAATCATTTACGCACTCAATTATAGCATCGCTAAAGAGTTAATGCCGCAGTTTTTACAACCTTTTGCCCTCGTTTTTTTTCGCATTATTGGGGCTTGTATTTTATTTTGGATAAGCAGTATGTTTGTTCCAAACACCAACATTCATAAAAGCGACATCAAACGTTTGTTACTACTAGCCATATCGGGTGTACTCATTAATCAAGTGTTTTATATTTGGGGCCTCAGCTTAACCGAACCCATTAACTCAGCCATCATCATGATTTCTAACCCCATTATTGTGGTGCTATTAATGGCGTTTATTTTAAAAGAGCGCATTCAACCTTTGCGCTTAATAGGCTTGGCCCTTGCCATAGCTGGGGCATTAAACTTATTATTATTTAAAGGTCATTTCGAGTTAGGCAGCACCACTTTAGTAGGCGATGTAATGACCCTTGTTAACGCCATCTCTTGGGCTGTTTTTATAATTTTTGCTAAACCCCTCATGCAAAAATACCACCCGCTTATCTTAATGCGTTGGTTATTTTTAATAGGAGCCATCGGCATCACCCCCATTGCCTGGACCCAATTACAAGTTGTACCATGGCATTTATTTACAATGCACACTTGGCAAGCCATAAGCTTTGTAGTTATTGCTACAACATTTTTAGCTTACGTCTTTAATATTTACGGCATTAAAACATTAAGCCCTTCGGTGGCCAGTGCTTACATTTATTTGCAACCCTTCTTAGCATCTTTGGTAGCTATCTATTTAAGTGCCGACCATTTAACCCCCACTAAAATAATTTCAGGATTATTAATAATTTCGGGCTTATATTTAGTCAGCCATCAGCACCCTAAAAAAAATAAAACTGTATGATAAAATCAATGACTGGCTTTGGAAAAGCCGTAACAACAGAAGGAAACACCACTATAACAGTAGAACTGCGCTCCGTAAACAGCAAAGGTGCCGATATTAATTTACGCTTACCCAGCATTTACCGAAATTACGAAATCGAAATACGAAACACATTAATAAAACAACTCGAACGGGGTAAAATAGATGTGTCCATTGCACTCGAAAAGCAAACCGAAGAAAGTGTTTTAGGAATCAATGCCCCATTAGCCACACACTACTACCACCAATTAAAGCAACTAGCAAGCGCACTCAACGAACCCCTCGTTAACCCACTGCAAACACTAATCGGAATGCCCGATGTATTTAAAAGCGAACGAAAAGAAGCCGATGAAAACGAATGGGCAAGCATTAAACACGCGCTTCTCGAAGCCATAAAGGCCATAGACAACTTTCGTATAACCGAAGGGCAAGCCCTACAAAACGATTTTGAAACCCGATTAACCGCCATAGACAAACACCTAGAGCAAGTAAAGGTACTCGACGCACAACGCGTACAAACTATTAAAGACCGTATTCGTCAAAATTTATACGAAGTAATATCAAAAGAAAAAGTAGATGAAAATCGCTTAGAGCAAGAATTAATTTACTACATCGAAAAACTCGACATCAACGAAGAGAAAGTGCGACTGAAGACCCATCTCGATTATTTTGTGAGCACACTAAAAGAGCCAGGTGCCGGACGTAAACTTAATTTTATAGCCCAAGAAATTGGCCGCGAAATAAATACCATTGGCAGCAAAGCCAACGATGCACCCATTCAAAAATTAGTAGTATTAATGAAAGACGAACTCGAAAAAATAAAAGAACAAACCAGTAATGTGCTTTAGCCCAAATGCCTTCGCAATTTTTAATAGTTATTGGTGGCCCCACCGCCGTGGGTAAAACAAAGTTAGCCATTGCTCTAGCGCAACGCTACAACTGCGAAATCATTTCCGCCGATGGTCGACAATTTTACAGAGAAATGAGCATTGGCACCGCTAAACCCAGTTTAAAAGAGTTAGCACAAGTTAAACACCATTTCATTAACAACAAATCCGTTACCGAATTATACGGGGCAGGGCATTACGAAAAAGAAGCCATCCCTTTAATAGAACATCTTTTAAAAGAACACAATGTGGCTGTTTTGGTAGGAGGTTCAGGACTTTACATCAATGCCATTTTAAACGGAGTAGATGATTTTCCCGAAATACCCTTTCACATTCGCGAACACCTCAATACCACTTTTGCTCAAAACGGCTTGGCTTGGCTGCAACAGCAATTAAAACAAAAAGACGAAGCCTATTATAAGCTTGTAGATATAAATAATCCACAACGCTTAATGAGAGCCTTAGAAGTGATTGAGTTTAGTGGACAAACCTTCTCCTCACAATTAAAGCAAACGCAAGTTCAACGTTCGTTTACCGCCATCCCTCTATTTATAAATATCGAACGCAATGTGCTTTATCAACACATCAACAGCCGCGTAGAAACCATGATGGAAATGGGTTGGTTAGCCGAAGCGCAAACCTTGTTGCCCTATCGCCACTACAACGCACTAAAAACAGTAGGTTACACCGAGCTAATGGCGCACCTCGATGGAGCATATAGTTTAACCGAAGCCATTGATAAAATTAAACAACGCACCCGGCACTATGCCAAACGTCAAATCACCTGGTTTAAAAATCAAGGAAACTTTGAAACCTTCGACCCCCAAGCCCCCGAAACCATAACCGCTTACATAGATTTAATTCGACAGCATGATTAAATTACCCAAATTCATCAACGATTACCGAAAGCTAGAGCCACAAATACTAAGTGTTATTATAGCCGAATTTTTTATTCAAATGGTTAATGCCACGTTTATGAATATATTGCCACTTTACATGACACGAGAAGGATACAGCGATCAACAAATTGCACTTTTTATCATGTTCCGATTTTTAGGAGTATTCATTTTAGCCATTCCACTTGGGCAATTAATAAAAGGCCGCCGCCTAGCCAATTATTTTTACCTATCTTCTATATTCGTACCTTTATTTGGTTTACTCATTATCCTTGCTTTTGCTTTAAAAATCCCTTGGCTAATATACACCTCGCTATTACTTTGGGGCGCATCGTTCACCTTTATGCAAATACCTATTTCGCCATTTATTTTACGCAACGCTGCTAAAGAAAACCAAACTGCAGGTATTGCTCTAAGTTATAGCACGTGGAGTTTTGGAGGTATTTTATCAGGGGTCTTAATTTTTATTTTAGATGCTATTAATCCCACCTTATTTAACGAACGCAATGTTTTAATTATTTTTTGCCTACTAGGGTTTAGTGGCGTCTTTTTTTTAATGCATACCAAGTTTAACGAAAACTTAGCCGAACCGCTGCATCAAGGCGAAATAAAGCCAATAACCGCCAAGCCTACCAATTGGTTCATCATTACGAAAGCACTCATCCCCACTTTAATTATTGCTACAGGTGCTGGCTTAACCATTCCGTTCATCAGCCTCTTCTTCGAAAAAGTACATCACCTCGACAAAGGTGGCTTTTCCATTATTAGCTCCATTGCTGCGGTATTAGTGGCTTGGGCAGCTATGTTGGTGCCACGCATTAAACAAGAGGTAGGATATAAAATTGCGATTCCAACTACTCAATCATTAGCCGTTGTATCTTTGATAGCCTTAGCCACCACACAACTTTATAACCAATATAACATTGCCCTCTACATCGCCATAATATGTTACTTACTCCGCCAACCCCTAATGAACATGGCTGGCCCCATGACCACCGAAGTTGTACTAAAATATGTCGGACGCTCCAATCAAGAAATAACCAGTGCCTTAACCAGTGCCATCTGGAGCGGCAGTTGGGTATTAAGCGGATATTTAGTATCTCTCATGTTAGGCATACACTTGCCTTTTGTTTCCATCTTTTTAATCACATCGGCGTTGTATGCCTTTGGTGTCTTTATGTATTATTTACTAATTGTTGATTACACAAAAAAAGAAAAAGAAGGAAGCATAGAAATTTAATTTAGACCTAACGCACTTTATCTACTAACACATTTAAAGAAAGAAGAGCTTTAGAATAGAAACTACCAACTCTTCAACATTTATAAATGGTGTAAAATCAAAAGTCATCTATCAATTATTTTTGGGGCGTGCCCCTCATCTATTGCTAATGTTAGGCTTAGTTAATAGCTATGGTATAGTTAAACCGAGATTATCCCTCACGGAGGGTGTAAAAAAGTTTCTACAAACTCTAGTGTTTTATTTTAAATAGAGATTTCAACAACGCAAATTATTAAAATAAAACGGAGATTATTAAACTAAAAGGTATAACCCCTCCACATCCCTCTTAGCAAACCTTACAAACCTTTTCGTCCTTTGCGCCTTTTCGAGCCATCCAAAACACAACCTCAACATTCAAACCTTTGCTTCCTTTGCGCCTTTGCGAGCCATCCAAAACACAACCTCAACATTCAACGCCTCAGCCTTTCGTTAACACCACTTTACTCCATAATCGTTTTTAAATGATTCAACGTACTCGCATCCTCCCAATTGATATACCCTACTTGTTCTTTCACCACTTCTAACTTCGTATTAACGATATAAGTCGTTGGAATAGAATGAATACCAATGGCATCAAACGTCTTATCCATTTTCAAAAATATAAATGGATACTCCCTGCGTTCTTTAAAGGCACTAATCTTTTCTAAAGGCTCATCACTAATAACCACAACCGTTATACCCTGCAACTGCGTATCGTTTATCTTTTTTAAAATAGTTAACTCTTCAATACAATTCGGACACCAACTAGCACCAAAACTTACCACCAATTTTTTACCCTTAAACGAATCAAAACTAACCGTTTGTCCATTCAAATCTTGCAACTGCAACACCGGAAAATTAACTTTAGGAGCTACTCGATACCTGTTATAAAAATAAAACACCGCAAAGGCTGCTACACATAACGCTATTAATATTGCCATTTTTTTTACCATAGTAATTAAAAACAAATAGTTAATTTAATTTTAAGACCCACCCATTTAAGAAGTAAAATTACGAATAGATTTGCAGACAAATGTTAACGGTATTAAAAACGCTGGGTCGCTATTGCTTAAAGTTTGCTTTATGGTTTACCATCATTTCAGTAGCCTCGGTTGTTTTATTTCGTTGGGTTCCCATACCCATAACGCCATTAATGCTTATCCGCTGCGTCGAACAAAAGATGGATGGCAAATCCATGACCTTAAAACACGATTGGGAAAGTTTAGAAACCATTTCGCCAAAGCTGCAACTAGCCGTGGTTTGCAGCGAAGATCAAAATTACTTAAAGCACGTTGGTTTCGATTTTAAAGCCATCGAAAAAGCATTAAAAAATAACGAGTCGGGCAAACGCCTGCGTGGCGGAAGCACCATTAGTCAACAAACGGCTAAAAATGTATTTCTGTGGCCAGGACGCAGTTACATACGCAAAGCCTTTGAAGCCTATTTTACGTTGTTAATCGAATTAATTTGGAGCAAAGAACGCATCATGGAAGTCTATTTAAACAGCATCGAAATGGGCGATGGCGTTTATGGTGCCGAAGCCGCCGCCCAGTTTTGGTTTAAAAAGAAAGCAACCCAGTTAAGTAAAGATGAATGCGCCGCCATTGCTGCCATATTGCCCAATCCACGAATATATAAAGCCAACCCGCCAAGTTCATACATCAATAAACGCAAAGCATGGATTAAACAACAAATGAATTTTTGGGGCAATCAACTCGATTACGACAAGTATAAAGATGAAGATGAAAAACCCGAAGAAAAATCGAAAGGTAACCCACCCTCTAAACCCAAAGTAAAATAGTGAAACGTTTTTTATTACTCTATATATTTTTACACCTTATTTTCAGTTGCGGAAACAGTGCCGACACGTCTATCAAAAAAGTAGATGCCAGTTTAACCTCACCCCCAAACACCGCCAAACCATTAAGTGCCGAACAAAAATTACAAGTCTATCGTTTCGACACCTTGTTTACACGTTTACACAAAGCGGGTCAATTTAATGGAACTATCATTATTGCTAAAGAAGGAACTATTTTATACCAAAAGGCTTTGGGTTATGCTAACCGCGAACGTGCAAGTTTATTAACCGACTCTACCCAAATGCAATTGGCCTCTGTATCAAAAGTAATTACCGCAACAGCCGTATTAAAGCTCTACGAACAAGGCTTAATTAAATTAGAGGATACCTTTCAAAACTATTTTCCCGAGTTCCCTTACCCCGATGTAACCGTGCAACAATTACTAAACCACCGCTCGGGCTTACCCAATTACATTTATTTATTTAACGAACAAATTGCTCAACCCAATTATAAAATGAACAACGAAGAGGTAATGGATTTATTTTGTTTTAAAGTTCCCAAACCCTATTTAAAACCCAATACCCGCTTTAACTATTGCAACACCAACTACGCCCTGTTAGCTCTTTTAATTGCCAAGGTTAGTAAACTAAGTTATTCCGATTACCTTCAAACCGCTATTTTTAAACCCCTTGGTATGCGCCACACAAGCACCATTGTTAATTTAGACACCATTCGTTCCAAAATTGCAAACCCCTATAATTTAAAATGGCAGCCTGTTGCCCTCGATGCAAGCGATTATGTGTTAGGCGATAAAAGTATTTTTTCAACGCCCTACGATTTATTTTTATTTAGCGAAGCCCTTTTTCAAAATAAACTACTTAAAGCCCAAACGCAAGATTTGGCATACACGCCATACAGCACCGAAAAAAAATTAAGTAATTATGGTTTAGGTTGGCGCATGCGTAGTTTTTCTGACTCACTAAAAAAAGAAGTTTACCACAATGGTTGGTGGCATGGGTATCGCACCGCATTTCATCGCCGCTTAAAAGATAAAGTAACCATTGTGGTATTAAGTAACCAACTTAACCGCACCGCTTATCAAACCTGGAAAATCTATCAAATCCTCGATAACATTCAAAGCATTGAAGCATTGCCCGAAGAGGAATAGTAGCGCACCATTACCTCACGTTTATTAGTGTTCAATTTAATTAACATCAGGTCGTGTTGAAATTTTAGTAAAAATGCTCCCCATAATTTACAGAATAGTATTTTTGTAAAGATGTTTACATTGTATATAAAAGAAATCCGAAGTTTTTTAAGTTCGGTGATTGGATACCTCGTCATTGGTGTATTTATTACCCTCTTGGGTTTATTTTTATGGGTTATTCCAAACGAAGCCAACGGTTCAAATATTCTCGAAAACGGCTTTGCCAACATTGATCCACTTTTTATTATAGCACCTTGGGTTTATTTATTTTTAATACCTGCTATTACCATGCGTAGTTTTTCTGAAGAAAAAAAAGCAGGCACTATTGAATTGTTATTAACCCGACCGTTAACCGATTTACAAATTATCTTAGCTAAATATTTTGCAGGATTTACTTTAGTTTTAATTTCTTTGTTACCCACACTTATTTATTATTACACCGTTTATGTATTAGGTTACCCCAAAGGAAACATTGACCACGGCGGCACCACAGGCTCTTACATAGGCTTATTAATGTTAGGTGCAGGCTTTGTATCTATTGGTGTTTTTGCCAGTTCCATTGCCGAAAATCAAGTTATTGCATTTATCATAGCCGTGCTATTGAGTTTCTTCACCTACATTGGTTTCGATTTCATATCGCAAAGCGGAATTTTTGGAGCCTATGACGGCTTAGTAAAAGGCTTAGGAATTAACGACCATTACCTGAGCATGAGCCGCGGTGTTATTGATACACGCGACTTACTTTATTTTGTTAGTATAATAGTTGTGTTTAATTTATTAACCAAATTGGTTTTAGAAAGTAGGAAATGGTAGCAGCAGCAAAACAGAACGGCAACAAACGCCGCGATATAACTGTATTACTAGCATTAGTGGGCAGTGTAATAGTAATTAATTTCATAGCTCACTTTTACTTTATGCGTTTCGATTTAACCTCCGAAAAGCGTTATACATTAGCACCCACCACACGTAAAATGTTGGGCGAATTAAAAGATGTCGTGTATTTAAAAGTCTATCTCGAAGGGAGCTTTAACCCAGGGTTTAGCCGCCTACGCAACGAAACCAAAGAATTACTAGATGAGTTTAGAACTTACAGCAACAACAATATCGAATACGAATTTATTAACCCTGGCGACGTTGGCACCAAAGAAGACCAAACCAGTTTAGAAAAACAATTATACGACAAAGGAATTATACCCGAACAAGTCATTGATCGCAACCGCGAAAAAACATCCGAAAGTTTAATTTGGCCAGGTGCCATTGTTACTTACGATCGAAAAGAATTGCCTTGGCAAATTTATACACGTCAAGTGGGTGTATCGCCCGAAGCCGCTATTAACAATGCCGTTCAAGAGTTAGAGTATAGTTTAACGAACACCATTCGCAAATTACAACAAACAAAAAAACAAGAGGTAACGTTTATTGAAGGCCACGCCGAACTAGATACCTTGTACCGTTACGATTTTATGCGATCGCTCAGCGAATACTATTCGGTAAACCGAGTTAGCATCAACGAAAAATTAAAAGCCCTCGAAGGCAGCGATGCCATTGTGATTACACGCCCCGACTCCATGTTTTCGGATAAGGATAAATTTATTATTGATCAATTTATCATGCGTGGTGGAAAAATATTGTGGCTAGTAGATCCGGTTCAAATTAACCAAGATACGTTTCGCTTAAAAGGCTATACATTAGGTTTAAAAAACGAACTGCGCATTGATGATATGTTGTTTAAATATGGCGTGCGCTTAAATCCTGTATTGGTGCAAGATTTGCAATGTGCGCAAGTGCCGGTTAACATTGGCTTTAAAAAAGGTCAACCCAATTTTAAATTGTTTCCGTGGATATATAACCCGCTTATTATGCCCGATTTACCGCATCCAATTGTACGCAATTTAGATTTAATTAAAACCGAATTTTGCGGCACCCTCGATACAGTTATGGCTAAAGGCATTACCAAAACTATTTTATTACGAACCTCACGTTACACCAAATTACAACAAACACCAGCACGCATAGCCTTATCTATGGTGCGTTTTCAACCCAACGAATCTCAATTTAAAGACAGTTACCAACCCATTGCCTGTTTGTTGGAAGGGGCATTTAGTAGCGTGTTCGAAAACCGTTTACCAAGTGTAATTATGAAAGACAGTGCCATTGCTTATAAAATGTACGGCAAACCCACAAAAATGATTGTAGTAGCCGATGGCGATATTGCTCGAAATGATTTTCAACGCGGCAATGGAACAGTAATGCCTTTGGGTTACGATCGTTACTCGGGACAAACGTATGCCAATAGGGCTTTTCTTTTAAATGCAATGAATTATTTGTTAGACGATGAGGGCTTGTTACAATTGCGCGCCCGCGAAGTAAAATTACGTTTACTCGACCGTAAAAAAATCGAATTACAAAAAGGGAAATGGCAAATCATTAATATGGTGTTACCATTGGGCTTAGTGTTAGGTTTCGGACTTTTTCAGTTGTATTACCGCCGCCGAAAGTTTACACGTTAAATCATTTGCTATTAAATGTTGTATTAACCGAACAACACTATAAATAATACCAAATCAACTTATATTTTAGTCCAAAGATGCGAAGTTATTTGCTTCGACTACGCTCAGTATAAATTTTATCAGTACGATGAAAAAATTTGTAGTATAGCCCCAGCACACAAACTGGCTCAAACATATACAATATGTTTGCCCTGGAACAAGTTTTTAAACCGAGATTTTAAGAAAGAGGGTCTTTAGAATAAAATAGCTAACTCTGTAAAAATACTTGAACCCTTATCTCGTCCTTGTTTAGCGAAGCGTAACGAGGACGTTTGAGAGCTGCGTTTGTAAC
>JAAFIL010000014.1 GCA_013297775.1 Bacteroidota bacterium
GAAACATCAAAGTATTCTAATAAGCCCTTGGGCAATATGCTCTTCGCTAATTCTTTATAATCCAATTTTAAAAATCTTAATTTATTCCGCAAAATTAAAATTTTCCCCACGATATGGGATTGTTCCAACTAAATTAGTGTTTAACGAATACCATTTTATTTATTTTTGTTTTTTACGTTCACCAATTTGTTGTCGCCACATGGCATAGTACAAACTTTTTTCTTCTAACAATTCCTCGTGTTTACCATGTTCAATAATGTGTCCGTGTTCTAACACAAAAATTTTATCGGCGTGCATAATGGTGCTAAGGCGATGCGCAATTAAAACCGTTATTTGATTTTTTTGGCTAGAAATTGAACGAATGGTTTCGCTAATTTCTTCTTCGGTTAAAGAGTCGAGTGCGGAGGTGGCTTCATCAAAAATAAGTAATTGTGGATTACGCAATAAAGAACGGGCAATGGATAAACGTTGCTTTTCGCCTCCACTTACTTTGATGCCTCCTTCGCCAATGGTACTGTAAATACCTTTTTCGGCACGCTTTAATAAATTATCGCAGGCGGCTTTTTTAAGCACTTCTAAAATTTCATCGTCGGTTGCTGTGGGTTTCACAAATAATAAATTATCGCGAATGGTACCACTAAACAATTGCGGGTCTTGTGTTACAAATCCAAGTTGGTGGCGTAATTCGTTAATGTTAATGGTGGAGGCGTTCCAGTTATTGTAAAGAATTTGACCTTCGTTGGGTTGGTATAAGCCCACTAACAATTTTACTAAAGTGGTTTTGCCGCTACCGCTAGGGCCAACAAAAGCAATGGTTTCGCCGCTTTTTATATTGAATGAAATATCTTTAACGGCATAGCCAGGCGCGGTGTTGTGCCTAAATCCAACCGATTGAAACACCAAGGTATTAATGGCACCAATTGGATTTGGATTCGGCGGAATAGGATCGGATGTAGAGGCCATTAATTTGGTAAAATTATCCATGCTAACTTTGGTTTCGTTATAAACTGCAATAACATTGCCTAACTCTTGAAGTGGATTAAAAATAAAAAACGAAAAAAACATGAGTGTAATTAAATCGCCTACTTTAATAACACCATCAAATACAAAACAATACAGTGCAAATACTAAACACGTGCGAACCAAATGAACGGTGGTGCCTTGTATAAAACTTAGGCTGCGTATAAACCTTACTTTTTTTAATTCTAAACCTAAAATTTTTAAGGTGGTTTGGTTTAAGCGTTTTTCCTCTTGCTCTACTAAACCTAAGCTTTTCACTAACTCTATATTTCGTAACGATTCGGTGGTGGCACCCGCTAAGGCCGTTGTTTCGCCCAAAATTTGTTTGCTAATGGCTTTAATTTTTTTTCCTAAAAATGAGCTTACCATGGCTATAACAGGAACAGTAGCTAAATATAAAGGCCCTAACCATGGATTAATATTTATCGCATACACAATAACAAATGCAATGCCTATTAGCGATTGAAAAATAAGCGTGATGAAAAGTGTTACAAATTTTTCTGTATCGGTTTTTACTTTTTGTAGTTTTCCTAATGTTTCGCCGCTGCGTTGGTCTTCAAAATCTTTATAGGGTAACGAAAGCGCTTTTTTAATGCCATCGGTGTACATTTGTGCGCCAGTGCGTTGAATAACAATGTTGGTAAAATAATCTTGAAAATTTTTAGCAATACGCGAAGCCATGGCGGCACCGACCGAGAGGCCTAAAAAAAGTGCTAACTCTTTGGTGAAGTAACTAAAATCGGTTCCAAATTCTTGGTGAGGTTCTCCAAATCGGTTGATGAGTTTACCTGTAATAATAGAGTCGGTTAACGAAAAACATTGGTTGATGGCTGCTAAAAACAAGGCCAAACCTAAAAGTGATTTATGTTGTTTGAGGTAAGTATATAAAATTTTCATAAACTAATAAAATGAGCAAATGTAACCACTTTACAATTAGGTTTAGGTGATCGTTAAAAGAATATCGTTAAAAACGATTAATTAATACCATTTATACATTTAAAATCGTCCAATATCCGATAAAATTTTTAGTTATACTTCGTTAGAAATACTCGACGTATCCATCGCTATTCCTGCGGTTTTCGACTCGTCTAATTAAAAATTTTCATGCTTCAACTCTTGTACTTCCTTGATCAATAAGACTTTCTCTTCCTTTAACTCTTTTAGTTCTTGTTCTGTTCTTTTTTCAATAAAGTCATATTTACCCTCAAATTCTAAAATATCCGAAAGACGGACATCAATTGCATTAGCTATCTTTTGGCAATTTTCAATACTAATACGCTCCTCGCAGGCCTCCATTTTACAGTAGCTACTTTGATTAATACCTAGTTTCAGAGCAACTTCTTTTTGCGATATTCCTTTTCTTTCGCGAAGTATTCTTATTTTAAAGCCTTTATCCATTTTTAGTATTTAGTATGTTTATTCTTAATAAATGTCAAAATATTCCATTTAAGAATTTAAGTATTCATTTAAAGAAAAAGATAATTCCTTTTGAGAAATAAAATTAACCATTTTATTTTGATTAGTAAAAAATCGCCAACTAATTTTGTAGAGTGATCTCAAACAATTTATTCAAACAATTTATTAATAACTATAAAATTTTCTGTTGTAGTAACAGTCTAAAAAGTATGAAAAAAATGAAATTAATGATGCTCGGATTTGCAATATTTGCTTTTGTTGCTTGTAAAAAGGAGAATCTAGTAAAAAATAATACTGTAGAACCTCAAGATACTCAAGATAATGCCTCTCAAGTTTCTCAACGAGGTCTTGGTGTTTGTGTTAGTGTAAACAATGTTAGTGCCACAGACGGTATCCTCCGATTTAGCAGTGTGGCTGATTTCCAAAGTACGGCCAGAGAAATTCAATTTAGGCATGATTCATTATGTAATGGCGACTCACTCGATTTTTTTCGGGTATCTAAATGCTTCGAGAGTAATTTTAATTACAAATCTTTAAGGTCTGTAATCCTTACTTCACATTTGAACGCTTTAAACAATGATTTATATGACCTTGAAAATGATTTAGACAATAAGTATTTTCCGCACGTTGGAGTAAGAACCGTTTGTAATGACAAAGGAGAGGTGTTTGTGGGGCATGAATTACAAGTTTATACAGCTTATGGCGATATTTTTATTGTTCACAACGGAAGTACAGACTATACGAATGATATCATTTCTAAAGACTATAAAAACTTACGAAACGTGTCAAGGTTTAAAATGGATGGCTCCGAATTGTATTATGATAATCTAGGAAATGAATCGTTAAAGACTGCTCCAAAAAATTGCAAAACATGGCTGCACGTTAATAACAAATATTATAATAGTGGCAGAAGAATGATTAGATTATCTAATTTTTCACTGAACTCCCCCAATTTAGTATCATCTGGAAGCGAAACTTGGGTATATAGAAAAGTAAATTCAACTTGGGTTTTAGCTTGGGTAAATGGGCTTAATGTAAATTATGGTGGTAATTTTCAAAACAAAAATTGCGATCACATGGCATTTATTAGCGGTGGTATTAGTGGAAACAACGCCCATCACAGACGGAGAGCAAATGATCAATGGACTTCTAATGGTTTTGCAATGAATATTGCAAGAAAAGTTTCAAACGGATCATTTGGTGGTAATGCGTGGCACGGTTCACAATCCGGAAACCTAAATATTACTGTGTTCTAATTGAGGTTCATCAGACTCATACTGTTAAATCTATTTTTTATCCTGACTATAACTAGTTATAGTCAGGATAAATATTTTTTTTCAATTAATACTGGAATCGTTAACTCTAAGGTTCTCTATAATAGTTTAGAAAATAAAATCTCTTACCCTAATATTAACAGTTTAAAATTAGGAATTCAATTTGATGTGAAAATTAAACACAAGCTATTTATTTTTGGCATAGTAGATGTTTATCGCCATAAAGACAAGTTAAGAATAAACTACCAATCTAACTTTAGCACATCTCCTACCATAACTACTCGCTATGGACAAAGCAACATTTATTTAACTAATCTCGGAATAAAATATAATTTATTCGAGAAAAATAAATACACCATTTCAATAAGTGCAGGCCCTCAATTATTTTTACAAAAAAGGCTTGGTGAGTTAACAAACAGTAAAGACTCGTTAGTTACCATCAAAGATAGTATCACATCCGTTTTTATTACAAATTGGAATATTGAAGCCATTAATAAAGTTAATTTGGGTTATAGATTTAATTTAGATTTGAAAAAAAATATTAAGAAAAATCATCATTTTATTTTTGGAATTTCGTTTCAAAACTCGTTTAACACCGTAAGAAAATCAACCGCTAACTCAACCAAAAATGGTTTATTTTACGATAAAGCAGAGGCAAGTTATACGGGTAGAGCTTTTATGTTTAATTTTGGTTATGGCTTTATGTTTTAAAGCATGATGTTGCTGCTTTGTACCAATTACATCTACAAACTAAATTAGTTGATGACAAGAAAAATATCCAGTATTGAAAGTGAAAAATGTAGGCTTAACAAATGCTTCGTCGAGTATTTTCGAGGAAGAAGAAAGGAAAATTTTCGCTCTGGAAGGATTTATTTTATTTATGTATTTAGTGTAATTCTCCTCAATGGAATTTGTAAGGCACAACCATTTTTTGATAACAGAGGTCACGTTTCGTGCGATATAGGTTTAATGTTTAATACTCCCAAAAATAGTTCGTCTTCAAATGAAATTGTTGGGTTGCCTTCTTCCGATTTTAATATTAACTTCAATTATTTCACGTTCAAAAATAACTGGGGTTGGAGTTATAGTGCTGGATTTTGCACACAAGCCTTACGCTTTAAGCGTAAATCAATAGATGGGACTTATCAAACTAGTCAAACTTGGACAGGGCTTTCGGGGAGGTATCATTTATCCATTAAAAAAACATACAACTTTAACGCATCAAAAAACACAAACTTTTTAATATACTTAGGTCCGTCGTTGCTTTTAAATAGGGTTACAGGTAATGTTGATTCTTTAAGAAATTCACCCAATTATAATACCCTTGCTTACAATACAAGACCTTTAGGCTCGGCCATAGAGCTTGGGCTTTATTATTGTATTAAAGGGAAAACTAGTGCGAAGTTTTATTTTCATACGAGGTTTCAGTTAGGTTTATTTAATATCAAAGAAGCTAGAATTTTAACTTCGACATTAGCTTCAGAAAAAATTTTATTTTACAATGGTAGTGGTGTCAACATTTCCATTGGATTACTATTTTTTTCAAGAAGAACTTCTGTAAAAACGAATTCTTCTCCAACTCAAATTTGAACCGAAATTTCAAGAGAGAAGTTCTTTAGAATAAAATATAACTCGATTAAATAATAGATTTCAACTGTCTATTTCCATCTAATTTATTTTTAAGTTTTGATTTTTAAGCCTTTTACACAGTTAAACGTTTTATTCTAGATCATCCGATTTCTTGAAATGACGGTTTATTAAAAATTTTTGGGCGTGTCCCCTATCAAGTTTTATTGAGCTTAGTGTGATAATTACACTATCAGTTTTAAGGTAATGCAAGTTCTACTTTGGGGTCGGGTCATCCGCTTTAGCCCCTTGGGCGTTTTGCTATTTTGCTGCTGCCGCGCTAAGCCTGCCCAAGTCGCTGCGGGGTCTTCGTGCCTGCTTCCACACAACCTGGCTCAAAAGTCCACAGGACTTTTACCCCCTCGCTCGTGCAAAATTAGCAAACGCCCTTCGGGGGCTGTCACTACTGCCCCTCACGCAGTTGGGTTCTCCATAAATTTCTGTTATATAATGTGGGTTTAAGCGTTTTACAGAGTTAGCTATTTTATTCTAAAGAACTTCTTTCTTGAAATTACGGTTGAAGCAAAAAAACTTTTAAAGCCAATTTCTAACTGGGTAAAAGTTTTTTACATAAAGTGTAGCATGCAAATTTTGTATTGCTGCAAAGTATCTCAATCGCTGATGTTAGATGGAGTGTAAAATACCTGCTCTCGCTATTTCTTAAATAAACTGAATTATATAAAATTATTCGCTTGCTTTGGGCGTATCAGCTCTTATCACTAATTTTAATTCATGTAATTGCTCTTCGCTAATTTCACTAGGACTTTCAATCATCATGTCGCGCCCAGCATTATTTTTTGGGAAAGCAATAAAATCGCGAATGGAGTCGGCGCCACCAAATAAAGAACACAAACGGTCGAAGCCAAAAGCAATGCCGCCATGGGGTGGTGCACCAAATTCAAAAGCGTTCATTAAAAACCCAAATTGTTTTTGGGCTTCTTCGTTACTAAAACCTAATGTGTTAAACATTTTGGCTTGCAAGTTTTTATTGTAAATGCGAATGCTGCCGCCTCCCACTTCTACGCCATTAATCACCATGTCGTAAGCATTGGCTCTAACTGCTCCTGGATTGGTATCTAACAAAGCAATGTCTTCGGGTTTAGGTGCGGTAAAGGGGTGGTGCTTGGCTATCCAACGCCCAGCCAAGGAAGCTAGTAAATTGGTATCGCCTTCGTTCCATTCTAACAACGGGAAATCGAGTACCCACAGGCAAGAGAATACATTTTTATTGCGTAAGCCTAATCGTGTACCCATCTCTAAGCGAAGTTCGCTCATGGCTTTGCGGGTTTTATCGGCTTGCCCAGCTAAAATTAAAATAAGGTCGCCGGACTGCGCTGCACAGGCATTGGCCCATTTGCTTAGCTCGGCTTCGTTATAAAATTTATCTACACTCGATTTGAGTGAGCCGTCGGCTGCGTAGCGGGCATAAACTAAACCTGTAGCCCCTATTTGCGGACGTTTTACAAAATCGGTTAATTCATCGAGTTGCTTTCGAGTGTAGTCGGCTGCACCTTTGGCACAAATGGCTACTACTAATTCGGCCTCATCGAATACTTTAAAATTTTGCCCTTTTACTAAGGCATTCAATTCTACAAAACGCATTTCAAAACGGGTATCGGGTTTGTCGTTACCGTAATAGGTCATGGCATCGGCATAAGTCATGCGCTGCATGGGCGGTATTTCTATACCTTTAACTGTTTTAAATAAATGATTAATTAAACCCTCGAACGTATTTAAAATATCTTCTTGCTCCACAAAACTCATTTCGCAATCTATTTGTGTAAATTCAGGTTGTCGGTCGGCGCGCAAATCTTCGTCGCGAAAACATTTTACAATTTGATAGTATCGGTCAAAGCCACTTACCATCAACAATTGTTTAAACGTTTGTGGCGATTGTGGCAAGGCGTAGAATTGTCCTTGGTTCATGCGACTTGGCACTACAAAATCGCGAGCCCCTTCGGGTGTTGATTTAATAAGAACGGGTGTCTCTACTTCTAAAAAGTGTTGCAAGTCTAAATAGTTCCGGGTTTCGATAGCTAGGCGGTGGCGCAACTCTAAATTTTTACGCACACTTTGTCGGCGTAAATCGAGGTAACGGTATTTCATTCGTAATTCATCGCCGCCATTGGTTTGGTCTTCGATGGTGAATGGCGGTGTAATGGCTTTATTTAAAATAACCAATTCGTTTACAACAATTTCTATTTCGCCTGTTGGAATGGTTTTATTTTTATTGGAACGTTCAACTACAATTCCTTTTGCTTGCACCACAAACTCGCGCCCCAATTGTCGGCCTTTCTCGCACATAGCCGCATCTGTATCCATGTTAAATGATAATTGCGTAACGCCATAGCGGTCGCGCAAATCTACAAACGTTAAGCCACCAAGGTCTCGCCCTGTTTGTACCCAACCACAAAGTGTAACTGTTTTAGTAACATCGGATAGGCGCAACTCGCCGCATGTGTGAGATCGTAACATACTTTTAAATTTAGCGGCAAAGGTAATTAAAAAAGCAGGGAGTTAAAAGGTGTTTGTTGGGGCTGTAACCAAATTCTAAAAAGCATTCCTTTAGAATCATATTTGTAAATCCATTTGGAATAGTACATCATTTCTACTACAAAATAAACAGTGCGGCTATTATCATTATGACTATGATAATGAGGTATTGCCAAATATCAATAAAGTAAGGAGATAGTTTTTTCCACCGATTTTTGAAACGCATAGATTACCATTTAGCGTTGGGCAACATGCGCGGGAGGGCTTGCATTTCTAACAATAAATAAGCTAAATGCTCGGTATGTAAACCTTTACGACCACCTGTTTGCATAAACACTTTACTCGGAATGCTTAAATTGGCTTGCATAAATAACTCAGTTATTTCTTTTTCCCATTTGGGATGAATGGCCGTTACATCAACGGCAATGCTTTGGTTCACTAGGTTATCTTCGTCTTCGGTGCGCTCGAACCACTCGCCCGTAAAGCGCCACAATTCGTTTAAAGCATTTTGAGCGCGGGTGTGGCTTTCGTCGGTTCCATTGCCAAAGCGCATTACCCAACTAAAGCTGTGGCGTTTGTGGTAGGTAATTTCTTTAATGGATTTGGCGGCAATGCCCGCTAAGGTTTCGTCTTTGCTTTTTGCTAGTTCGGTGTAATAGTATAAGTCGAAACAGTCCACCATGGCTTGCCTAATCATGGTTTGGGCATAATCGCCGTTGGGTTGTTCACAAATTAAACAGTTGAGGTAATCGCGGTCGTTTCTTAAAAAAGCCAAATCATCTTCGCTTCGCCCTTTGTTTTCGAGGCGTGCAGCGTATTCGTATAGGTGACGGGCTCGTCCAAAAATATCTAAGGCAATGTTGGTAAGGGCTAAATCTTCTTCTAAAAATGGGCCTACGCTTGTCCATTCGCAAAGGCGTTGCGCTAACACTAAACTTGAGTCGGCTAAACGCAGGGTATAATTAAATAAGGCAGGAGAATTCATGAAGTGAGATTAAAAACCTTACGGTTCGTTTTTACATGTGTTTAATAACATCGGGCATGGGGTAAAACGTTGGATGGCGAAACACCTTGTCGTTGCTGGGTTCAAAAAATGGACCTTGGTCTTCGGGGCTGCTGGCTACAATGGCGTTGGTTGGCACTACCCAAATAGACATGCCTTCGCCGCGGCGGGTATATAAATCGCGTGCATTTTGCAAAGCCATTTCTTTATCGAATGCGTGCAAGTTGCCACAATGGACAAATGGTTGGCCAGCTTTTTTTTGTACAAATACTTCCCACAAAGGGCCTTGCGAATCACTCATAATTTATTCTTTAATCGAATTATACATTTATAACAAGCAGGTGTTAAGCGGCTTGATAGCTTTCGTTTTGTTTTTTAGCATAAGCGGTGGCGGCGGCTCTTACCCATTCGCCATCTTGGTGGGCTTGGCGGCGTTTATCGAGGCGCTCTTTGTTGCAAGGGCCATTGCCACTAATTACATTTTTAAACTCTGCCCAATTGGGTTCCGAAAAGTCATAGCCTTTTTTGGCTTCGTTCCATTTTAAATTTTTGTCGGGAATGGTAAGGTTTAAATATTCGGCTTGTTCAACCGTTTGGTTAACAAACCGCTGACGTAATTGATCGTTTGTTTCGCGTTTGATGCGCCATTTAATAGCGTTGTCGCTATTAGGACTTTCAACATCGGGTGGGCCAAACATCATTAATGTTGGGTACCACCAGCGGTTAAGTGCATCTTGTGCCATTTCTTTTTGCTCGGGTGTGCCAAATGCCATTTTGGTCATAATTTCGTAGCCTTGGCGTTGGTGAAAACTTTCTTCTTTGCAAATACGAATCATGGCGCGGCTGTATGGTCCGTAGCTGCTGCGTTGCAACATCACTTGGTTCATAATGGCAGCCCCATCTACTAGCCAGCCAATGGTTCCAATATCGGCCCACGAAAGGGTGGGGTAGTTAAAGATAGAAGAGTATTTGGCTTTGCCTGTATGCAGTGCGTCTAACATTTCATCGCGGCTAGTGCCTAAACTTTCGGCAGCGGTATATAGGTATAAGCCGTGTCCGCCTTCGTCTTGCACTTTGGCCATTAGCACTAATTTTGCACGCAAACTAGGTGCGCGCGAAATCCAATTTCCTTCGGGCAACATGCCCACAATTTCGCTGTGTGCGTGTTGCGATATTTGACGAATTAAATGCTTGCGGTAATTTTCCGGCATCCAATCTTTAGGTTCAATCATTTCGTTGCGCGAAAGTTTACCTTCAAAAATGTTTTCAAAATTTAGAATATCCATAGCTAAAAGAGCTTTTAGTTAAACAAATATAGGGTTTAAAGCCTATTTCACCAAACGAAGGCGTTAAATATGAACCTTTTTTAATGAAACAGTTTTTGTAATAACAAAAAAGCATCTATTTAGTTTACTTCTAAACCCTTCTACTTTAAAATTGTTATTTTTGCAAACTCATAAATTCTATGTCAAAATTTAATTCTTTAAAAGTAAAAGAGATTCGTCGCGAAACGCCAGATGCTGTTTCGGTAGCCTTTGATGTGCCTGCCATTCTTCAAATTCCTTACCAATATAAACAGGGGCAATACATTACCCTTAAATTAGTAGTTAATGGCGAAGAGTTGCGCCGTAGTTATAGCCTTTGCAGTTCGCCGCACAGTGAAACCGAATGGCGAGTGGCTGTTAAGGAAGTAAATGGTGGAAAAGTTTCGACTTACATTAACCGTGAGTTAAAAGTTGGCGATGTTTTAGAAGTGATGACCCCCATGGGTTCGTTTTACACGCCTTTAAATGGTGGTGCCAAAAAAAATTACGTGTTGTTTGCTGGCGGAAGTGGTATTACGCCTATGCTCAGTATTTTAAAGAGTACCTTGTATGTTGAAAAACAAAGTTCTATTACTTTAATTTATGCGAATAGAAACGAAACTTCGACCCTGTTTAAAGCGGAATTAGATGCTTTAGCTTCTAACCACAGTCAATTAAAAGTGGTGTATGTATTTGATGAGCCTGCCACAAAACTGAACGATTTGCAAACGGGTATTATTACCGCAGAAAAGGCATTGGCTTTAATCGAGAATTTTGGTGGGGTTAATGCAGACGAGTATTTTATTTGTGGGCCAGGGCCTATGATGGAAAATATTAAGACGACCCTTGAGAAATTAAATATTGCAAAAGAAAAAATTCATATTGAATATTTTAGTGCGGTGTTAGATGCCGTTAATAAAGCTGAAACGAGTGGTGCAGCCGTAACTAGTAAAATTACCGTTATACAATACGGTATTGAAACGGAGTTAACCTTAAACACCAAAGGCAATAGTATTTTAGATGCGGCTATAGAAGCGGGCGTAGATGCGCCGTTTAGTTGCAAAGGTGCTGTTTGTTGTACTTGTAGAGCTAAAATTATGGAGGGCGAAGTAAAAATGGATGCTAATTTTGCCTTAACCGATAGCGAGGTTGAGCAAGGTTATGTATTAACTTGCCAAGCGCACCCACTAACCGAAAAAGTGGTGGTGGACTTTGATGCGATTTAAAACCAGTAATTGGGGTTAAACCGTTCGTTCGTGTTTTTTCAACCAAAATTACGGAAGGGATAACATCTCCACTGTAAACGGTGGCTCTATTTGTTGTACCTCACAAGTTAGTTGTTTTATTCCAAAGTACTCAGTTCTTGATATTACGGTTTAAAATTGGGTAAATGGTTACTGGCTATTTTAAAGGCAATTGGTGTTGCATAGGTAACAGGCGTTTTTGCACTTGTATTAGAAAGAATGGCAATATATAATCTCGGATTATTGATTGTAAAAGTCATCAAAATATCATTCATAGCATCAATCATATTTTTTTGTGAAATATTTGATAGCATAAAGTAGATTGTATAATTGTTATAACTAAACCACTATGGACTAAAAGTCCATAGGTTTGTTGAAAGAAAGAATGAAATTCTTTCTACTTAACTGAAAAAATATAATTTTGATGTGTGGAAAACAAACAAAGATATAATGGACATACTGTTCCGAGATTAACTGCTCACATTGTTTGGGTAACAAAATATAGATATAAAGTACTTGATGGAGATATTAAAATTAGATGTAGAGCTTTGATAAAGCAAATTTGTGAAGCAGAAGATATTACAATATTATCTGGAGTTGTTAGTTCAGATCATGTTCATCTACACGTTGAATAAACGAATGAGACCAATGAATCATGTTAATCCATGATTCACGTTAGATACCCCCCTACCGTTTTCTAAGTTTAGCAATGAGTGTATGTTTGCGTTTTAGTTTTTCTTGTCGGCGTTTGCCTCCTAATTGTATTTTTTTATTCTTTGCTTTTTTTTCGTGAAATGCACCCGTTGGTACCTCTAGTTTTTTTTGTTTGGCTAAATTTTTATCGCGCTTAACTGGTTCTTCTTCTGCAATCAATGCCTCTGTTAACTCAACGTCGGTAGGTAGTTCTACTAACACCATTGTTTTTTGTGTAAATGTTTCGATGAGTAGTTTATTTTTTTGTTCGGCGGCAGTAAAAAAGGTGATGGCGGTTCCGCCTTTGCCTGCGCGACCTGTGCGACCAATGCGGTGAATGTAAGCATCGGGGTGAACGGGTGTATCGAAATTAATAACATGGCTTACTTCTTCAAAATCTAAGCCACGGGCTACGATGTCGGTAGCAATTAAAACCCGCCGTGTGCCATCTTCGAACTGTTGTAAACTTAAACTACGTTGTGGTTGTGTTTTATTACTGTGTATAACGCTCAATTGATTGGGTAGTAAGGGATCTAATTCTTTAAAAATAGTATCTGCTAATTTTTTATTTTTAATAAATACAAGCACCCGCTTAAAGTCGGGATTGTTTTGCAACAGGTATTCTAAGGTGTTTATTTTTGAATAAAAGTTGGGAATGGCGTAGGCTAATTGTTTAATTTCTTCAATGGCACTTCCGCGTTGGTTAAGTTCTAAATAGATGGGTTCGCGAAAATAGTGATTAATGAGGGCTTCGGCTTCTTCATTTAAAGTAGCCGAAAATAGCAAGCATTGTTTTTTTTGAGGCAATACATCTAATACTTGCATCAATTGCGGACGAAAGCCTAAGTTCATGAGTTCATCTACCTCATCCATAACCACCTTTTGAATGTGTTGCAATTGAAGCGTTCGGGTTAACACCATATCCATGATGCGGCCTGGTGTTGAAACCAGCACATCTAATCCATTATGTATAAGTTGTTTTTGTGTATTAATGTTGGCACCACCATAAATGCCCGCTACTCGAATTGTTTGATAGGTTGTTAATTTTTTTATTTCGTTGACCACTTGTTGCACCAACTCGCGTGTTGGTAATAAAATAAGTACACGGGGTTGACGCATTTCGGAGTAACTTAATTGTTTTAACACCGGCAGCAAATAGGCAAAGGTTTTACCTGTTCCCGTTTGAGCAATACCAACTGCATCGCGACCTGATAAAATAACTGGGAACGATTTGGCTTGAATGGGTGTAGGTGAAGTAAACCCCAAATCGGTTAAGGCTTTTAATAAGGCTTTACTTAAATTCAACTCTTGAAATAACATGTGGCAAATATACACTTTTTGAACGGGGGCTAATGTTTAGACCCAGCCAACTCCTATTTGCGGAGGGTAATGTTAATGCCAACGCCTGTATAAAGCGCGTTAACGCTTAATTTGACAGGATAGTTGGCCGCATAAATTGATTGTGTGCCCAAGGCATACCCTTGGCGTACATATATCCCCGCCGAGCGCGATAATTGGTATTGTATTTTTAAAGCCCCATCGTATTGAATAAAAGGTGCTAATTCTTGTTTACTTTTTTGGTAGGTAAATTTATAGGGCCCTTCGTGAATCAAATTGTTAGAAGCCATAGGCAAGCACAATTGCACTCCTAAAGAAGGTTCTACAATTAATTTACTGCGCAACATTCTAAACGCATAAGTAGCACGGATGGGAATGCACGTAAATCGGTAGGCACTCAGGTATTTGGTAGGACTAATGCTATCGCCATTAACTATAAATGGATAACGGATAGACGTGGTTTGGAAGGCACTATCGGTCATATTACCAAGCGAGTCGTAAACTAAACCAATAAATTGACGATTATAGTATGTATTGGGAATGTGTTTTAAGTAAATTGTATTCTCAAAACCAAAGAAGCGAATGCCAGACTCTAAGCCAAAATTTCGGTAATGAAAGCCCAATAAAAAACTACCGCCTAAATTAAATTGAGTAGAAGCACTTATGCTTTGTGCTAATACTTCGTGGTAAGGTTTGTCTTTAAATTGAGGCAAATCAACACCCACGCTAACATTTTTATTGGCACTAATAACTTGTTCGATTTGATTGATTTGCATTTCGCTAGAGATGGTGATGTAATAAGGGTTGATGCGTTTCCGGTAATAGTCCTTATACCTATCCATGCGTGCTAACGAGTCGTTATAGGCCAACGTTGACTTTTCTAGTTCGCGCATGGGTGTTTTAACCGACGCAAAGGCCTTTCGCATAGGCAAATAATAACTCATTTTAGTTTCGTTGTCTTCTGTTACAGATGCCGCATTTAGCATTAAATATTGTGGTGGCGTTGCATTGAGTAAGGGCGTGTTCCCGCTCGGTGTTAAATTATCTGCATCCGCTAGGGTTGGCGACTCTGGCGTTGTTTTAGAAGTTTCGGCAGCCTTGCTCGACTCTTCCTTTGCTTTAGAAGCAGTAGCGTTTAATGACTCTATCCCTTCGTTTGTGTTACGCCTTTTTTTAGCCTGAGGTGCCTTTCCAGACCCGCTTTTGTTTTTATTGCCGTTCGGTTTTTTTGTAGTTAAAACGGTTAGATCATTTATTTTTTCTGGAATAGAAGAATTGGTTTCATTTGTAAAATCAACTGGTTGTGAAGCCGTATTTTTTGCAGTTAGACGCAATGGATTAGAAGCAGCTCGGGTCGAAACCTTAACAGAATTATCTTGAGTTAATGAAGCATTTCTTTCAGTTATTTTTTCGGGTGTGGAAGAAGTAACCGGTATGGATGATGAATTTGTTTTAGAGGTATTAAAGGTTTCGTTGTTGGTAGAATTGGTAACGGACCTCAACGGCATAGACGTGGTGTTAGATTCGTTAAACGAACTGTTATTATTTCTGTTTTTTTCAGTTACTGTTTTGGGCGATGAAGAGTTTATAAGAAATATCCCCGCCAATAGTGTAAGTAGTAATATGGCAACAAGTGCCCAACGTAAGGAACTTCTACCCGCGTTGCCACCTGCCTTTTGCGACAGATAAGCCTTTTGAACTTTATTAAACGTCAATTTAGATGGCTCTATTTCTAGATCATCCAATTGGCGCTTAATAAGCTCATCCATATTCCGATTGCTGCCCATTTCGTTTTTATTATTTCTTTATCTTTCTTCGTATTTACCAAGTCTATCAAAGCCTTACGTGCTCTGGTGTATTGCGAGCGACTTGTACTCTCTTCTATGCCTAATTTTTCGGCTATTTCTTTATGGCTAAACTCTTCCATAAGGTACATGTTTAAAATGGTGCGGTAACCCAAAGGCAAATCTTGAATACATTTAAGCAAACGTTGTGCATCGGCCTCTACCATTAATTGCTGTTCCTTTTCGTCTTCCTCAACTTTGGTTAAACTAACTTGGTTAAGGCTATCGAATTGGTGTTTATTTTTTTCTTTTAACTGACTAAGCGCGGTGTTGGCGGCAATGCGTTTCATCCAGCCTTCAAAACTGCCTTCGCCTTTAAATTGATGTATGTTTAAGAAAATTTTAATGAACGTTTCTTGCAGAGCGTCTTCGGCCTCGTCGCGGTCCTTAATGTATCGGCAACAAACCCCCAATAACTTAGGGGCATAACGTTTAAATAATTCGTTCTGCGCCCGTGCTTCTTCTTTTTTGCACCGCTCTATTATAGAATCTAATGTTTCCAAAAATTAAAAAAGGCACACCCACCATCCCCTGCAAGTGTGCCTGTGACATAAAGTTATTAAAATTTTATGTCGTATTCTTATATTAAAGACGATTTACTGCTTAAAACGCTGCATGTTTTTTCGAATTTTTTTGTAATCACTTGTTTTTCAGCATCATAAAATTAAATTAAATTTGGCAGCAGCTATAATTGTACCTTTACTTTTAACCGTTTGCATGATTTTATTGAAGGAAAATACAGGTATTGCCTTAAACGCCATACAGTCGAATAAACTGCGAGCCATTATTACCATGTTAATCATTGCTATTGGTATCACGGCGTTAGTGGGTACTTTAAGTGCCATAGATGCTATCAAGAATGGCATCAACAGTAATTTCACGAACATGGGTGCTAACACGTTTACCATTAGAGGCAACGAAAATGCCGTGAGGGTGGGGCGCAAGGGACGAAAGCAAAAGCAATATCCAGTTATCCGTTATCAAGAGGCTTTACAATTTAAAAAAGAATTTACGTTTCCATGTTTAACATCAATTTCTACTTTGGCAACTTTTTCGGGTCGTTTAAAATATAATGGCGAACGCACCAATCCAAATATTCAAATTTTTGGTACCGACGATAATTATTTACAAACCGCAGGATATGAATTGGCTGAAGGGCGTAATTTTTCAACTAACGAAATAAATAGCATTACACCCGTTACAATTATTGGGCAAGAGGTGGCAACAGCTTTGTTTGGCGATAAAAAATCGGCATTGAATGCTTTAATTAGCGTGGGTGCTGCTAAGTATAAAGTAATAGGGGTATTAAAATCAAAAGGGAATAGTAGTGGCTTTGGCGGCGATAAAATTGCGTTAATTCCGCTGTTAAATGCTAGGCAATATTTTGCTAAACCCGACATGAGTTTTACCATTAATGTTATGGTAAGCAATGGTCAGTTATTAGATTTATTATTGTTTGAAGGCACGGGCTTATTCCGAAAAATTAGAAAGTGCGATTTAGCGAGTGCTGCTAATTTTGACATTGTAAAGAGCGATAATTTAGCGTCGTTGTTAATAGATAATTTACAAAAAGTAACCATGGGTGCCACCATCATTGGATTTATTACCCTCTTAGGGGCTGCTATTGGACTAATGAACATTATGTTAGTTAGTGTTACCGAACGCACTCGCGAAATTGGTATTCGGAAGGCACTAGGCGCAACAGAAATTACCATTAAAAATCAGTTTCTAATTGAAAGTATTGTAATTTGTTTAATGGGCGGTTTACTTGGTATTGTGTTTGGAATTGCCATTGGTAACCTCATCAGTTTTGGCTTAGGTGTTGGGTTTTTTATTCCTTGGTTCTGGATTTTAAATGGACTTATTATTTGTATTTTAGTGGGGTTGTTGAGTGGATATATCCCAGCGCAACGGGCTTCTAAACTCGACCCTATTGAAAGTTTAAGATTTGAATAAGCAATAAATGACTTTTCGGCCGTTTACCTTTCATAAACCCAATTATTTGAGTAGTCGCCTTGTTTTTATAGTAAGTGTACTCATAATTGGTTTAACGTGTTTGGCTGTGTGGGCATTAGGATTGGGGCAACATAGAAGTTTGTACCACAAAATTCTTTAATGTCAACGTCCATTTTATCTATTTCCTTTTTCGTGTTTTTATTCATCAATTTATACCGAGGGGTTAAACTAAAGGAAACCCTTGGTAGTTTTAAATCTAGATTAGCGGTTACAAAGCCAAATCTTAAGTTTAATACCTTAGGAGGTAAAGAATTTACTGAACTTATTTTTTTAGAAGACGCAGAAGGCTGTGTTGGTGTTTTTGTAACGCTATTGGTTTGGGTGTTAGTGGCACTCATTTTTATTTTTGTTATTTTTATTTTAGGAGCAGTGGCGTGGTATGGCTTTTTAATTTTTACCGCTATGTTATACTGGGTATTTTTTAGAATGTTAAGGCTTGTTTTTAAAAGTCGAAATGTGTGCTATAAAAATTGGAAGAAGAGTTTGCTGTATGCTTTTTTTTACACCATTTTTTACACCATTTGGATTTATAATGTCATTTTAGGAGCTCATTATCTTGTAAGCTTTTGTTAATTCGTTAGAGGAATTTTTAAAGATGGAATAATAGGCGATAGCCCCACCTAATCTTAATTGGAGTCGTTGAATTATCCAAATAAACAAGAGGACATGCCCAAAAAATAATGCCGCTTACATACGAAAAATTAGAAGTAAATAGGAAATGTTATCTAAATAATTGGGGAAACCATCTATCAACATTTGCTATTCGATTGAGTTTTTTTTGTATGTTTGACAGATAAGTAAAAAAAATGAAAAAAGTAATTGCTGTATTATTAATTGCATTAACACAATTAACGTTTGCTCAAAACGAAGAAAAAACTATTGAATTGAATTGTTATAATAAATGGGCTGCTAAATTTGAAGAGCGCGGAGCCACTGAGGTAGCCGATGGAATTTATACCGATGTTATCATCACCAATCGCCAAGGGGCGCAAGCCAAATGTTTTGACGGGAAAGCGGAAGTTAAAAATGGCAAACTAATGAAAGTATATGTTTTGTTGGATGATGGTAATTACGATGAAGTTATCAAAACATGGAAAAATAAAAGCAACGACAACGTAAATATTATAAATGGCATTAGTAAAACCATGATAACCGTTCACAACGAGTTAATTAACGTGTTGTGGGTGAAAAAAATTAAGCCTAAAAAATCTAAGCCTAAAAAAGCGGCCGAACCTACCGACGACTAAGGTATTTCTACTTTTTCTTAAAAATTAGACCGTTTTAACGGTCTTTTTTATTTAAGCGTTGAGCTTTACGGAAAAAACCGTATTTTTGCAGCCCTTTTATTGAAGGAATTTAACATAGATGCCATGAATATAACAAAACAAGCTATTGATGCCTTACATGCTGAAGTTACTATTGAGGTAACCCCAACCGATTACGAATCTCGTGTGAGCGATGCCCTTAAAAAAGTGCAACGCCAAGCAGCTATGCCAGGTTTCCGCCCGGGTAAAGTACCCGCAGGATTAATTAAAAAGCAATACGGCACCCAAATATTAGTGGATGAGTTAAACAAACTCTTAAACGACAGTATTTACAAATTTGTTGAAGAACAACAATTAGATATTTTGGGAAATCCCATGCCCAACACCGATACGGTTATAGATTGGGCTAATCAAAAAGAGTTTACGTTTAAATACGAACTTGGTCTAGCGCCGCAATTTGATATAGCATTAGATAGCAACCAAACGTTTGTTTATAAAACTGTTAAAATAGACGATGCCTTGATTGATAAATATGTAAAGGATGTGCGTCGTAACCACGGTAAGCCCGTTAATCCAGAAACTGCTGGCGATAAAGACGTTGTGTTTGTAGATATTGTTGAACTAGACGCTAACAATGAGATTTTGCTTGGCGGTGTATTTAAAAGTACAAGTATTGGAATCGAACGTTTAAAAAATGAGGCAGGAAAAGCCCAATTACTTGGTATTAAAAAAGAAGACAAAATTATTATTGCTGCCAACGATTTGTACGATACCGCTTTAGACAAAAGCATTTCGTTAGGTATTGATAAAGATTTGGCAGAAAATTTTACAAGCAATTTACAGTTAACCGTTAAAAACATTGCCCGTTTAGAAGACGCCGACTTAAATGAAGAATTGTTTGATAAAATATATGGTGCTGGTAACGTAAAAACAGAAGAAGAATTTCGTGAAAAAATTAAGAACGAATTAGGGCTAATGTTTAATGCTGATGCCGATAAATTTTTACGAGGCGAAATTGAAAACAAATTGGTTTCAAAATTAAATTTACAATTACCCGACACCTTTTTAAAACGTTGGTTAAAAACCGTAAACGAAAAACCATTAAGCGAAGAAGACTTAGAAAAAGAATACCCTAACTACGCTAAGGCCATGCAATGGCGTTTAATCGAAAATAAAATCATTAAAGACAACGCCATTAAAGTAGAAGCCGCCGAAGCCGAGAATGAAGCCAAAGCCTATATTTATGGCGAGTATGCCCGCTACGGACAAGTTGCCAACGACGAAGATGTAGAAAAAATAGCGAAAGATTTACTAAGCAAAGAAAAAGAAGCACAAAAAATATTCGAAAACCTTTATACTAAAAAGGTAATTGATTTGGTAAAATCTACCTGCACACTCGATATGAAAGAAGTAAGCTATGACGATTTCTTTAAAAACTAATTCCTTAAATCGTAAATAGGCTATAGAAAATCTATTTACAATTAAAACTTAAAATGGAAAGGGTTATCTCGAAAAGATAGCCCTTTTTTATTTTTATGGGTCATTATTACTGCCGCCAAACAAAATTTATTTTACTGACAATCAATAGTATATAAAATAGTTTAAAATTATTTTGGAGGTGTTGTCCAATTCAAACTAACTCGTTCGTCATGGAGGTATAAACTTAAAAATTATAAAAAATGATGAAGGTTGTAAAAATTATTGGTATTGCACTAGGTGTAATTACGATTTCGGGAGTTATCCTTGCTCTTGTTGTTCCAAAAAGGATTTCAGTAACGCATACTCAATTTATTAAAGCAAGTAAGCAAGAGGTGTTCGACCAATTGCGTTTTATGAAAAACTTCCCTAACTGGTCGCCATTTAAGGTGCAAGACCCCGAGCAAAAATTTGCCATTAGTGGTAACGACGGCCATGTAGGTGCTACTTTTAGTTGGGAAGGCGTGAAAGAAAAGAGCAAAGGTTTGCAAAAAATTGTTGAGTTAAAAGGCAACGATTACTTAAAAATTAATTGCGACATTACTGTTCCATTTCAATCGAACCCCAGCTTTGCTTATCAATTGCGTGAAGTAAATGGCGGTGTAGAACTTACACAATACTTTGATACCGAAATGCCTGTTCCCGCTAATGTTTTTGGCATGTTAATGGGTTTAAAAACCGAAATCTCGAACATCAACAAACAAGGCTTAAACCTCTTAAAAAAAGTAAGCGAACAAAATTCAACCGCTGCATTACACATTAATTAACTTTAAAATAAAAAATAGAATTAATAGAACCATTAAATTTAACCACTTAAAAAATCAAGAAACATGAAACAATTTATGATGTTATTCCGCATGGAACCGAACCCTAACTACGAATTATCACCTGAGCAAATGCAAGAGAGCATGAAGCAATGGCAAGATTGGATGGGAGGAATTGCTGCCCAAGGAAAATTTGAAAGTACCAACCAGTTGGGCTTTGAGGGCAAAACATTAAAAGCCGACGGGGTTATAACCGACGGGCCTTATGCCGAAGTAAAAGAAATTGTGGGCGGCTACATTATTGTAAAAGCCAATGATATAGATGAAGCCATCGAATTGGCAAAAGGTTGCCCTATTTTATTAATGGGTGGCCATGTAGAAGTACGCGATATTATGGTATTGAATCTTTAAGAAAAATAACACACTTTTTACATGAAAAGCCTTATCTAATCCAATAGATAAGGCTTTTTTATTTTGTCAAAACAAAAGGCGTATGCCATAAAAACATTTATCTCTTGAAAACAAAAGTTACACCAATTGTACACACAAAATAACCGATCCACCTTTGCGAACTCAGTGCCACGGCCATGTTGTACCCGCATTTCTAATCCCGTTATAGCTTTCAACCTAAAGCCACACCCTCTAACAATTCCATACAACTTAACTCGTAGTAATTAATAAAGGCAGTGACTTTTTCTAAAATCCTTTTTCAAAATTTATAATTTCCGCCTCGGCGAACTCTGCGTCTTGGCGTGTTATTTTTAGTGTAATCTATTATTTAATCGAATTATAGCCCTTATTATAGAGTTTCTCTTTCCTCCAATTTGGCATTAAATAAAGCACATCGCCAGCTTTAAATTCTAGTTTCAGATTTACGCATTTGTTAAAAACGACAAGGGTATTGCCATATTCTTTATTGATTTTATTTTTACAACTATTTTAAAATAAACAACTTAACATTTATGCTATATAATCAGTTTAAAAAATAAATCATCACATTAATAAAATAATATAAATACACCGCATTACAACCGTCTTTTATAGGGTAATTTAATTGGATTTAGAATTTACATTTACGGTTTTTGCCTGTTACATACCTAAATTGCATTTTATATTTTGATGGTTTAGTGATGAATACAACACCAAAAAAATCCAGTTTTCTGGATCATAACCAAAAGGGTTTTTAAAACAACAATTGTATCGTTTCTACAATTGTTGTTTTTAAATCCTTAATAAAAGAACACCCCCCTCACCTCTTTCCTGTTTCTAATTTTAACCAGAAATCACTACCCATTCCTCCTAACTCATTTTTAAGTATTGATTTTAAGTATTTTACAGAGTTAGCTATTTTATTCTAAAGAACTTTTTTCTTAAAATCGCGGTTAAACTAAAATACCTTTGGTTTGCGTATCAACTAAAAACGTAGGCTGTGCCGTAAGCCAAGGCTAAACGTCCACATAACGCCTTCATTTTCCAAGTTATAAATATTAGTTCCAATAAATGTTTCTGCAAAGTCATCTATTTCTACTTGTGGCCAAAAGCCAAACTTCACAAAAGCATCGGTAGCGTGTTTCGATGTTTGCCAAAACCTATAATCCATTTGTAATTGAAAACTATAGGTAAAAGTATTCGACTTGTATTTTTCCTCTTCATCCTCATCTAACCACAAAGGGGCTTTGTCCTCGCGCAAATGCGTACTCAATAAACCTGCAAAAACACCCGCCGAAAAACGAAGGCGTTTAAAAGACGACGTTGAATCGAAAGGCGAATAATAACATTGCAAGCCTAAAGTATAAGCTTTCGGATGAATGCTTATCCGTTGCGTTTCATTTCTCCCAACAGAAGGAAAATACATAAAGTCGAAAGCTGTTGCACCTGCCCAGCGTCTATTAAATTGATAACTATACGCCAAAGCCCCCCGAACCCCATTTTGCAACAAGGCTTGTTCTTTACTTTGCCAAGGCCGAGAGAAATTATAGTATTGAATAATCTTATCAAATGCAGGACTATACACATACAAATAGCCCGCATCTAAACTTAGTGCGTGCCTTTGCGCTTGCCCCGCAAGTTGAAGCACCAAACAACTTATTAAAAATCCTAGTTTTTTCATATTTACTTTTCTAAGGATTCTAAAATTTCTTTAACGGCACGTAATCCAGTTTCCATAGCCCCATGAATGCTGGCAAAATGCCCTTTGGTGTGCGTGGCCTCGCCTGCAAAATAAAGTTTATTGTCAAGTGGAGCAGCCAACACCTCACGCGCATTCCCTTCTCCAACGCTAGGATAAGAATAAGTGCCCTTCACAAAAGTTTCGTTTTGCCAATTCATAATGTAATGATCCGTTAAGCTACTTGTAGCAACCGCATTACCAAACATGGCATCGAGTTCGCTTAAAATTTTACTCAACATGGCGGCATTACCCATAGCCACTAACTGCTCGGCATTTTTACCATGCACAAATGCAGTTAAGCAATTGTTGTTGGCACTTCGCCCGGTGCCTGTACTCCAAAACTCGGGTACTAAACCCGTACCAAAAATAGAGCCAGTGCTGGCATCCCAAAACCGTTGACTAAACTTTAAAATAACTTTCATGCCCGCACCCATCCCTATTTTTTGAATGGCCTCACTCTTAGCACTTGGCAAACTGGGGTTAAAGCCTAAACTATTTGTTTTTAAAAGTGGGATAGGTACCGTAACCACAACTTTAGCAGCGGTAAAAGTTTGGTTCGCCGTTGTTTTTACCTCTACCTCACCCCCCGCATAATTGATTTGATTAACAACGGCATTTAACTGAACCTTTGCCCACACATCGGCACAGGCTTTTTGTAAAACATCAATGTGTGCGCCGCCCTTTAGTAAAGCATTCGTGTTGCCTGCCGTCCATAACTCGTTTTCAATATTAACGCCTTGCAAACTAATTCGATCATTAGAAGTGCCATGCTCGTTGCCAATACGTGCATTTAAGTAGGGACGTACACGTGTACTAAATCCATTAGCCGAAATATAACCCTCAGCATCCACATCCCCACCCTTATAATTACCTTCTTCTAATGTATCTAAAAAAGCCTCGGCAGCTTTTACATCGGCATCATTAGCCACAACTTCTAAATCCTGAAGCGCATTGTCTAAATAAATAAAATCCTTGGTATCGCCATCCGCAATAGCCGTGTTAGTACTTTTTACTAAATTATAATACGCACTACGTTCGCCATGAATTTCTTCGGCACCCAACTCTATCGGAAAATCAGAAAACCCTTCCAACTTGCGAATACGCCCACCAATTTGAGCACCCGCTTCTAAAATAATAACCTCGCAGCCTGCCTTATGCAAGAGTTGCGCACAATACATGCCCGCTGCACCTGCTCCAATCACAATTACTTTGGTTGATTTAAAATTTTTACTATTTAAGTTCCGTTTCCGACAAGCCGTCAAAAAAACGGGTGATAAAAAAAGGGCAGTAGAGGTTAATAAAAAGTCGCGGCGTTTCATGTTCAAATATAGAAATAAAACGTTTTAAGTAATAATTCATTGAACACAAAAATAAATTAAGGTGCATCAATGTCCATCAAAGCATCCGACTTATAAATGTCGCCAATAATCACAATTTTTTCGTTCAATACTTGCTCGCCCATTTGCTGCACCATCGCTTCAACCAAAGTGGCTTGCCTAGTTTTTAATTGCTTCATCGCTTTAGGTTGACAAAGCGGCAAACCCACGCAACTTTTATATAACTTCCAAACAAACTCCGTGTTATAAAGAGCCTCATCTTGCCAACTTACTTTGGTATCGTAAGGCATCCCCAATTTTACCGAAGCATACACCCGCATGGTAGCAACCACCTCATCCGATAACAAACTGGTATCACTCACCCGCTTAATTGTGTAACGCCCGTTTTCAGACTGTTTAAGAAAATGAGCCAAATCGCATTTTTGAAGCGAAGAACTGGTGTAATAAACAACTGGCTTATCGTTTTCAATAAAAATAACGCCCATACAATTGTAATTGGTTTTACCAAGTGGCATCACCACATTGCTAGGTTGCGTAGGCAAGGTAATAAACACCACATCGCCATCGTGCAAAACCTGCGATTTTAAGGCGTTAGAACATAACACACCAATCAAAATAAAAAGATAAAAAAAGGTAGAAGTTTTCATGGCAAAAATTTTTAAAGTGAATGAAAACGTGAATTACTTGGTTTACGAAACAACAGAACCAAGGTTTATATAAAAAGCCCAAATAGATTTAGATAGAGATGAAAACCAATTAAAGAAAGATGAGTGAAGCAAAAATAAGGTCTTAGGTTTCATTACTAAAACTGGACTGAAACACATGAGCCTTGATGCCGTGACCCCCTATTAAGTTCGTGCCAACAATAGTTAGGTGTATAAATGGTCTAATTAATCCACCAACCTCTACTTAGGGGTCGGGCTGTTCACTTTAGCCAATTGGTCTTTGGCGGCTTTTGCAACGGTGTGCGGGGTCTTCGTGCCTTATACCAATATCGGTTCTAAAAGATACACGTTGAACCTGAATTATTTTTCTTTTAGGCGACGAAAAAATTATCGGCGTAGCAAGGGCTATGGGGATAATTTTTGAGGAAGTATAAAGGAAAAAGAAACGGGGGCAACGTCTCTTTTAGAAATGATGTTGGTATTATATTGAGCGAAGCCGATATATCCCTCACGGAAAAAGTACAACGTGTTTTAAAAAATTCAACTTACGCGGTTAAGCCCTTCAAAAAAAGTTGATCAAATAGAATTTAATTCCGAAAGTTCGACTTTTTTAAAAATCCTCTCTCTTTGCGTGCTATTTTTAATACAATCTATTATTGAATCAAGTTATACCCTTTATTCTAAAGACCCTCTTTCTTAAAATTTGATACATTTGATTTTGAACGCCATCCCATCAAAATTCGATACCTTTGCGTGCTTAATGTTAAACCCGAATAGCATATCTATCATCGTCCCATCTTACAATGGAGCCGAGTATATACCAGCTTTATTTGAATCGGTGTTAGCTCAAAAATTGGAAGCCTTTGAATTTATTTTGATAGATGACGGCAGTACCGATGACACAGCTACACTTGTAAAAAAGATAACCGACACCCGTTTTAAATACGTTTGGCAAAAAAATGCAGGTGTATCTTCGGCACGTAACCATGGCTTACGTTTAGCCGAAGGGGCTTACGTTATTTTTTTCGATGTAGATGATGTAATGCCAGTGAGATTTTTAGAAGCGCGTCTTCAATATTTAAACACAAATCCAAACGTTGCTTTTGTTTCTGGTTCTGTTAAAAAGTTTTCTGATCAAACTTTTTTTCCTAGTAGTTACCGTGGTGTGGGTGTAAACGGATTAGCCGAAATTTTAGAATACGATAACGCCGTGGTAACTTGCCCCTCTAACTATTTGTTTAGATTTGATTTTCTAAAAAAATATCAAATGGTGTTTAACACTAATTTATCTAGTACGGCCGATCGGTATTTCTTAATCGAATGTTTACACCATGGTAAAGCAGCTTACGTCCATACTTTACCGCCTTTGCATTACCGCGTGCATCCCAATAGCATGTCGGCTCATTTAACGCCACATTTGGTCGAAGATAATACAGAGTTTTATCGAGAATTACGATTAAATAACCTAATCCCACAAAATATAAAAAGGAAATCCTTATTTTTGGGGATGTTTATTTTGGCAGCAGCAAACTACAAACAAAAACAGTTTTGGAAGGCATTAGGGTATAGTTTTTATGCCTTCTATTATGAACCTCTTCTTTTTTTCAAACGTCTTTTAAAGAAATGATGTTTTAATGCCAATGATACGTTTCTTTTTATACCTCATCCTTTTTATTGCAAGCATCATCCCTTTTTTTTTAACAGCACCTGTTGCTTTAGAAAGTAAAAAATGGAGTCGAAACGAAAATTATTTGCCCGTGTTGCAAGAAGTAAAAACAATAGATGCAGCACTTCGGATTATCGAAAACGTTTACAATACATCGGCTAAAATTTCTAACCAATTGGACACGGCTCGTTTTGTTAACTGCACCAACGCATTTGTAAAAGAAAAATTTTTTCATGGATACGCACAGTATTCGGTAAACCAAAATTGGATATTAGTTCTGTTAGGAAAAACCTGGTCTCATTTTTCGGGGATAGTTAATCCCAACGAATTAATAGCCTACTCCGAAGGTTTGTGCAGCCAACAAGCCTTAGTGTTTATGGAACTTTTAAAACGTAAAGGCATCACTTCGCGAAGCGTTGGTTTGGGCTATCCACAAGGGCCTGGGCACTTCTTGTGCGAAGTGCGTTTAAATAACCGTTGGCATTTATACGATGTAACTTGCGAGCCCAAATGGGAAAAAACTAAATTCCCACACGAGAGCATGGCCTTTTATTTAAAGAACCGAAACGAATTAGAAAACGTATATGCGCATCATTATAAAAAAGAAATGATTGCTAAATTATTAGAACGTGTAGAGTACGGCGAAACAAACCAAATGCCCGCCCAACGCATGCAACTGCTACACACGCTTACTAGGTTTTTAGTGGTTCTAATTCCAGTGCTGTTATTAATCCAATGTGTACGCAACTTTAAACCCATTCATCAACGCTTAAAAAAATTAACCGAAGTAGAATCGGAGGAGGAACTTACATGTGTGGAATCGCCGGTTTTATAGATTTTGAAAGCCAAACAGCGCCAACCACGTTAGCAAGCATGACGGCGGTGTTGAGCCACCGCGGTCCCGATGGATTTGGTACAGATAGTTTTACCACCTCTACTTGCCAAATAGGGCTCGGACAAAGGCGTTTAGCCATTATTGACGTGTCGGAAAATGGTAAGCAGCCCATGCACTTCCAGCATTTAAGTATTGTTTTTAATGGCGAAATTTATAATTTTCGAGAACTCAAAAACGAGTTAATACAACTGCAACACCAGTTTGTTACCCACTCGGACACCGAAGTACTTTTACACGCCTATTGGCAATGGGGGCAAGAGGCCTTTAAAAAGTGTATTGGTATGTTTGCCATTGTTATTTATGATCAAAAAAAACAAGAATTGATTGGGGTGAGAGATAGAGCGGGCGTTAAACCATTTTATTATTACTGGCACAATAACTTATTTTTATTTGGGAGTGAACTAAAAGCCATTCTTCAACATCCTAATTTTAAGAAAGAAATAAATACCGATGCCGTAGCGGCTTTTCTACAATTTGGAAATGTGCCCGGCTCGCATTGCATTTATAAACATTGTTTTAAATTACTGCCTGCCTCCATCCTAAAGGTATCGCTTGCTCAAAAGCAGTTACAAACCGAAGTGTATTGGAACGTTTACGATGCTTACAACGCCCCCAAGTTAACCCTTTCGTTTAACGAAGCCTTGCAACAAACCGAAACCTTGTTAGAGTCGGCATTTAATTACCGCTTGGTTGCCGATGTGCCGCTTGGTGTGTTTTTAAGTGGGGGTTACGACAGCGCAGCCGTAACAAGTTTGCTTCAAAAAAACCGAAGCGAAAAATTAAAAACATTTACCATTGCCATACCCGATAGTGGTTTAAATGAAGCCCCTTATGCGAAAGCCGTTGCCACGCATCTAAACACCGATCACCACGAATTAACGTGTACCACACAAGAAGCCATTGATTTAATAAGTTACTTACCGTTTTATTACGATGAACCTTTTGCCGATAGTAGTGCCATTCCAACACTATTAGTTAGCAAAATGGCGCGGCAATATGTAACCGTTGCGTTAAGTGCCGACGGGGGCGACGAGGTGTTTGCTGGCTATAACCGTTACGATTACATGATGCGATTTGGAAAACTTTTAAAAACCATTCCTCCATTTATGCGAGCATCAGCGGCTTCGCTTTTAAAGGCCGTGCCAGCCAATCGCATCCCCGTTTTAAAACACCGTTATAATTTTCATAATCGCTACGAAAAATTAAAAGGGTTGCTTAACGATGCCTCGTCCGAAAACTTGATGTTAAGTTTAACGCAACAATACACCGCCGAAGCACTTCAACAATTAATGAATGTGCCTTTTAACGCAATGCCAAATGCGTATAGTAGTAAAGCCTTAAAGACCGATTATTACTCCGATTTAGCATATTTAATGGCCATTGATTACCAAACCTATTTACCAGATGATATTTTACAAAAAGTAGATCGGGCTTCTATGGCATTTAGTTTAGAAGCACGCGAGCCTTTTCTCGACCACCGCATTATTGAGTGGGCTGCACAATTACCCGATGCGTTTAAATATTATAAAGGCGAAAAAAAATATATTCTAAAAACCTTGGTGCATCAATACATTCCCAAAGCCCTAATGGATAGGCCCAAAATGGGATTTGCCATTCCGATAGATAAGTGGTTGTGTGGCCCATTGAAAAATTATGTACTGCATTACTTGAATGAGAAGGCTCTAAATCATCATGGTTTTTTCAACACAGCCGAAGTGATATATATGCGAGATGCGTTTCTAAATGGGAAGCGAGAGTTGGCGCAAAAAATATGGTATTTACTCATGTTTCAAATGTGGTTCAATCAATGGATCGAGAAACTCGAAACGTAAACCCTGCTTTTATTTCGGTACTTGTGTAACCTTTTTGCTAATGGCAGTCTTAGGTTGTTATAAATTTTTTGCGTGTTCTCAACGCTTGGAACGCCTTACGAATTTAGAGACTTTAGAAGAGATGTATTAAGCTACACTTTTGAATAAGATGGTTTTGTTGCAACGCGTTTTAACTATTTGCTCATCTGTATTGTCTTTCCAATAGGATTGTCATCATGGTAAATAAATTAAGTTGGTATAACACAAAAAATGGAGGGGCTAAAGCCGATAGCCCGACCCCCAAGCGGAACCTCGTTTATAATAAACGCTTTGCATGGAATAGTTCATTATACATTTTAAGTACTTTTAGGGGGGCACGCCAAATTTATAAAATCACTGTTTTAAAGTTGGGTTTTAGCAACAAAAGCCATTACAAATTCTCGAAAAATACAAGGGAATAATTGTTTTTTAATTCATTAGCTTTTTAGTAACTTGAACCTCTTTAAATTTTATTAGACTCTAACATTATGGCAAAAGATAAATCCATCCTCACCCCTGCTTCTAAAGCGTTTTTAAAAACTTATCTTAACAATCCCTCGCCAACAGGGTTCGAGAGTGGTGGTCAAAAGTTGTGGCTCGATTATATGAAGCCTTATATTGATGAGTATTTTGTGGATACTTATGGAACAGTGGTTGGCGTTATTAATCCTAGTGCGGATTATAAAGTGGTGATAGAAGCCCATGCCGATGAAATAGCTTGGTTTGTGCATTATATTACCAAAGATGGGTTTATTTATTTACGTCGTAATGGCGGTAGCGATCATCAAATTGCGCCCTCTAAACGCGTTAACATTCACACCGATAAGGGCATGGTTAAAGCCGTGTTTGGTTGGCCAGCCATTCATGTGCGCGATGCCGCAAAAGAAGAGACGCCAACGCTCAAAACTATTTTTTTAGATTTGGGTTGTAAGTCGGACAAAGAGGTAGAAGAGCTTGGCGTGCATGTAGGCTGTGTGGTTACTTATGAAGATGAGTTAATGGAACTTAACAACAGGTATTATGTGGGCAGGGCTTTAGATAACCGCATTGGCGGATTTATGATTGCCGAGGTGGCGCGTTTATTAAAACAAAACAAAGATAAATTACCGTTTGGGCTTTATATTGTTAATGCCGTTCAAGAAGAAGTGGGCTTGCGCGGTGCCGAAATGATTTCCCGCCGCATTCAACCCAACGTGGCTATTGTTACCGATGTGTGCCACGATACGCAAACGCCCATGATGAATAAAATTACGAGTGGCGATTTAAGTTGCGGTAAAGGCCCTGTGTTAAGTTATGCCCCAGCGGTACAAAATAATTTATTAAAATTAGTTATAGACGTTGCCAAAAAAAATAAAATTGAATTTCAACGGCAAGCCGCTTCGCGTGCAACAGGAACCGATACCGATGCGTTTGCATACTCTACCGATGGCATTGCCAGTGTATTAATTTCTTTGCCGCTGCGCTATATGCACACTACCGTAGAAACGGTGCATAAACAAGATGTGGAAGAGGTGATTAAACTGATGTATCACAGTTTAAAAGCTATCAAAAATAACCACGATTTTCGTTACATTAAATAAGTTCTATCCATGCCTATTTTAGGGTCTATTATAAAACAAGTGATTAATGTGCGTGGGCGTATTCCAGCTCGAAAAAATGCACATAAACAACAAATTCGACAATTGCGTAAACTGTTGCTAAAAGCTCAATTTACTGAGTTTGGAAAAATGTATCAATTTAATGAGTTGGTGTTAATTGACGACCCCATTAAAACCTTTCAACATACGGTGCCTATTTTTGATTACGAAAGTATTTTTGATGCGTGGTGGCACAGAACTTTAAAAGGTGAAAAAGATGTTTGTTGGCCCGGCAAAATAAAATACTTTGCTTTGAGTAGTGGCACTTCGGGTTCGTCGAGTAAGCACATTCCTGTTACTAAGGAGTTAATTAAAAGCATTCATAAAGGAACGTTGAAACAAGTGCTTTCGTCGCGGCATTTTAATTTATCGAAAGAGCAGTACGAAACCGAAATTTTATTTGTAGGGGGCAGCACTAACTTAAATTATAATGGTACTTATTTTAGTGGCGATTTAAGTGGCATCACTACTGGCACGCAGCCACGGTGGTTTCAGAACTTTACCTTGCCGGGTCCCGAAACGCGTTCGTTGGCCGATTGGGAAAGTAAGTTAACCGATATTGTTCTTAATGCTAAACAATGGAACGTTGGGTTTATTTGTGGTGTACCTGCTTGGATACAAATTTTGTTTGAACGCATTATTAAATATTATAATCTAAAAACCATTCACGATATATGGCCCAATTTAGCCATATTTGTACATGGCGGTGTTTCTATTGCTCCTTACAAAACAAGTATTAACGCATTGTGTAAACACGAGTTGATTTTTTTAGATACCTACATGGCCTCTGAAGGTTTTGTGGCTTATCAAGAACGCCCAACGCCACACCAGGCGATGAAATTAATTACCGATAATAAATTATTTTTTGAGTTTGTACCTTTTAACGAAACTAATTTTGATGCCGAAGGAAATATTAAACCCAATGCGCAAGCCTTATCTTTAGAAGAAGTAGAAGCCAATAAAGAGTATGCGTTATTAATTAGTACACCTGCTGGTGCTTGGCGTTATTTAATTGGCGACACGGTTAAGTTTACCGACGTGCAGCGCAACGAAATTATTATTACTGGGCGCACTAAACATTTTTTAAGTTTATGTGGCGAGCATTTAAGTGTTGATAATATGAACAAGGCTGTTAAACTAACCGCCGATGAGTTAAACGTAACCATTAATGAATTTTGCGTAGCGGGCATTCCGCATCAAGGTTTATTTGCACACCATTGGTATTTGGGCACCGATAAACCCATAGATGTAAATGTAGCTAAAGAAAAAATAGATGCGCATTTAAAAGCACTCAACGACGATTATAAAACCGAGCGTTTACATGCGTTGAAAGATGTATTGGTAACCGTGTTGCCACACCAAGTATTTATTAATTTTTTAGCTAGTAAAAATAAATTGGGCGGGCAAAGTAAATTTCCACGAGTGATGAAGAGTAAACAGTTGAACGATTGGTTAGCGTTTTTACAAACAAATACCTTGCACTATTGATGGCTAGTTTAATATACCAAACGCTCATCATTATTTTGTTGCTTACGTTTTCGTTTGGGCCAGCATTTTTTGCGTTAATCAATTCAGGTATTAAGTATGGCTATAAACCCGGTTCGGCCTTAGCCATTGGAATTGTTGCCAGCGATTTTTTATTGTGCCTACTCATTATTTTTTTAGTAAACATTGGGGCTACTAGTTTAATTCAAGATGAAAAAAACCAGCGGTTTATGGGCATTTTAGCGGGATTGGTATTGGTTATTTTTGGCGCACTTTATTTTCGTAAACCTATAAAAAAATCGGAGGAGGTTATTGAATTGAAACTACCATCAACGGCTACCATGCTGTTTAAAGGATTTTTTCTGAATATTTTAAACCCAACGGTTTGGTTGTTGTGGCTCGGCAACGTAACAGCTGTGAGTAAAAGTTTAAACTACTCGGTTGTTAAAATGGTTATTTATTTTGGCATTACCCTTGGCTTAGTGTTGTTGGTAGAAGTTGCAAAAGTGGCTTTAGCGGGCCGAATTAAAATGTTTTTAACCGAAAAAATAATGCAATTGGTAAACACCATTACGGGTGTATTGCTTATTATTTTTGGATTGGTATTGATTTATAATCACTATTTTGACTAAAGCGCATGACAGAAGACGATTTAGAAAATTTCAAAAAAAAATTACTCGAAACCATGAGTTTTCCGAGTGTTTACATGTACAAGTTTATTGTGGATGCTGATAACCGAAAAATAGCTTTGCTCGAAAGTTTTTTTGGCGAAGATGCCGACATACACACCAAAGCAAGCGGCCATGGCAAATACATTAGCATTACCGCTAAAGAAGTGGTTATGCACGTGGATGAGATTATTGCCATTTATCGCAAAGCCGCCGAAGTTAAAGGAGTGATGATTTTGTAAGTTAAAACCAGATTTTAACCGCCATTTCAAGAAATCGCCAAAGTCGCATTGGCTAAAGCCGATAGCCCGACCCCGACTTAAATTTTAAATAGAACCTTTTAACCTAGATTTTAAGAAATCGGACACTTTAGAATAAAATAGCTAACTCTGCAAAATGTTTAAAATCAAAATTTAAAAATGAGTTAGATGGAGATAAACCGTCGAAATCTATCACAAAACAAAACCTGCCGCAGTGATTAGAAATGTTTTTATCTCGTCCTTGTTTAGCGAAGCGTAACGAGGACGTTTTAGAACTGCGTTTGTAACGCAGATAAAGTGATAGCGTTGGCGTTACAAACGCCCCTTTAGTACGTCCTCGTTTCCGCTAACGCTCAAACAAGGACGAGGGGGGAAAGAGGAATTAAGAAACGCTTAAAAAATGAGTTAGATGGAATTATGCAATAGAAATCTATTACGAGCCGAAATCCCTTCAAAACAGGGCACTTCGCCACTTTTTCTTCTTCACCATAGCAATACTATGCCTCAGTCGAAAAAGTGCCTGTTTTATTGGGCTTTCGCCTCTCACTACGATTCCTATTGCATAATCTAGGTTTAATTACATAATAAGCTAAAGGTTAAAACAATCACAAGAAATAGAAAAAGGGGACACGCCCAAAATAATAATCAACCCATGAAATTAAAATCTATTGACATTAGGCCGCTAATAAAGTTGTGTTGCCAAATCTATACACAAAGCCACTTCGGCGGGTAAGGTATTTGTGCTGTTTTTAGGATTACGTTTGCGGGCTAGTTTCACAATAACGACGTTTGCTTTGGGTAAACAAATGATAAACTGACCTAAAATACCACGCGCATAAAATACGTTTTCGCCTTTGTAATGGCAAAGCCACAAGCCCGTGCCATAGCACGTTTGTAAACGCCCGTCGGCTTCCTTAGTGCCATTGGGTTTAATGCTGGCTTCAATAAAACTGCTGTCTATTAATTGTTTCCCTTTCCAATTGCCTTTTTTTAAATACAATAGGCCTAAGCGTGCAAAATCGCGGGCATTGCTATTCACACAACAAAATCCTTTTTCTTGTCCGTCTTTTTTATCTAAACTCCAGTAGGCATCGGCTTCGCAGCCCAAGGGAGTCCACAAGGCTTTGCTACAATAATCGGCTAAAGATTGCCCCGTTGCTTTACTAATGCAAATGCCAAGCAAAGCGGTGTTGCCACTTAGGTAATTGAAATACATGCCAGGCTCAGTTTGTAAAGGTGTTTGTGTAGAAGCGGTGTAAATATCGTTGCCATAATAGCCCTCGGCAGGGTAACCAAACGGGCTAACGTAACTTTCGTTGAATGCGATGCCGCTACTCATGTTGGCCAAGTGCAAGAGGTTTACTTTTCTATTAACAGCATCTTCTTTAAACGTAATGTAGTTGGCAGCAAGTGTGCTGCTCGATTTAATGCTTCCATCTTTTAATGCACAACCCAATAAAGCACTCACGTAGGTTTTAGCCATGCTGAATGAGTTGGTATGACTGGTGTCGCTAAACCCATCCCAGTAGGCTTCGTGTAAAAGGCTATCGTTTTTGATAACCACTAACGCGTGCATGTCAAATTTACGAAGGGTATTTATGATCCTGGTATCGGCTAATTTTTTATTGTAATTAAGGTGCAAGGGTAAGGGTTGCGGTTGTTTGGCTTTAATAATGCGGTTAGCAAAGATGGTGTACTCGGTGGCACTTGGCCCGCTGCGCCCTTTAAAATAGGTGTGCCACAAGCCTTTGTATAAATAGAAACGTCCGCTAAAAAGGATAATCCCATTAATTAAAATAAGCAATCCAATTATTAATACAACTATAAATTTGCAGATGCGTTTTAAATTCTTCACAAGGGTTATACTAAGGTCGCTTTAAATAAGTTACAGAAATGCGTTTTAATTTTATTTTTAACTTCATTCATATCCACCTCGCGTCCTAACTCTTTATGTAAGCTGGTTACGGCTTTGTTACGAATGCCACAGGGTATAATATTATCGAAATAAGGAAGGTTAGCATTTACGTTAAAGGCCCAGCCGTGCATGGTTACCCAACGGCTGCACCTCACGCCCATGGCACAAATTTTTCGCGCTTTCGATGGGTTTTCGGCATCAAACCAAACGCCTGTTTCGCCTTGGCTGCGCGTGGCTTGTAGGCCATACTCGGCTAGGGTTAAAATAATAGTTTCTTCTAAAAGCCTAAGGTATTGATGAATGTCGGTAAAAAAATGGTCTAAGTCTAAAATAGGATACCCCACCAATTGCCCTGGACCGTGGTAGGTAATATCGCCGCCTCTATTGATTTTATAATACGTGGCGTGCTGCTCGTTTAATTGTTGGGCATTAATTAATAAATGACTCTCATCTCCACTTTTGCCAAGCGTATAAACGTGCGGGTGTTCTACAAATAGTAAATGGTTTTGAGTAGTAAAGTTAAGTGCTGGGTTTTTACGTTGCTCTATTTTTTTTGAAATGGTTTCTTGAAATAAATGTTCTTGGTAATCCCAACATTGTTTATAATCCATTAAGCCTAAATCTTCAAATTGTATTTCGCGGCTTTGGTTCATTCAAACTTTGCTAACTCGTTTTTTAAATGATTAATAACGTTGACTTCAACGGCATCTACGCCTCTCAATTCTGCAATATCAACGCTTATCCAATCACCTAAATGCACTAAGTATAAAAATTGTTCTAACAAATTAGAACCTTTTGCAACAATATCAATGCGACCGGTTACATATTTTTGAAAAACGGGTTTACAAATATCGTAGCGTTTTAAGGTGCGTGGATTTGTAAGTGTGGTGCTGAACGAAACAATAACTAGGTCGGGATGAGTTTCTGTCCAACCAACCAGTTCGTTGTGATTCATTTCGGGAAATACGTGGTGCCAACATAACATTTTACTGTTTTCATTAATTTGTTGACGAAACCTAACCACTACACCTTCACATGCGCCTAAAGCATAAATGACAGGAAGTTTTCCGACCAAACGTTTGGCAATGGTTTTAGAAAGTTCTTGAATATTTTTTGCTTCGGCCTTTAGTTGCTGAATGCTTCCAGTTACTTGCGTTAACAAGGTGTTTGGTATTAATTGTTTATCAACCAATACTTTGATAAGTTGCACTAAGGAATAGCCTAGGCAAGAACGCGGCGGCATCCCTCCTGGAATTTCGATGGTTTCTAACTGGTGTTGCTGGGCTAAGGCCATTACTTGTCCGCCGCTGCTAATACAAACTACTTGCGCTTTGGCGTTTAGGGCTTGGTGCATGGCGGCTAGCGTTTCTTCGGTGTTGCCCGAGTAAGACGAAACAATAACCAATGTTGTTTCATTGATCCATCGGGGAAGGGTATAATCTTTATTCACCAATACAGGCACTTTGCAAGTATCGGCAACTAACTCTGCTAAAATGGTGCCACCAATGCCCGAACCGCCTAAGCCTGTTACCATCACCGATTGACAAACAGGTGTTGCATTAAGGCTAACTTGTTCGGCTATGTTTAAAGCCTGTTCGAGTTGTTCTGGAAAATTATTAACCAAATCTTTCATAAAATGAATAGTAAAAATAGGAATAGCGGTTAATATAAGCTAATTATTATTGCAATAATTTTGAGTTATACTAATTTTGAAGAAAGGGGGTTTAGATTGTAACTTGGGCATGGCACTCAGAGGGCGCAAAGGAAGGACTATCGAAAAATAGCACGCAAAGGCGCAGAGGGCGCAAAGGCGGAAATTAAATTTTGAAAGAAGATTTTAGAATAAATCAATACCGTTATTAACTACTTTGAGTTAAATTATATGGAATGTAGATATATTTTAGTCCAAAGATTTGACCAATAAAAATTTAAGTTTTTAAATACGGTTGCATACAGTGCGGGGCTTCAGGAAAAAATAGGATCAAATATTTGATACTTTTGGTATTATTTTTACTTTTAGCGAATGGAAGAAAATGGCTTGGAGATTTTTGATAAACAACTGTTGTTAACAATCAACGCAGCGCATACCCCGTGGTTAGATGCGTGTATGTGGCAGTTTAGTCAATTGTATATTTTTGGGCCTTTGGTACTTTTTTTAATGTACCACTATTACCAACGTTACCAATTAAAAAATATGGCGGCACTTGTGTTGTGTTGCGCCCTCAGTATTGCCACCACCGATTTAACAACTAATGTCGTTAAACATTCAGTAAAACGTTACCGGCCTACTCACAATTTGGAGTTGCAAAAAACAGTACATCTTGTTCACGATTATAAAGGGGGGAAGTATGGTTTTTTTAGTGCGCACGCCTCGAACACTGTAGGTGTAACAACGGTTTTATTTTTTGCTTGCAGTTGGATTAAAAGACGACATCGCCTTTTGTTTTATTTAATTCCAGCATTAATTATGTATAGCCGCATTTACGAGGGGGTGCATTACCCAAGCGATGTGTTGGTGGGTGCTGTATTTGGTTTGTTGGTGGGTTATGCCATGTTTGTAGTTTTTCGCCGCTTCTTTTTTAAATCACCTATTACTGTTAATTAGCAATGCTGAGATTTGTATTTTTTTTACTTCTGTTTTTAGTTAACTTGTGTGTGGCACAACAGCCCAATACGGAGGTATGGCTTTTTAACCTAGCTGTTAAAAAAGGAAAGGCTGTATTGGAAAAGGGACAAAACATTACCCAACGCGAGGGCTACGATAACCAGCCCGCTTGGGATACAGAAGGCAAGTACATTTACTATGTTAGCGTGAGGGCCGATAAACAAAGCGATGTATATATGTACGATGTATCGAAAAAGAAACAGTTGGCTTTAACGAAAACGCCCGAAAGTGAGTACTCGCCAACGCCTTTGCCAAACAGCAAACAGTTGGCTTGTGTGGTGGTTGAAAAAGATAGTACGCAACGCATTTGGACTTACGATGCTAAAACAGGTGTGATGCAAAAACCTTTGCTGAACGAAGACTCGGTGGGGTATTTTTTACCGTTTAATAAAGATACTATTCTCTATTATAAACTTACCGAGCCTCACACTTTGCGCGCACGCGCTTTAACAACAAATAAAGATGTGTGGATTTGCAATGCGCCCATTAGAGGGTTTAAAACCGTTAGTTCGTCGGCTTTTGTTTTTGGGAGTAAAGACTCTACAAACGTTTCGTTTTATGTTTACGATACGCATTTGCAAAAGGCGCAATGGGTTTGTAAATACCCAAGTGTTGCAGAGGATATTGTTTGGCACCCAGTGTGGGGGCTTTTAAAATCGGAGGGAACGCTTATTTTGCAATGGGATAAAACGCTTCAAGTGTGGCAAACCCTTTTTGATTTAAGTAGTTTTGGACTTAAACGCATTACACGTTTTTGCTTTCATCCGAAAGATCGGTATTTAGTAGTTGTAGATAATTTATAATGGCTTATACTTTACAACACCATTCATTTGTGTTTAGCGACGATGTGGCGCAATTACAAATTGGCATTATACATCATTACTTGAGTACGCAAAGTTACTGGTCGCAACACATTTCGCTGCAAACGGTTGAGGCTTCTATAAAAGGGAGTTGTTGCTTTGCAGTTTATGAGGGTACGCAACAAATAGGTTTTGCGAGGGTTATAACCGATAAAGCAACGTTTGCGTATTTAGCCGATGTGTTCATTTTGCCGCCTTATCAAGGTAAGGGCTTAGGGAAACAGTTTATGCAATTTATAATGAATGCACCGTATTTAAAAGGCTTGCGGCGTTTTATGTTAGCTACTAAGGATGCACAAACCTTGTATGAAAAATTTGGGTTTACGGCTTTAAAGCAGCCCGAACGTATAATGGAAATTAAATTTTTTGAGGCTTATACGCCATGATAGCATTTGGCATTTACTTACTACTCTTTACCTTTTTAATTTACCGAAATGGTTTTTTTAAGTTGTTCAGAGATGAGCATATTAGCTATAAGCAATACAGTTTTTTCTTTTTACTAAAGGCGTTAGCGGTACCTAGTTTTTATTTTATTTATACGCGTTTTTATGGAGGCATCAAGCAATTGGATGCTGGTAAATTTTACTCGGATGTGGAGGTGTTTAATCAATTGGCGTATCAAAATTTTCCAGAGTTTTTAAAGGCTTTGTTTGGCTTGCAAAATGAAGACGTGGGGTCTTATGCTTATGAGCATTTGTTGTTAAAAACGCAGCAATGGGACAATGGCCTTATTCGAAGTTTTTTATTTAATGATAATCGCCTACTTATTCGTTTACACGGCGTTTTACATTTTATAGCATTTCAATCGTATTTTGTACACGCGCTCTTTTGTTCGTTTTACAGTTTAATTGGTATGCATTGGTGTTACCGCGCGTTGAAATCGGTTTTTAAAAATTACGAATATTTAATGATGGCTTGTTTTGTGGGCTTGCCTTCGCTGTGGTTGTTTACGGGGGCTTTGTTGAAAGAAGCAGTAACGTTTTTGAGTTTGTCGCTTATTATTTATTCGTGGTATGGGCTATTTAAACCGAGTAAAAGGATGTGGGTGTATGTGCTAACCAACGGGTTTATGCTTTTTATAGCCTTGCTTTTAAAGCCGTATTTGTTATTACCCACGTATTTTATATTTGGTTTATTTTTTGCATTTCGAAATCGCTTAGGTTTTGCGAAATTTTGTGGCTTGTTTTTTATCATTTTAATTTTAGGCACATTGGCTTTAAATCAATTGCTGTTATTTAAAAAAGGAAAATCTATTATTTCGATTCTTTCTTTGCGGCAGTCGCAATTTGTGGCGGTTGCCGAAGGAGGTATTTTTTTAGCCAACGATTCTTTGTTTTTACGATTAGCGTACGATACAACTTTAATGACTAAGCATACTTTAAAAAGCGAAAATACTATTAGCATTTGCCAAGGTGCTGCTTATACCTATTGGGTTAACAATAACACGAACGATACTTTGTTTTGCGCCAGCAATAAGGATACGGTAAGTTTATTTCACGAGGCGTTTCGCATTAGTCCGAGTAAATCTAATTTACCCATTCCGCCATTAAATAGCCAGCTAAAAAATTTGGCGCAGCATTTCCCTGTGGTGTTATATTATGTTGCGGCTTATCCTTTCTTTTTTAATGCTAAGGGATTATTGGATTATGTGGTGTCGTTCGAGAATTTAGTGTGTGTGTTGTGTTGCCTAGCTTTAGTGATTTGCTTTTGGAAAAATTCGCAGCAGCGTATTTATTACCTGGTGAGTTTTACCTTGTGTGTGTTGTTATTTGTGTTGATTGGCTACACCTCGCCCAATAGTGGGGCTATTATTCGTTACAGGTGTTTAGTGCTGCCTTTTTTACTCATCTCGGGTCTTCAATTTTATGCAGAAATTTTTTCAATTAAGGTGAAGCCTTTTTTCCGTGAAGGATAATTTCGGCTTCGCTCAATATAAATTCGGCGATAACCCAATGCGGTCATTGGCGTGCTTTTGTGCGAGAGAGGAGGCTGAAGCACGAAGACCCCACACGCCTTTGGCAATCTTAACGTAAGCCCCCCTCTCGTCCTTGTTTGAGCGTTAGCGGAAACGAGGACGTACTAAACGGGCGTTTGTAACGCCCATATCATTAATTTATCTGCGTTACAAACGCAGTTCTCAAACGTCCTCGTTACGCTTCGCTAAACAAGGACGAGATGGGACTTCTCAAATTTTGCAAGATCTCTTTAAACGAGTAAGAGGTGGCACGCCCAAAAAATACACTCAACTTTTTGCCAGTTGATTCATGCCCATTGCACATCTAAATTAGGCAATAGATTTCCACACAAAAAATGGTATATTAGAGGCTAATTATGAATTTATTTCGCAAAAAAGCGATTGCTGATATTTTAAAATCGAGTAGTACCGAAGCGCAGCATAGTGGATTAGCCAAGCACCTCGGTGTACGCGATTTAACAGCGTTTGGTATTGCAGCTATTATTGGGGCAGGTATTTTTTCGACCATTGGTAAAGCCAGTGCCGACGGTGGGCCAGGTGTTATTTTTTTATTCATCTTTACGGCTATTGCTTGTAGTTTTGCGGCTTTTGCTTATGCTGAGTTTGCCTCTTTAATTCCGGTAAGTGGCAGTGCTTATACTTATAGTTATGTGGCTTTTGGCGAATTGTTTGCGTGGATTATTGGTTGGGCGTTAATTATGGAATACGCCATTGGCAACGTTACGGTGGCCATTAGTTGGAGCGATTATTTTACCTCGCTTATTAGCAATGCCACGCCCTATAAGGTTAGTGAATGGTTGTGCCTCGATTATTTTACGGCTAAGGCCTCATATATCAAAGTGATGGCGGCGTTGTTAGGCGGGAGTACTATTGAACAAATTGCAGCTAATTCAGATTTGGCTTCGAGCATGGAAGGGTTTTATGCGTACTCCTCGGCACCAAGCATAGGAAGTTTAAAGATTATTTTTGATGCGCCGGCTTTATTGATAAATGTATTAATTACGTGGTTGGTTTACCGAGGCATTAGAGAGAGCCGCAATGCCAGCAATATTATGGTGGTGATTAAACTGGTAGTGGTGGTGTTAGTTATTGTGGTGGGCGTGTTTTTTATTAATACCGAAAATTGGAATCCGTTTTTGCCCAATGGCATTGGTGGCTTGCTATCGGGCATTAGTGCGGTATTTTTTGCCTACATTGGTTTTGATGCCATTAGCACAACGGCCGAAGAGTGTAAAAATCCACAACGCGATTTGCCCCGAGGTATTTTATATTCTATTCTTATTTGTACGGTTTTGTATGTGGCTATTGCATTAGTGATTACAGGTATTGTGAAGTATAACGAATTAAAAGTGGGTGATCCGTTAGCGTATGTGTTTGAGAAAATAAGTAGTTTAAAATGGTTGAGTGGTGTTATTGCGGTGAGTGCCGTTGTGGCTATGGCAAGTGTTATGTTGGTGTTTCAGTTGGGGCAACCGCGCATTTGGATGAGTATGAGTAGAGATGGGTTGTTACCTCCTATTTTTGCGAAAGTGCATCCTAAATTTAAAACCCCTTCGTTTTCTACACTGTTTACGGGCTTAATGGTGGCATTGCCCATTTTTTTTGTAGATATAAATATGGTAACCGACATTTGTAGTGCGGGTACATTGTTTGCTTTTATGTTGGTGTGTGGCGGGGTTTTAAAATTACACACCGACCCAAATGCTCCGCGCTCTAGTTTTAAAACACCATACATCAATAGTAAATTTATTATTCCCGCTTTATTTATTTTAACGTTGAGTTTAGTTCTTGTTTACGCCCCCGATTGGTTAGGGTATTATTTTAAGTTTGAGTCGTGGTCTTCTTTTTTTACTAAATTGCCCATGTATGCGTTTTTTATTGGGTTCGCGCTCATTAGTTATTTGGCTTTTCGGTATAGTTTTTCGTTAATTCCAGTCTTAGGTTTGTTGAGTTGTTTTTATATGCTTTCACAATTGGGTTCTAAAAATTGGTTTTATTTTTTGGTTTGGTTAATTATCGGATTAGTAATTTATTTTGCGTATGGGTATCGCCATAGCAAATTGATAAAAAGAGCATGATTTGTTTAGTAACGGGTGCCACGAGCGGCATAGGGAAAAGTACGGCCGAGGAGTTTGCAAAAAATGGACATCAACTCATTATTACAGGGCGCAGAGAAGAGCGTTTAGCGGCGTTTAAAAATACTTTAGAGAAAAAATTTGGCATCCTTGTGCATACGCTCTGTTTTGATGTGCGTAAGCCGCATGAAGTAGAAGCCGCCATTCAAGGTATTCCTGTATCGTTTTTACCTTTAGATGTGTTGGTGAATAATGCGGGTTTAGCAGCAGGTTTATCATCTATACAAGAAGGGCAAGTAGAGCATTGGGAACGAATGATAGACACTAATGTTAAGGGTTTATTGTATGTTACACGAGCGGTTGCGCCTCTGATGGTGAAAGCGGGCAAAGGACACATTATTAACATTGGTTCTATTGCAGGGAAAGAGGTGTATCCTAATGGAAATGTCTATTGCGCCACTAAACATGCGGTAGATGCGTTGAATAAAGGGATGCGCATGGATTTGTTACCGCAGGGCATTAAGGTAAGTGCCATTAACCCGGGTATGGTTGAAACCGAATTTAGTGTGGTGCGTTTTGATGGAGATGCTGAACGTGCCAAAAAAGTGTATGCGGGCATGCAACCGCTACGCCCCGAAGATGTGGCTGATGCGGTGTATTGGGCGGCTACTCGTCCGGCTCATGTTAATATTAATGATATACTCATCATGCCAAGTGTTCAGGCTACGGCCACACAGGTTATAAGAAAGCTGAGTAGTGATTAAGCGTTTTATAGTATTAGGTATGTTATTGCTGGCTGTGGGTTTACAGGCTTATCCTTTATACTTTGCTAAACGTGTAAAAAATCCTAATCGGTTTTTACGCGTGTCTATTTCGCCTTTGCTCGGATTTTACAACATCAACACACGCCACGCCACAAAGCCCACGCAACGCATGAGCGGTGTTATTTCGGTGCGGCAAGAACTTAAGTTAGACCGCAGCAATAAAGTGTTTTTTTTATACGGAGTAGATTATTTGTTGCATGGACTCAATTTTAAAAGTTATTATTTTAAACCCGATAGCATTCAATTATATACTAAAAAATTGGATTACAATTATGGGCTTTACATTCAAGAGGTTAATGTGCCTTTGCAATTTCGTTTGTCGTTTAAGAACGAACGCAATGCCGTTGTTAGTCCGTATTTATTGGCAGGGTATCACTTACGGTTTATAACCACGGCCAACCTTCAAGTAACACAAAATGGAAATACGGTTGTTAAAGAAAACGTAACCGTACAATTTAGAAATTCGACCCTAGTGCCTCAGCTTAGTTCGGGAGCTTGTGTAGCGTTTGGCGTTCAAAAAAATCCAATTAATGCAGGTGTTAACGGCTTTGTTGAGTTAACCTATCGCTATGGTTTTTCGCAATATTATTTTCAGAAGGCCTATTCTGCTAATGCTTTGTTTATTGGTTCGGGCTTTTTAGGATTAAACTTAGGACTTAGATTTTAGTGTATGGCTAATAAAGATATCGAAACTAAGGCAGACATTGAACATTGGGTTCGTTTGTTTTATGCCGAGTTGCTGACCGATGCCGAAATGAAACTTATTTTTGCTCATCTTGATTTTGAAAAACATATCCCACACATTGTACAATTTTGGGCTTTGGTAGTATTGGATGAGCCAGGTTATACCACCAACGTGTTTGATAAGCATGTGCATTTACCCATTAAAGATCATCATTTTGATACGTGGTTAAACGCATTTGAAAACGTTACTAAGCGTTTATACACAGGCGCAAAGGCCGACTTAGCCGTGCAACGAGCGCATGTTATTGCTTATACGTTTCGGAATAAATTAAACCTTAAAGACCGTTAGAAATCTATTTACGGTTAAATCTGTGTTCTGAATTTAGGTTGATTAAACCAGGGTTATTCAACAACCCCTAATAACTCTTTTCGATGAAACGGATTTAATTTTCTGCCAAAAGCTCCCAAAATTCGCCGAAGGAGAGTATTAGAAGTAGGTTTTAGTATAAAAAAGCAATAAATTTACAATATCAACTTTGTAATACACGTTTAAATTCTAGATAACCGAAAATCCAAATTTTTGGTAACCGTGTATCAACAAAAAGGGAGTGTTCCAAAAAGCCCTAAAGTGAGTAGGAAAATTTAAAACATACCAAATGAAATCTAAATTTAAAACTTGGCTCGTTGCAGGCATTTTGAGTGCCTTGGCAGTTAACGCTTCAGCCGCCCTTGTGCAGTTTGGCACTTTACAGAGTACTAAAAAAATAAAAGGGACATTAATTGTAAAGTGCAAAAAATCTAATAATGTTTGTGTACTTGTTAAAGAATTAGACGACAACACTTCGGCTGACTATATTGTAGTGCAGGTTGTGGATGCCAATGGTGCTATTGTAACAGAAGAAACCTGTTTAAGATCGGCAGGCGTGCAACACACCTCTAATGCCGATGATACCAGCGATTATACATTTGCATTGTTACCATAAATTAAATTAAGCCCGTGTTAGAAAAAACACGGGCTTTACATTAAATCTTTTTTTAAGTAGAATGAAAAATATAGGTGTACTTATTGCCCTGTTATGGTGTGCTATTGCTTTTCCGAATGTTACAAAGCGAATAGATGTGTATTTAAGTTTTAATGAGTGTAATAGTTGCATAGCCGCGTTAACCAATTTAAAGGCATTAGAGGGCTTTGATAAACAACTAGTGGTGGCCAAAGCCGATAGTGTGTTTTTACCCGAATTTTTTGCAGACCGATTTACATTCAGTTTTTCGGGCATTACCTATGTTAACAAAAGACTGCCAACGTTTTCGTACTGTAAGGTTTATTTTAATAATGTATTAACCGATAGTTTTCGTTTGCGAGATTTGTCAGAAAAAATAGCATTATTAAATGCGTACCAAGTTCCTATTATGGATACGGTTAGTTTTGCACTACCACCATTGGTGTTTAATAAAGATCAAAGCACATTGCGGGTTCATAAAAATTATGTGAGTATATATGACTACACATTAAATAAATTGGTTTTATTAAAGTTAGATGCCCAAGCGGCAGTTGTATCGCAAACGTTAGAGTTAAAAGGCAAACAGTTTGAACCCATTTTATTTTTACGAGCTGGAAAATTGGACAGTAACTATCATGCACAAAAAGCAGAGTCCTTAAAAAATGCAGGGTCGTTTTATCCGAAAGTGGAATCGGTATTTATAAACGATACGAGTTTATTTTTACTATTAAATTTTCCTTATCCACAGCCCTTAACCGATGGAAACACGGGCGTTTATATGAAATTTTTTATCTACCAACGGCATTTAGTTACACAAAAACGAAGCCTTACTTATATTAATGATTTTTCGCTAACTCTTAATGCCGATTGTTTTTTAGAAACATCCAAACCCTTTTTTTTAGTGAACGATACTTTGCTGTTACCTTATTATTGCAACACCACAAAAACGCCATTTCATTTATTTAGTAAATGGGCTAAAACCCCAAGGGGTTACGAACAAAAAGGCTTACACGTTAAGTACGACAGGCGCAGCTATGCGTTAAATAAAATAGATAGCTTCGAATTACTACTCAGTAATGGCTTTTACTTTAGTATCAAAGGGGACTTAATTTACAACATTAATTCGGGGAAAATAATTGTTTTAAAAAAGAATGTACTCCGAAAGGATGAATACATTCAAGATATGATTTTAAATGAAGCAACACAGCAACTAAAGTTATTAGTAGTTAATGAGCGCGACACGTATTTTGTGCGCTATTACAATTTAAAAACGCAAATCGTTAAACAGCCCTACACCTTTCGGTTACCCACATCGGCTATATGGAGTACCTTAAAATTAGTTGGAGCCTCGCAAGGGGTCTTTTTAACAAACGATTTTTCAAAACTCAAGCTGTTTCCGTTAAAATAAACGCTGGGGCTATGTGGCAAGTAAATTCTACACCAGTACCTTGTTGCTTATTTTTTAAAGTGAAATTTCCACCTAACTTTTCGCAAAACGATTCAAGGATAAGCATGCCCAAGGTCGTATTGTTACTTACCTTAAAATCGGGTGGCAAACCCGAACCGTTATCTGTATAAGTTAAAACAGCAGCTTGCTCTGAAAAATAAAGTTCGATTTTTAATTCGCCTTTAGCATTGGAAGGCGCATGCTTAAACCCGTGTTTAGAGGTATTAATGATGAGTTCGTTAAGTATTAGTGCTATCGTAACTGCGGCATCGGTTTTTACCATTACATTATTACACAACACTTGTGTGTGAAATATTTGCGGTAAACCAGCACAAATAAATACAACCAAGTCGTTTAAAAACTCACAAATATCGAGTACTTCAATTTGCTTGGATTGATACATTTTTTCGTGAAACATAGCAATAGCCGATACTCTATTTTTACTCTCGATAAATGCTTCGTAAGCCTCTGGAAATTTTTCGACTTTTGAGGCTTGAATGTTTAGTAAACTTGATATTAATTGTAGGTTATTTTTGACGCGGTGATGTACTTCTTTAAACAACACATCGCGTTCGCTCAATAGTTTAGAAAGATGCGAATTACTTTTTTTTAAATCTTGTGTACGTTCTTCAATTTTATTTTCTAACCAATCGTTGTTGTCGTATAGTTGTTTAATCAGAAATCCTAAGTTATAGCGCAGTTGCTCTATGTCGTTTTGGTGCTGCAGTTGCGGGCGATTGGCCAGCCGTTTTGCCAATTCATCTTCTGTTTGTTTTACCAACTCATCTATAGGTTGTGTGTAGCGTCGTATAAATTTGATGAGTACAATATAAATGAAGAAGAGCGTTACGGCCAGTATTACAAAAAACTCTAGCCAACATTTGTAAAGCAATTGCTTGAGCGGCTTTTTAGAAAACGAACTTTGTAGTAACCAACTTTCTTGGTAATTACTTTCGCTCATTTTAAGAAATGAAAAGTAATGGGTGCTTAGCTCTGTATTTAGAAAGGTATCTTTTTGTAACTTAATAAACGGTTTAATAAAATCTCTGAACGCATCCGATAAACGGGTTTTACCATCTACCGAATGGTTTAGCCCTTCAGCAAAAAATAAATTGAGTTCAACTAAATCTTCATAGTGCTGCTTAGTACTTTTTAAACTATTTTCATAAAGTGTCGTTAGTTTTTCTAATTCAGGAAAGTAAACCCCTAGTTCTAAAATGTACCCCTCGTTTAAGCCAAGGTAAACGTATTTTTTTATTTTACCTGTATTAACTTCGATGCTGGCTTTGGTGGTGGTGGGCTGCAATGTTTTTCGGGTGGCATTAATCATTGCTCTATCAGAGCGACCAAGAATAGGATCTAAATTCAAATTTATATCTTTTTCAAAACTCGATTTGGTAATTAAATTGCGGCTATTGAGAATGCTCCAATCTACCGGCACACTAAACCCTTGCGTTGCCTGCTTTAAAAGACTATCGGGTAAACTATATAAATTACCTCCCAATTTATTTTTAACTTGAATTAATAAATCGAACAATTGCCTTTCTAGTTTTGATTCGGCAATACTTAAACTCAAATCAAAGTTTTGTATTAAGTGCTTACTGTCTTCAATTATACTGGCTTTGCTGAGGGCTTGTTGGTGCAAAATTTGTTTTTTCTGTTGATTAAAAAACACAAACATACTTAGCCCTACTATAATGGTTAACAAAGGGAAAATAGAAAAAAACAAGCGCGCCTTTAGTGTTTTCAAAAAAAATAAATATAGTCTAAAATACACAACAAATTGATAAAATCAAATGAGAAAGTAACGGGCGGTAAAAAGAGGTTGATTATTTGAAAAAAAATCAGCATTTTTAACACGGTTGAAATTGCTAAAAATAGTATTGTATCCTTTGGCGTGGTTATACGGGTGTATTACGTTGTTGCGTAATTGCCTCTACGACTGGCATATTTTAAAGGAAACCCGATTCGACTCGCACTTAATTGGCGTGGGCAATTTGGCTGTGGGCGGCGCAGGCAAAACCCCTTTGGTAGAATACCTCATTCGGTTGTTAAAAGAAGAGGGCCGACTAGCAACGTTGAGCCGCGGGTATAAACGCAAAACATCGGGGTTTATTTTAGCCGATGAGCAAAGCACCGCTTTAGATATTGGCGACGAACCGCTTATTTATAATACCAAATACACCCACGTAAAAGTAGCGGTAGATGCCAACCGTGTTAATGGTGTAAAAAAATTATTGGCTACTAAACCATCACCTTCTATTATTTTATTGGATGATGTGTTTCAGCACCGCGCTATTAAATGTGGCCTTTCAATAGTGGTAACCGATTTTAATAATTTATACGTTACCGACGAAATGCTGCCAGTAGGTACTTTGCGAGAGTTTCGTTCGGGGATTTTAAGAGCCGATGTGATTGTGATTAGCAAAACACCCGATAAAATTACGCCTGTTGAAATGCGCACAACATTGAAGGATATTAAAAGCCGCGCGCATCAATATGTATTTTTTAGTTATTTAAAATATGGCGAGTTATACTCCATCACTCATCCCGCCGAAACCCTAAGTACCCTTAACGATTTGTATAAATACCGAGTGATTGCATTTACAGGCATTGCCAACGCCCAACCCATGTTAACTTATTTAAAAGAGTACGCCATGGAAGTAAGGCATTTGCCCTTTGCCGATCATCACCACTATGTAGAAAAGGATTTGTTAGACATAGAACGTTTTAAAAATAGTTTTACCGATGCCCCAACTTTGCTAGTAACTACCGAAAAAGATTTCATGCGATTGAAAGATGTAAATAGTTGGGCAATTGCAAAAAGAATGAATATTTTTGTGCTTCCTGTTGAAGTAACATTTAAAGACAAGGAAGAAGAATTTAATACTTTAATTACGACTTATGTTAGAACAAATCGCGTTTACCACCAAAAGTATTCTTGAAAAAACCAACGGCTTTAAACCTGAGTTTGGTATCATTTTGGGTACAGGCTTAGGTGGATTAGTAAAAGAAATAGACGTTCACTTTAGTATTGCTTACAGCGAAGTCCCTAATTTTCCGGTTAGCACGGTAGAGGGGCATAGTGGCCAATTAATTTTTGGGATGTTAGGTGGCAAAAAGGTGATGGCCATGCAAGGGCGTTTTCATTTTTATGAAGGCTATACCATGCAACAAATTACGTTTCCGGTTAGGGTAATGAAAGCCATTGGCATTCAAACGCTTTGTGTAAGCAATGCCAGCGGCGGCATGAATCCTGCATTTAAAGTAGGGGAGATTATGATTATTACCGATCATATTAACCTGTTTCCTACCAATCCTTTAATTGGAAAAAACATACCTGAGTTAGGACCACGTTTTCCAGATATGAGTGCGGCTTATAAAAAAGAGTATATAGATTTAGCCATTAAAATAGCTATGGAAAACGATATTAAAGTAAGTACTGGTGTTTATGCCGGATTGACTGGGCCCTGCTTTGAAACCCCAGCTGAATATAGATATTTATGGCGTATGGGAGCCGATTGCGTGGGCATGAGTACGGTACCCGAAGTAATTGTAGCCAAACATAGCGGCATGGATGTATTTGGTGTAAGCATTATCACCGATTTAGGTGTAGAAGGGCTTGTAGAAACCGTTAGCCACGAAGAGGTACAACACATTGCCAAACAACAAGAACCTAAAATGAGTTTAATTGTGCGCAAATTAATCCAACACATTCACCCTTAAAAATAAACTACTATGTTAAGTCAATTTATAGATTTCTTTTTACACTTAGATAAGCACTTGGCTGATTTGATGCAGCAATACCAAACAGGAACCTATCTTATTTTATGTTTAATTATTTTTTGCGAAACAGGTTTAGTAGCTACGCCATTTTTACCAGGCGATAGCTTGTTGTTTGCCGCAGGAATGCTTACCGCAAGTACGGGCATTTTAAATATTGGTTTATTAATTGTGCTGTTAGTTTTATCGGCCTTTTTAGGCGATAACGTGAACTATTTTGTAGGTCGTTTTTTTGGCGAGAAAGTATTTGATATTCCTATTTTAAAGAAATTAATTAAACGCGAGTACCTCGCTAAAACGCAATCTTTTTACGAAAAACATGGCGGCAAGACCATTATTATGGCGCGCTTTGTTCCTATTGTGCGCACCTTTGCGCCGTTTGCAGCGGGTTTAGGTAAAATGAATTACACACGCTACATTACCTTTTGTGTAGTAGGAGCTATTGTGTGGGTTAGTTTACTGAGTTTAGCAGGTTATTTTTTCGGAAATATTCCTATCATTAAAAATAATTTTGAAAAGGTTATTTTTGCCATTATTGGTATTTCGGTATTGCCTATTATCATTGGGTATTTTAAAGGACGTAAAAAAACGGCGTAGTTTTTATACAACATCTAGTAACAGTTACACCTCTTTCCGCAAACGTGCCACAGGAATGTCCATTTGTTCGCGGTATTTAGCCACCGTGCGGCGGGCAATAGGATAGCCTTTTTGTTTTAATAAATCGCACAACTCATCATCGGTTAGCGGGTGTTTTTTAGCTTCGGCGGCAATGCAATCTTTTAAAATTTTCTTGATCTCGCGGTTACTAATTTCTTCGCCACTATCGTTGGTCATGGTTTCGCTAAAAAATGTTTTTAGTAAAAATGTCCCATAAGGCGTTTGAGCGTATTTGCTATTGGCTACACGGCTAATCGTAGATACATCTAACCCTACTTTTTCAGCAATGTCTTTTAAAATCATGGGCTTTAATTTACTTTCATCGCCCGACACAAAATAGTCTTCTTGGTATTCTAAAATGGCATGCATCGAAACCATAAGTGTTAAGTGACGTTGTTGCAAGGCTTCTATAAACCACTCTGCATTTTCAATTTTACTTTTTATAAATGAAGTGGCTTCTTTCCCATCTTTATTTTTTTGTTTAGAATACTCGCGCAACATTTCAATGTACTCTTTACTTACTTTTAAATCGGGTAAGTTGCGAGCGTTGATACTCAACTCGGGTTTGCCTTCGCTAACTGTTACAATAAAATCGGGAACAACTTCTGTAAAATTATTCTCTTTTGTATCACTGTTTCCTGGACGTGGATTGAGGTGGCGTATTTCTTCAATTACCTCCTTCAACTCTTCTTCATCAATAGCTAATCGCTTTAAAACTTTATCGTAATGTTTGCGACTAAATTCTTCCATGTGATTTTTAACAACCTCTATGGCATCTAATACTTCTTTTGTTTTTTCTGGTTTGCGGTTGAGTTGAATTAATAAACATTCTTGAAGTGTTCGTGCGCCTACACCTGCGGGATCAAATTCTTGTATAATAGCCAATATTGTTTTTACCTCTTCGAGTGTGGCGGTAATGTTATAATTAAAGGCTAAATCATCTATGATCAAATCTAATTCGCGACGTATATAGCCATCTTCGTCAATGCAACCAATTAAATAAATACCAATTGTATAATCGTGTTCATTTAAAACTCTGAGGCCTAATTGTTGCTCTAATAATTCGTGAAAGCCCAGTCCTTCCACTACAACAAATTCGCGTTGTTCGTCGTCGCTACCCTTATTCGAGATTTCATATTTGTAGGAGTCCATCTCTTCATCGCCCATATAATCTTCAATCTCTACGCCATCGTCAATTTTTTCGATTTCCTTTTCTTTTATTTCTCCGCTTTCGTCGTATTCGGTATCTTCGCTTTCCCCTTCATTTTCGTTCGAGTAAAGCTCTTCGTCCGAGTCGTTGCCATCGTCTTCTTCAAGCGCAGGATTTAATTCTAACTCTTCTTTAATGCGTTCCTCTAAGGCTAAAGTTGGCATTTGCAACATCTTCATCAATTGAATTTGTTGCGGACTAAGCTTTTGAAGCAGCTTTAGATTTTGTATTTGTTTTAATGCCATTGTTTAGTTTGCCACAATTAAAAAATTATCTTTTCGTCCTTTTTTAATAAGCATGTATTTATCGTTAATCAAATGACTTACCGAAAGTTTTAATTGTGGGTCGCTTATTTTTTCGCGGTTAATGCTAATGCCTCCACCTTGTACCATTTTGCGTGCTTCGCCTTTACTGGGGAACACCGTTGTTTTTTCGGCTAATAAATCCAACACCCCAAGCCCACTGGCAAGTTCAGCTTTCGAAATGGGAAATTGTTGCACGCCACTAAACACGTCTAAAAACGCATCTTCGCGAAGGGCAATTAGGTCTTCTAAACTGGCATTAAATAAAAAACTGCTGGTGTGGATGGCGTTTTCGTAGTCGGATAATCCATGCACCAAAACGGTTACATCTTTTGCTAATGTTTTTTGTAACAAACGCTCGTGTGGCGCAGTAACATGTTCTTGTTCGAGGCGTTCAATTTCTTCTTTTGTAAAGAACGTGAAAATACGCAAAAACGATTTGGCATCTTCGTCGCTGGTGTTTAACCAAAATTGATAAAAACGGTAGGGCGAGGTTTTGGTTTTATCGAGCCAAATATTGCCGCCTTCGGTTTTACCAAATTTAGTACCATCCGATTTTTTAATGAGTTGCGTCGTTAACGCAAAAGCCTCGCCACTGCACTTACGACGAATTAATTCAGTTCCGCTTGTAATGTTCCCCCATTGATCGCTACCACCCATTTGTAATTTACAATTTTTAGTTTGGTATAAATGGTAAAAATCGAATCCTTGTAAAAGTTGATAGCTAAACTCTGTAAAACTCATCCCACTCTCTAAACGGTTTTGAACACTGTCTTTAGCCATCATATAACTAACGGTTAAAAATTTACCCACATCGCGAATAAAATTTAAAAACGAGTAGTCTTTCATCCAATCTAAATTATTAACGACCTCAGCTTTATTACTACCCGTTTTAAAATCTAAAAATTTTTCTAATTGCGATTGAATACCTTGTATATTTTTTTGAAGGGTTTCTTCATCTAACAAATTGCGTTCGGCCGATTTACCGCTAGGGTCTCCTACCATTCCAGTAGCACCGCCTACCAAAGCAATGGGCGCATGCCCTGCTTTCTGAAAACGCATCAAGGTTATAATTTGAGCTAGGCTACCCACATGCAAACTATCGGCGGTGGGGTCGAAACCAATGTATCCACTTACCTTTTCGTGGGTTAGCAAATCCTCTGTTCCTGGCATAATGTCGTGTAAAATGCCTCTCCACTTTAATTCTTCAACAAAGTTCATGCTTTAAAATTACAAAAAGTTTGTGGTTTAGTTGAATAGGTGTCTATGTATGGTTTTAAATTTTTTGAAAGTAAGAAATACCATTACTGAAAACGATCGGTTAAAAATTTTTGAATGTGTTGGCATACTTCAACTACCTTTTCTAAATTAAGCGTGTGTCCGGTATTGGGCAACACATAAAGGAGCGCGTTGTGGATGTGTTCGTGTACCGATTGAGCTAAATGCACGGGTAATAACAAATCTTTTTCGCCGTGTAAAATAAGCGTAGGTGTTGAAATGGTTTTTAATAAGGGGCGATAATCGGCTCGCTCTTTAGTGGCGCGCATTAATTTAAAGATGGCTTCGTTATTCTCATTGGCTTCTTTGCGGGCGTTTTTCATAACCTCAATGGGTATAATTGGATTTTTGAAATAACTTTCGCTCAACACCGAGGGCAACATAATATCGAGTAACAAACTATACCCACCTAGTTCTAAAGCCCGCCACCAACTGTATTCAATGGCTTCGTAATAAGGTGTTTTATGTGCAAACGTACTCAACAAAATTAATGATTTTACCCGCTTGGGATAATTAACCGTTAAATGCTGCGCCACCAAACTGCCATAAGATAAGCCTATAATGTGCGCCGTTTCAATACCTTCAGTATCTAATACCCGAATCACATCTTGTGCATGTGTATCGAAATTTCTGGCTGCACCTGTTTTATCGCTTTGCCCTTGAAAAATAAAATCCAGTAAAACAATGCGGTACTGTGTTTTAAAATAAGGTAGCACAAAAAACCAACTCAATGTGCTTTGGGTGAGTCCATTTAAAAATACCAGTGTTTGCGCGCTTTGCCCGTTTCCGTGCAATTCATAATAGAGGTTTAACCCATCGTGTGTTTTAGTTTGCATAGCGTGTTATATTAAATTGTTTCCATGTAATGAATTTGTGTTGCGTTGGCGTTAACCGTTAAAGAAATGGTTTTGCCTAAAAACAAAGCGCGGTTATCGTCAATGTGACCCGCAGGGAAACCAAAGCAAACCGGATAATCGTACGCGCTTACGGCTTCTAAAATAATACCCTCCGCTGTTTTTCCAAATGGAACGGTGTTATCTTTCATATCGCTCATGCCGCCAACTATTAAACCTTTTAATTGGGCTAGTTTACCACTTCGTTTTAATTGCAGCATCATTCGGTCAATGTGGTAAAGGTACTCATCTAAGTCTTCTAAAAATAAAATACAATTCTCGCTATTCAAATCCGATGCGCTTCCACTAATGGCAAACAAAATGGATAGGTTACCACCTACTATTGGCGCACAGGCTACACCGTTTCTGTTTAGTGGATGAGCGGGTATCTGGTAAGTTGGTAATTGCCCTTCGAGTGCCGTTTTTAAACTTAATGTAGCGGCTTGGTTTTTAAAAAAATTAATGGGCATGGTGGCATGTAAACTTTGTACTCCTAAGTTATTAAGATGTGCATGAAGAACGGTTACATCGCTGTAACCGATGAGCCATTTAGGATGTTTAAAAAAATGCTCAAAGTTAATGGTATCTATAATTCGAATGGTTCCATATCCGCCCCTCACAATAAGTATTGCTTTTATAGTTGAGTCATCGAGTGCCCACTGCAAATCGGTAGCGCGCGCGGCATCGGTGCCAGCAAATTGATGGTGTACATCAAATAGATATTTCCCTAACACAGGTTCGTAACCCCATTGTTTGATGAGGTTTAATGCGGGCGTTAACTCCTCGGCATTAATTTTACGAGCCGTGGCAACAATGGCAATGGCATCGTTGGGTTTAAGATAATTTGGACTACTACTGGTTTTCATGCTACTGCTAAATTGCTAAAATTCATTAATTTATTCTGCTTTCTATTCTGGATACGAAGCGAATTAACCTATTATATTATCTTTGTTCAAAAATACTGTATTTTACGATTTGGATGTATGACGCCTGATTTTAAACGAACATTAGTTACTGCTGCTTTACCTTATGCAAATGGTCCCGTTCACATTGGTCATTTGGCAGGGTGTTATTTGCCCTCCGATATTTATGTGCGCTATTTACGCAGCAAAGGACAAGATGTGGTGTTTGTTTGTGGAAGCGATGAACATGGCGTACCCATTACTATTAAAGCCAAACGCGAAAATGCTACGCCGCAAGCCGTAGTGGATAAGTACCATCACATGATGAAGGAATCGTTTGCAGAGTTTGGAATTTCATTTGATGTGTACTCGCGTACTTCGAGCAAAACGCATCATGAAACAGCCTCCGCATTTTTTAAAACCCTCTACGATAAAGGCGGCTTCACCGAGCAAGTAACTGAACAATATTATGATGAAACGGCTAAACAATTTTTGGCCGATAGATACATTACAGGCGAATGTCCGAACTGTGGTAACCCCAATGCTTACGGCGACCAATGCGAGCGTTGTGGCACGTCTTTAAATCCTACCGATTTAAAAAATCCTAAGTCGGCACTGAGCGGTAACCCACCTGTATTAAAACAAACTAAAAATTGGTTTTTACCCTTAGATCAATTACAGCCTAAAATACAAGCTTACTTAGACGAACACAAAGATTGGAAAACAACGGTTTATGGGCAATGTAAAAGTTGGCTCGAAAGTGGAGACGGTTTGCAACCCCGCGCCATGACCCGTGATTTGGATTGGGGAGTGCCCGTGCCCTTGCCAAATGCAGAGGGAAAAGTATTGTATGTTTGGTTCGATGCACCAATTGGGTACATTAGTGCCACTAAAGAATTGTTGCCCGACACTTGGGAATTGTATTGGAAAAGCAAAAAAACTCGCCTTATTCATTTCATTGGAAAAGATAATATTGTTTTTCATTGCATTATTTTTCCGGCTATGTTAATGGAACATGGCGAATTTATTGTGGCCGATAATGTGCCAGCTAACGAATTTTTAAACCTCGAAGGCGATAAAATTTCTACCTCGCGCAATTGGGCCGTTTGGTTACACGAGTATTTACAAGAGTTTAAAGACCAACAAGATGTATTGCGCTTTACCTTATGCGCAACAGCACCCGAAACCAGAGATAACGATTTTACTTGGAAAACATTTTTAGATAAAAACAATAATGAGTTAGCAGCTATTTTTGGCAACTTTATCAATCGGACGATAGTATTAACTCGCAATTACTACGCTGGAGCGGTTCCCGAAGCGAAAGCGTTTACAAAGGAAGATATAAAAGTATTGGAGCAGATGAGTACGTTTCCTGACCGAATAGGTGAAGCACTCGATCAATTTAAGTTTCGCGAAGGCTTACAAGAGTGGCTAAACTTAGCACGATTGGGCAACAAGTACTTAACAGATAATGAACCTTGGAAAATACAAAACGATAATCCCGAGCGGGTGAAAACGGTTATGCACCTTGCTTTGCAAATTTCGGTGAACTTAGCCATTTTAGGAGAACCCTTTTTACCATTTACATCTAAAAAATTATTTACCCTACTTAATGTAGTGCCACTTAAATGGAATGCCGCCCGACAAAATACTAATTTACATGTTGGCCATAAAATAGACGCCGTTTTATCTGGCATTTTGTTTCCGAAAATGGACCAAGAGGTAATTGCGTTTCAACTACAAAAACTTGAGAAAGCCAAAGAAGCCATGTTGGCTGCTAATAGTTTATTAGAACCCGCAAAGGCGGAAACCAGTTTTGATGATTTTTCGAGAATGGATATACGCTCAGGAACAATTGTTGAGGCCGAACGTGTGCCTAAAACCGATAAATTATTAAAACTACTAATTGATACTGGATTAGATAAACGCACCGTTGTGAGTGGTATTGCCGCTTGGTACAAACCCGAAGAAATTATTGGACAACAAGTTAGTATTTTAGTAAATTTAGCTCCTCGAAAAATAAAAGGCATTGAAAGTCAAGGGATGATACTCATGGCTGAAAATCAAGCTGGTGAATTAAGTTTTATAGCCCCTACAAAGGGTAAAATAATTAACAATGGAGATACAATTAAATAAATTTCTGATACTGCTTTGCTTGTTTATAAGCATGAGTGTAAATGCGCAGAAAAACTCGGATAATATTAGTCGTCCGCCCGATGATGAATTACCTAACCCTAATGGCGATTTCAAACGCTTTGAAAAAAGGCGAACTTATGTTTCGAAGTGGCAAATAAAAGAGTTGAAAGAAGGGGCAATTATTGTGCGTTTACCAACAAATAAATTGGCTATTGACAAATTTAGAGCCATTGGTAATGAAGAGGCAGCCGAACGAAAAGAAAATGAAACCATTGCTTTGAACAAATTATACTACCGTGCACTTTCTAATTATTTCAAATTTTGTAAAGTGTATTTTATGTATAGTAGCAGCACCGACTCTCTATTAAAAGGAACTCGGCAAGGTTTATTTTTAGACTCTAATTTAGTTCGCAACGACAGTATTAAATTAGATGTAGCGTATTATCTTTTTGCCGATAAAGACGTGGTGTATAACTCTTCCATAGGCTTGGTACCCGAAGCACAAGCCTTGCAGGTAAAAGAAGCCGGAACACCTACTAAACAATGTTTTGTCGTATTCAAAAATAAGTATGGACATCAATTAAAACACCCCTTCCCTTACTTTATTTTGTTTAACTCGTTCTTTAAGGGCACAGGTCTTGATGCAGATTATATTTTTACCATTACGAAAAACGGAAAGAATATAAACGTTTTACTTAATAAACTTTATAGACAAGAGCGATTAAATAAAATGTCGGCGGTTATTAGTCGCCGTTTAACAGAATTTTACGAGGATAATAAGTCCTTTGAACTGAAAGATAAAGATTTGGAGAAATTCTTGTATTAAACAGTAAGCAAATTTTTTTAATAGTATTTAATTTACTTCCGTTTAGTAACTGCTTCAACGGCTTCTAAAATATTAATAGTATCTAAACCATATTTTTTCATTAATTCATCGGGTGTTCCACTTTCGCCAAAGCTATCGTTTACCGCTACAAACTCTTGCGGTGTAGGCAACTTTCGAGCTAATAATTGTGCAATGCTATCGCCCAATCCACCGTGACGTTGGTGTTCTTCGGCACTTACAACACAACGCGTTTTACTTACCGATTTTAAAATGGCTTCTTCGTCGAGGGGTTTAATGGTATGAATATTAATCACCTCGGCTGAAATACCTTTACCATGAAGAATTTCTGCGGCCTCTAAAGCTTTCCAAACTAAATGACCAGTTGCCACAATGGTAACATCGGTTCCTTCTTGTAAAAGCACTGCTTTACCAATTACAAATGGTTGGTCGGCTGGCGTAAAATTGGGCACACTTGGACGGCCAAATCTTAAATAAACTGGTCCATGGTGTTGAGCCACGGCAATTGTAGCAGCTTTTGTTTGGTTATAATCACATGGATTAATAACCACCATATTCGGCAGCATTTTCATTAAGCCAATATCTTCTAATATTTGATGCGTGGCTCCATCTTCGCCTAGCGTTAAGCCTGCGTGTGATGCTGCAATTTTTACATTTTTATCAGAGTAAGCGATGCTTTGACGAATTTGATCATAAACCCGACCTGTACTAAAATTAGCAAACGTTCCCGTAAACGGAATTTTTCCGCCAATGGTTAAACCTGCGGCAATCCCCATCATGTTGGCTTCGGCTATTCCAACCTGAAAAAAACGATCGGGATGTGCCTTTTGAAACGCATCCATTTTTAAGGAGCCTGTTAAATCGGCACATAAGGCTACAACATTCGGATTGATATTTCCCAGTTCGCTCAAGCCTGCGCCAAATCCTGAACGTGTATCTTTTTTTTCGGTATAGGTATAGTTTTTCATCATTAAAATAATTTTATAGTTTGAGTTGTATTTTGCTTTACTTCAAAATTTCGTTCAATCGTTTTTAAAGTTTCTTTTGCTGTTTCGTATCTAAACACCACCTTGTATTTGCCTGGCTGCAAATATATGATTTCGCTTTGCAAAGTTGTGTTTAAGTTACAAACCCAATTTACTTCTTTTCCTGTATCGGTATAAATGCTGCCATAGCCGTTACCTAGCTTAGTAAATACAACATTTCCGCTTGTAGGAATTTTAATAGTGTTAGTAGAACTTTGTTTTATTTCTACATCTTTTATGTAAAGCCTTGGCAGGGTTAATACTTCTAAGTCATATTTACCCACAATTAGTTTTTCGGTTTTACCAAACTCTTGCACAATTAAAGTTTTCATTTCTCCAGTTTTTCTAACAATGGTGCTGGGGTAGTATTTACTAATAGGTCCGTCTAGCTCTAACCGCAAGTACCCTTGTGGGGCATCAACCTCAAACACATTATGTTTACCTTTAATAATGTTTATGTTTTTAAGTTCTTGTGGGGGTATGGTATGAACTACTAAATCGTAATTTATATCTGGGTCAAGAACCAGTGTGTCGGGGTTTCCGCGGTGATTAATGGTATGTAAATAATTATATTTTACTGCCGTTGTTCCAGCTTCGTAAAACGTCATATCCACATCGGTTTCTGTTGGTTTCTTACTCAAGTCTAGTAAATCTACTTCTACAGTTGTTTGCGAAAGGGCTTCGGTTAAAACAAGTTTTAAAACCGATTTAAAATTAGCTTCGTTGCTAACATCGTAAAATTTTCCCATACAGGCAAAGGCATCTGCAAACTTCACATCGAGCCCTACGCCAATTACAAACGGACGTAAAAAAATACCTTTTTTCTGCATCTCTAAACTAACTTGGCAAGGATTTCCATCGCACTCTTCGATGCCATCGGTAATTAAAATAACAATATTACGGCAATTGCTACAAGGCGTAAAATCATTTAAGCATTCGCCCAGGGAATAGGCAATAGGTGTGGTACCTAAAGGCTCTAGGCGATTGATGCGTTGTTTAATTTTTAAGGCATTGGTTTTTGCAGTAGCAAATGGCACTTCGAGTTTACTATCTTTACAATTACGTTCGGGTTTAAAAAAAGTAGTGTGCCCATAACAGCGCAAAGCCAATTCTAGGTTAGGCTTATTTTTAAGACTATCTAAAAAATCGCCCATTACTTTTTTGGCAACTTCAATTTTAATGTTGCTGTTCCATGGGGCGTACATGCTGTAGCTGTCGTCGAAAATGAAAAGAATACGATTGGTTACCTGCGCTTGCAGTGTTGGCGCATACAAAAAGTTGAGCCATAAAAAGCCAAGGGCGCAAACAATTCTTTGAAGCGGAAGTATAACTCTATTTTTTTTCAACCTGATGTGTTGATTAACGCCACGCTAATAATCACCTAAAGTTACAGGTAATTGTTCTAGTGCCTTTTGCAATTGTTCATCATTAGGTGCCGAGCCGTGCCATTTGTGAGTTCCCATCATATAATCCACGCCCATTCCCATTTCGGTTCGCATTAATACCATTATGGGTTTTCCTTTTCCAAGAAGTGTTTTAGCATGGTTTAGTCCATTTATAACGGCTAGTAAATCGTTTCCGTTTTCAATTTCGGTTACTATCCACCCAAAAGCCTCAAACTTGGCACGTAAGTTCCCTAAAGATAAAACGTTATCTACATCGCCGTCTATTTGTCTGCCATTGTAATCTACTGTAGCAATGTAATTATCTATTTTATTGGCTGCAGCATACATGGCAGCTTCCCAAATTTGTCCTTCTTGCAATTCGCCATCGCCATGAAGGGAATACACCAAAGCAGTATCCTTATTTAGTTTTTTAGCTAGGGCGGCTCCAATGGCTACGCTCATGCCTTGTCCTAATGAACCCGATGCTACGCGCACACCTGGCAAGCCTTCGTGTGTGGTTGGATGACCTTGTAACCGGGAATTAAGTTTCCGAAATGTTTTTAATTCTTCTATTGGAAAATACCCTGTTCGGGCTAAAACGCTATAAAACACAGGGCTTATGTGTCCATTACTTAAAAAAAATAAATCGTCGTTAACCCCATCCATCGTAAACCGTTGAGGTTTGTGATTTAAAATTGAACCATATAGTGCAACAAAATACTCAACACAACCCAAAGAACCGCCAGGATGACCCGAACTAACGGCATGAACCATTCGTACAATATCGCGGCGAATTTGTGGGCATAAATCGGTAAGTGAATTAGGTAGAGACATAATATAAATGAAAAATCAAAATTACTATAAAGAAACGGCAATTGCTGGGGTTGTTAAAAAAGAAAAGAGGATGTTAAAAACTCTGAGGTTTACTCTGTTTTTTGCCCTCACAAACGCTCAACTATTGGTATATTTGCGTTTTGTATAATAGTGTAAATAAATGTTTATGAAAAAAATAGTATTACTTCCTGTTACAGTATTTCTTTTAATGGCTTGCAAAAAAGAAGCTAAACAAGAGGCTTCACCAAGTCCTTCTAATTCGGGAACAACAGCCAATACAAATACTGTTACTTGGTTTGTTCAAGCACTCGACTCTGTCGGAGATTTACTCCCAGACCGAAGCAATATTAATGTTTCTTTTTCGGGGACTCCCTTTGTAGGTGTAACCAATGTACAAGGCGTATCCACAATGACAGGCGTACCTGCGGGTAATCTAGTTCCTGTTTTAAGTAAACAAGGTTACGAATACGCCCCTTACTCTATTGCATTTACTGCCAACTTACCGCTTAGTTTAAATGTCGATCTTGCCCGAAATTCGCCTTATAAACTCACTTTAACCAGTCAGCCTAATTTAGTAAATAAAGACTCTATAACCATCAATTTTTTTCTCAATAAATCTATTCCTGCTGGTAAGAGCATTAAAATAGCTGTTTTAACCAGTACAGCATCAACGGTTGGCGTTAACGATTATTCAAATGTTGATTACCTGTTTGTAAGCGGAAGCAACACCAACTTTGCTAATAAAAACATTGCGAAATTAAGTAATATTGCCAATTTTTTAAGTGGTCTTAATACATCGCAAAAAGGTTATTTTGCTATTCTTCCGGTTACCTATGGTAGTGTTTATTCAAATCTATTTAATAAGCAAATTTTAATTGGCGATAATATTCCTACACAAGGTTCGCCAACAGCTACAATGCAAATCACTAAAAACTGGTAAAAATAAAATAACTTATGGCTTTAAAATGCGGAATAGTTGGTCTTCCTAATGTTGGAAAATCAACTTTATTTAATTGTTTAAGTAATGCAAAAGCGCAAGCGGCTAATTTTCCGTTTTGCACCATTGACCCTAATGTGGGTACAATAACGGTTCCTGATGAGCGCTTAAACAAATTATCAGATTTGGTTAAACCGCAAAATATAGTTCCTACTACGGTCGAAATTGTTGATATTGCAGGTTTAGTAAAGGGAGCCAGTAAAGGCGAAGGGCTTGGAAATAAATTTTTAGGAAATATTAGAGAGTGTAATGCCATATTACATGTGTTACGTTGTTTTGACGACCCTAACGTAGTTCACGTAGATGGAAGTGTAAACCCGGTTAGAGATAAAGAAATTATTGATACCGAATTACAACTCAAAGATTTAGAAAGCGTTGAGGCTAAACTAAAAAAATTTGAGAAGCAAGCTAAAACAGGAAGTGATAAAGAAGCGGTTAAAACCTATCAAACTCTTTCAAGAGTAAAGGAAATTTTAGAAAGTGGTCAATCAGCCAGAGCAGCAAAGTTAGAAGATAACGAATTACAGTTTGTAGCCGATTTGCATTTACTAACCATTAAACCTGTGCTTTATGTATGCAATGTAGAAGAGGCGAGTGCAAAAAATGGAAACAAGCATGTGGAAGCTGTAAAAGCATCTATTACCAACGAAAATGCTGAAATAATGATTATTACCGCGCAAATGGAAAGTGAAATTGCTGCTTTAGAAACTTATGAAGAAAAGCAATTGTTTTTAGCTGAAATGGGTTTAGATGAGCCAGGTGTTAATAAACTAATAAAGTCGGCGTATAAACTTTTAGACTTACAAACTTATTTTACGGCAGGAGTTAAAGAGGTTAGAGCTTGGACAATTACCCGTGGATTTAAGGCACCACAAGCTGCGGGGGTTATTCATACCGATTTTGAAAAAGGCTTCATTAAAGCAGAGGTTATTGGTTACAACGATTTCGTAACACTGGGTAGCGAAAGTGCTTGCCGCGATGTGGGTAAATTAAGAATAGAAGGAAAAGAATACATAGTAGCTGACGGCGATGTTATGCACTTTCGTTTTAACGTATAAATTTCAATGACTTGAATAAAACGTATTACATAAAATTTATTAACGAACTCAAACAAGAGATTTTAAACAGCCGTTTAAAAGCCGCTAAATTAGTTAACAAAGAGCTCTTAATACTTTATTACACCATCGGAAAACGGATCTCTTTAGAAATACATCAAGAAGGTTGGGGAGCAAAAGTTATAGAAACTATTTCGAATGACCTTCAAAAAAAGTTACCAGGCTTGAGGGGGTTTTCGTCAACTAACTTAAAATACATGAAACAATTTTACGAAGCGTATGCGTTTCTTGAAGTGGATAATTCAGTATTGAGTTTTACCCCTAAAAAACTGAAAAATGAGCAAATTAGTCAGTCAATGACTGACCAATTTGTTACTAGTGTTCATGGGGTTTCCAGAGGTACTCCAACAAAAAAAAGTGAACAGTTTTTAACTGATTTTTCTGAGTTAATTTCTAAGGTTTCGTTTACGCATCATTGCAAAATAATTGCAAGCACTACAAGTTTTGAAACGCGATTATTCTACATAAAGGAGTCGGTAGAAAACGCTTGGTCAGTAGCAACGTTAGAGTATCACCTCGAAACTAAACTTTATAAAAAGAAAGGCTCTCTCCAAAATAATTTTAAAGTAGCATTACCAGCATCCATTAGCGATCAAGCCATTCAGGCTTTTCGCGATGAGTACCTACTCGATTTTGTAAATATTCAAAATCCGAAACACATAGACGAACGCGTTATTGAGCAAAGTATTGTCAATAATATAAAACAGTTCTTATTATCGTTAGGGAAAGAATTTACATTCATGGGGAATCAATACTGCATCAAAGTTGGCGATCAAGAGTTTTTCATTGACTTACTATTTTATCACCGGGGGTTACAAAGCCTAATTGCATTTGAACTTAAATCGGGGAAGTTCACACCAGAGTATGCCGGAAAAATGTCTTTTTATTTAAACGCCTTAAATAATCAAATGAAGTTATCACACGAAAATCCTTCAATCGGAATTATTTTGTGTAAACAAAAAAATAGCGCCATCGTAGAATATTCTTTTGCAGATAATACCCGACCCATTGGGGTTGGCACATATAAATTTACAAAAACACTCCCTCAAAAGTTAAAAAAATATTTGCCGCCTGCCAAAGCACTCATTGATGTGCTGCGAGAAGCAGAAGTCGAATACACTATAACACCAATTAAAAATACACATGAATAATCACGAAATAGACTATAAAATTTACGGGGAAGAACTTCAATGTATAGAAGTTGAACTAGACCCTCAAGAAGCTGTAATAGCTGAGCCCGGCAGCTTTATGATGATGACCGATGGAATTCAACTACAAACTATTTTTGGCGATGGTAGCAGTCAAAATAGTGGCGGATTTATGAATAAATTACTTGGTGCTGGTAAACGTATGTTAACTGGCGAAAATTTATTTATGACCATGTACACAAACGTATCGCAACAAAAAAGACAAGTAACATTTGCCTCGCCTTACACTGGGAAAATAATTCCACTCAATTTGCAACAACTGGGAGGTAAAATTATTTGCCAGAAAGATAGTTTTTTATGCGCTGCCAAAGGTGTAGCGGTTGGTATAGAGTTTCAGCGCAAATTAGGAACAGGGTTGTTTGGCGGCGAAGGGTTCATTATGCAAAAATTAGAAGGAGATGGCTTGGCTTTTGTACATAGTGGTGGATACGTTATTGAAAAAACGTTACAGCCTGGCGATTTGATTCGAGTAGATACTGGATGTTTAGTGGCTTTTACATCAGGAATAGAATACAATATTGAATTTGTAAAAGGGGTACGAAATATGATATTCGGGGGTGAGGGGCTATTTTATGCAACGCTTCGTGGTAGTGGAAAAGTATGGTTGCAGTCGCTACCCATAAGCCGCTTGGCTGGGCGCATCCTCTCTTATGGATCGGGTTCGCGCAAAGAAGAAGGGAGCATTTTAGGTGGGTTAGGAAACCTATTAGATGGTGATTAGTAAAATAGAATTAACGATAGTTTTAGAATTTAATTATTTATGGCAAAACAAGCATCTAACTATAACGAAGACAGCATACGTTCATTAGACTGGAAAGAACACATACGCACACGGCCTGGTATGTACATAGGGAAATTGGGCGATGGATCGGCTTTCGACGATGGCATTTATGTGCTCATGAAAGAAGTTATGGATAACTCCATTGATGAGTTTATGATGGGCGAAGGAAATAAAATTCAAGTTAACGTGAAAGACGGTGTTGTTTCTATTCGAGATTATGGCAGGGGAATTCCTTTAGGAAAAGTAGTTGAAGTAGTAAGTAAAATAAATACGGGTGGTAAATACGACAGCGAGGCATTTAAAAAATCAATTGGCTTAAATGGAGTAGGTACTAAAGCTGTTAATGCATTATCTATCAATTTCAAAGTAACCTCTTATCGAGATGGGCAAGCAAAAACAGCCGAGTTTAGTAAAGGCGAATTAGTAAAGGAACACCGCCTTATGGCAGCTCCTGGAGAAAAAAACGGAACCGCCGTAGAGTTTAGACCCGATGATAGCATCTTTAAAAAGTATCATTTCGTACACGAATACATTGACCGCATGATTTGGAATTATGCGTTTTTAAATACAGGGTTAACACTCTATCTTAACGGACAGGCTTATAAATCGGATAATGGACTAAAAGATTTATTAGAAAAAAATATAACTGGCGAAATACTTTACCCCATTATTCGTTTGCAAGGCGAAGACATAGAACTAGCTATGACGCACAGTAACGAACATTTTAGCGAAGAATACTATAGCTATGTAAATGGGCAATACACCACTCAAGGCGGAACGCATCAAACAGCTTTTCGAGAGGCGGTTGTAAAAACGGTTCGCGAGTTTTATAAGAAAGAATTTGACCCAACCGATATACGCAAATCTATTATTGCAGCCATTTCAGTAAAGGTGCAAGAGCCTGTGTTTGAGTCGCAAACCAAAACTAAATTAGGAAGTAGCGAAGTTGCTCCTGGAGGCCAAAGTATGCGTGGTTTTATTACCGATTTTATTAAGCAAAACCTAGATAATTACCTACATAAAAATCCTGAGACTGCCCGAGCCATAGAAGCTAAAATCTTAGCAAACGAACGCGAACGCAAAGAGTTATCGGGTATTCAAAAGTTAGCCAGAGAACGCGCCAAAAAAGCATCGTTACACAACCGTAAATTACGCGATTGCCGAGTACACCTCGACGATTTAAAAGATGTACGCCGCTTAAATACCACTTTGTTTATTTGCGAGGGAGATAGTGCCAGTGGCTCTATCACCAAAACACGCGACGTAAACACACAAGCCGTATTTAGTTTAAAAGGGAAACCGCTCAATTGTTTTGGTCTGGGTAAAAAAGTAGTTTATGAAAACGAAGAATTTAATTTGCTACAATCTGCTTTAAATATAGAAGATGGATTAGACGAGTTGCGCTACAATAATATTGTGATAGCTACCGATGCTGATGTGGACGGCATGCACATTCGCTTATTATTGCTAACATTCTTCTTGCAGTTTTTTCCTGACTTAGTAAAAAATAACCATGTCAAAATTTTGCAAACACCTTTGTTTCGGGTGCGTAATAAAAAGGAAACTAATTATTGTTACAGCGACGAAGAGCGTAAAGCAGCCATTGCTAAATTAGGCCCTAAACCCGAAATAACGCGCTTTAAAGGCTTAGGTGAAATTAGCCCCGATGAATTTAAAAATTTCATAGGAAAAGATATTCGGTTAGAGCCCGTATTACTCGACCAGAAAGCAAGCATTCAAGAGTTATTGAATTACTACATGGGTAAAAATACACAGGAACGCCAAGAATTTATTATCGAAAACCTAAGGGTAGAGAAAGACACAGAGGAAGAGTTAGTAAAAGCGAGTTAATTGTTTTAACCTAAATGATTCGTAATTGGTTTCTATGGCATCATCTGGTTTTAAGGCTTTTTAACAAAAGGAAACCATTTCGTTTACCAAAAGAAACCTTTCTTGTTAAAGCCTGTTAATTCGATAAAAATAGATATATTTGGCACGAATTATGAAAAATATCAATCAAATAAAATAAAGCAATATGAAAACCTCAAAATTACTTTTAATCCCTGCCTTAGCCGTTTTAACTTTGGCAGCGTGTAAATCTAAAAAGACGCCTATTCAAAAAGAAACAGGAGCCATCGAAATATCGGTGCCATTTAGTACCAAAGAATACCGCAGCGATGATAATTATTTTCGTGCTAAACAAGTTGGTAAATCGCCCGATTTGGCTACCTCTAAAAAAATTGCGTTTCAAAATGCTAAATCCGAAATGGCAGGCAACATTCAAAGTATGATTAAACGTGTTACGGATCAATACACCAATCAACGTTCGGTAGGTAACTCTCAAGAATACGAAAACAAATTTGAAGAGTTAGCTCGCGAAGTAGTAAACATGCAGTTAAGTAACGTAAAAGAAATTGGCGAGAAAATTTTTAAAGAGCCAGATGGTGCATTTAGTTATTGGATTGCTATCGAAGCGGGTAAAAAAGAAGTATTCGATAAAATGGATCAAAAAATTTCAAATGACTCTAAACTTAAATTAGATTACGACAAGCAAAAGTTTCAACAAATTTTTGACTCCGAAATGAAAAAACTTGCCGAAGAAGGCCGTTAATACGTTTAAATTAATAAAACGTTTCATCTAAATAAACGGGCGAGGCAAAGGAAACTAACATCGAACTCCTTACTCGCCCGTTTTTAATTTAAAAATAATTCGTGGCAGTGAAAACAATAACTCTGATAGTTACACTATGTATTGTGCTTATCATAAGTGCTTGCAGTGGTTCTAAAAAATATTTTAAAGCTGCTGAAAAACTCGAAAAGCAAGGTTTGGTTAACGAAGCTGCCGATTACTACTTAGAGTCGCTCCAACGAAAACCAACCAATGTTGAAGCGCGTATTAAACTCCGAGAAGTTGGACAAAAATATGTGTCTAGTATGGCCTCTGAGTTTTTCAGAAATTTTAATACACAACAAACAGAGGCTTCTATTGAATCGTTTGAGCGAATGAAAGAGTTTACTTCACGCACAAGCCTTCTAAACGTGAACCTCGATTATCCTAAATCGTATGAAGAGGATTACAACAAAGCTATTGAAAACCTTTGTGCAAGAAATTATGCCGAAGCCACAGCCTTTGTCAATCAACGAAAATTTTCTGAGGCACTCGAACGCATCAACCGTTATAAAAAATATAATGCCAATTATAAAAATACAGCTCAGTTAGAAATAACCAGTATTTGCGAACCGCTTTACCAAAGTGTTGTATCTGCTTTAGAAGTTAAAAATTATGCCTCTGCCGAACGCCTCTTACAAGCCATTCAAGCCAAAAGTGAAAGTTATAAAGACAGCAAAGATTTAAAGAGTTTAGTAAACCTTCAACTACAAAAAAGTTTTATGCTATTTGAACCCATGAAGAGCGAAGAAAAAGAAATAGAAGATTTATTGTTCAATAACTTTAATCAATACGCTGTTCAAAATTTATCTAATATTCAAGTCATCAACAACACGCCCTTTTTGTATTTACCAGAAGTTAACGATGTATCATCGGTTGGAAACGTGGATCTCATTCAAGCCATTCGCAAAGCAACCGGAACCGATTACTTTTATGTTTTTAATGTTTCTAACCGCAAGGAACAAAACTTAGGGCCTTATAAAACCCCTGCTAAATGTTTTGAAGAGGTGAGGGTTAAAAAAAATGACACGCTTATTGTTACCGAATACAGGCCCACCGACTATAATCAGTATAAATCTCAACGGGTTTATTCCTACGATTTTCAATACAAATTGATTAACGCCTACACCAATCAAATCATTTCTTCGCAAAGCAGTCCTATCCAAGCGCAAGACATGGTAGAATATAACGAATTGGTACTCGGACGACAAGTAACCGGTGCAGCGCAACCCAACATTAATAATTTTTTTCCTTATAACCCAGTAAACACAGCTATTTTACAACAATTCAATCCTCGAAAATGGCGGCAGTTATTTACCACCAAGCGCGATTTAAAACCTTTCGGCACACTAAAATCAGAAGCTGACCGAGAGGCGCAAGATATATTTAAAAATAGCATTAACAAGTTTATGAAATAATGAAAGGGTTTAGAATAATTGTTTTGATACTGCTTATAAATGGTGTGACAGTGCATTTATTTGCGCAACGAACCAACAACCAAATGGCTGCGCAGCCCATTGAAGTAAAAGTGCCGCTTTGGGTAAGTAGCCGCCCAAACAGTGGCTTCAAATACACGGGCATTGGCGTTGGCGATAAACTAAAGGGCTCTAACTTTCAAATGGAAGCTAAAAAAAATGCACTCTACGATTTAGCCTCCGAAATTAAAGTAGATATTTCTACCAATTCGGTTTTATACACAGTTCAAAATAACAACCAGTTTAACGAAAATTTTAATTCATTAATAAAATTATCTAACAGCGATAACATAGAGGGCTATACCTTGATAGATACTTACGAAAACGATAAACAATACTGGGTGTATTACCAATTAGACAAGGAAGAATATGCCCGACAAAAGGCACAAAAGAAACAACAAATTGTAAGTAAGGCGGCCAATTTAATTGCCGCCAGTTATACCGATGAACAAAATCAAGATTTTTCATCGAGCTTAAAAAAACGCATTCAAGCGTTTGGTGTATTAACACCTTATTTAAGCGAAGAAATAACATTTGATGAGGCGCAAACACGCAGCGTTAAATCGGTGTTCGACTTAACCAACTTAGTGCAACAACAATTACAATCCATACAAGCCGTTCAAACCAAAACGGTTTATACACTAAAGCCCTATCAACAAAATTACGAACCTTTGGTGTATAGCTTACAACTTAAAAATAAAGCTCCTTTGCAAAATTTCCCGTTTCTATTAAGTTGCGACGAAGAGAAAATAAAAATTAATGAGAAGGGCATCTCTAACACAAACGGAACCATTCAAATTAAAGCCACAACGGTTGAACCACTCAATCAAACGGTAGCCTTTGCACTCAATCCCGATATATCGTCATTAATGGGGAGCGACTCTGTAGGCCGAGCTGGCATTGCCGTTTTAAAACAATTTATTAATACCTCTTCTTTAAAAGTATATGCGAATGTATCGCCAGTTACAATCTATATTAAATCCATCGAAAACAATTTAGGAAAGGCAACAGGTAACAACAGCATCGAAACAACCATTCAACAAAAATTTAACGGCCAAGAAGTTCGCATTGTTAACAAGCCCGAAGAAGCGGATTATATTATTGAAAGTATAGCCGATACGCAAGAAGATATTAGTAGTGACATCTTGGAAAAATTTTATAACCTCAAATTGGTAGCACTGGTTATTAACCTTCAACTGAAATCACCTAAAACAGGCGATGTACTTTTTAAACAACAAATTAACGACGTGTATGGCTACGCCAGCATGTTAGAAAAAGCTGGAGCAAACGCGTATCAAAGCCAAAAATTAGCTATTAAACTAAGCGAAACGCTGTTCTTCTTAAAGCGGAAAGTATTGGTGTACTAATGCCACCTAAAGAGGTATTCTCTAATGGTAAGGAAAGGCCACACGTTCGCTTGTTGTTCTTTCAACTATCTATTTCCGGTTTAAATCATTAATTTTGCAGTCATGAAAAAGCGGTGTTGCTTTATTGGCTTAATCTTAATGTCATTTGTTGTGCTTTCAAAACCGAAATTAAAAGTAGGAATTTACAGAGGCGTTCTTTTATTAAATCCAAAAGATACAACAGAGCTTCCGTTTAATTTTGAAATAAAACGCGTGGGTAAGAAAATAAATCTCATCATTCACAATGGCGATGAACGTATCAACGTAGAGGAGTTAAAACAACAAGGCGATAGTTTAACGGTTCAACTACCCATTTTTGATACTGAGTTTAAATTACAATTGCTCGAAAACGGCAACATGAAAGGGCTTTGGGTCAATCATTACCGAAAAGAAAAAAACGCTATTCCATTTACGGCCTACTACAATACTTCGCAACGATTTATAAATAACGAAATCAAAACCGCTTACGAAAATTTTGAAGGGCGTTGGGAAACAACGTTTAGCCCACAAACACCCGATAGTTCAAAAGCCATTGGCGTGTTTCATCATCACGAGCAAACGCAATTGGTAACGGGTACGTTTTTAACCGAAACAGGCGATTACCGTTTTTTAGAAGGCGAAGCCAATGGAAACGTACTTTACTTGAGTTGCTTCGATGGCTCACATGCCTTTCTATTCAAAGCAATTAAACAACCCGATGGTTCGTTGAAGGGTAACTTTTATAGCGGCGCACATTGGCACGAAACTTGGACCGCCATAAAAAATTCAGCTTTTCAATTGCGCGATGCCGAAAGCCTCACCAGCCTCAACGCTCCGGATGCAGCCGTTCAATTTTCGTTTCCTGATTTGAACGGACGCTTTGTTAGTTTAAATGACAAGAGGTTTGAAGGAAAGCCTGTTATTGTGCAATTGATGGGCAGTTGGTGTCCCAATTGCATGGATGAAAGTGCCTATTTATCTACGCTCTATCAACAGTACCAATCGCAAGGTTTAGAACTTGTTGCTTTAGCCTACGAAAAAACAACAGATAGCCATAAAGCAAAACAGCAAGTTAGCCGCTTAGTGCAAAGGTTTCAAATTCAATACCCCGTTTTGTTAACAGGCCTAAGTGGTAAAGATAAAGCCTCAGAAAGTTTACCCTTTTTAAATAAAGTAAGTGCATTTCCAACAACACTTTTTTTAAACCGCAACCATAAAGTAGTAAAAATACATACTGGATTTAGCGGCCCGGCAACAGGAAAAGATTACGAAGTATTTAAAGAAAACACCGAACGATTAATAAACCGATTATTACAAGAATAATGTTTACAGGAATTATAGAAACGCAAAGTCGTGTAAAAGCAATCCAACACGAAAACAGTAATGTACATTTTACATTTAGTAGTGCCATTACCCCTCAATTAAAAATTGACCAAAGCGTGGCGCACAATGGCGTTTGCTTAACGGTTGTGGCAATTACTGGTAACGACTATGTAGTAACAGCCATAAACGAAACGCTGCAACGCACAAACCTAGGTAGTTTAAAAGTTAACGACGATGTTAACCTTGAGCGTTGCATGCCCGCTAATGGCCGCTTCGATGGGCATGTGGTGCAAGGACACATAGACACAACAGCCACTTGCACAGCGGTAACCGATCTAAACGGGAGTTGGGAATATGTATTTCAATACGCCGAAAATAGTAAACACATCACCGTCGAAAAAGGTTCTATCACAATAAACGGCGTTAGCTTAACGGTTGTGCAATCGCAAAGTCATCAATTTTCGGTGTGCATTATTCCTTACACTTACGAGCATACCAATTTTAAACACTTGCAAATAGGCTCTATAGTAAATTTAGAGTTCGATATTATAGGCAAATACGTGGCGCGCTTATTAGGCAAATAAAGTCATCACGCTTTAACTCATTTTTTCAAATTAGAATCTTAGATTTTAATTCAATTTACTTATTATTCTTTGGGCGTGCCCCTAGTTCCACTTTTAATTTTGGTTTATCGAGTTCCACCTTGTCCATTTTAAATTAAAAACTTTTAAATTATACCACTTATACATGCAAAATTTAAGCGTCTCGTGCTTTAAATAAAATAGAATAACGTATCCCAAACGTTAGATTGCAAAATGGATAACAAGTGATATGGACTACAAATACACGCTACCAAAAAAATGATATTAATTATTGGGCGCGCCTTTTTCTAACCAACAACTTATAATATCTAATTGCTTTTGAGTAAGTGGTGGCGTAGGCGTTTTAGGCATACTTTTATCTAATAAAACTTTTTGCCTAATCTTTCCTTCATCTACTTTTATTTTAACCCCAGCGTAAGAGGTAAAATCGCCTAATGGAAAACCCGCCACATGGCAGCCCGAAAAAGCACAAGAGGCATTTATAATCGGTAAAACATGTTTGGCATAAGTAACCGTATCGCAAGCACTGCTGCCAGCCGAAGGTTTATTTGTAGAAGGAGTTACCTTTCCTTTTTTATTAGTACAGGCTAAAAAAAGTACCGCTAAAAGCGAACTACCAATTAATACATTTAGTTTCATTCAATAATTATTTTTTTTGTTTTACTACTTGACTTTGTTTTTAAATTTACAAAATAAATACCTGCTTTAAAAGTAATCACATCTAAGGTTTCTTCGCCAAAGCCTTCTTGCAATTCTAAATTCTTTTTTAAAATAGCATGGCCACCTAAATCACTTATTTCTAAACGAGCCGTTTCCTTAGCAACCGCAAAAAACGAGAGGTGTAATTTATCTTTCACTGGATTTGGCGAAGGTTCGTAAAGTTGCAACGTTTTTACAATACCATTTGCCGACTCTGGCAAACCAACAATGGGCGAGTTGTCAATAACAATCGCTTCATCGCCTGGGTAATAAATGGTAAAAGCCATATAGGTCTGCATCATTTCATCGGTTGTATTTTCGCCATAGGTAATGGTTTGCGGCGGACTATTGGGATTACTGGGGTTCGAGGAGCGGTTATCGTATTCGGTTTCGCCAATAACTTTGTAAGCCATAGGCATTTTAACAGGATTACGAAATGTGTAAACCCCTTGCCAATTAAAATTCCATTTTTTGATATAAATAAGCGGAATAGTATCTTGTTGAGGTCCTACCGCATACACCTTGTATTTACTACCAATTAAGTGCATGTGCGGTGCAATAGATAACAAACTCATGGTAATTAAATTATTAGTAAACTCTTGCCGAAACGTTTTTACCTGTTGCGGAGGAATGCTAAACGGAGGATTGGTAATGTTATTTTCACTCAACACGGGTGCTAAATATACTTCGCGCACCGTTCCATTTGCAAACTTAATATTAACGCGAGTACTATCTAACTGTGCCGAAGTGCCAGCAGGATAATGTATTTGTAAAATCAAATTAGTGTTTTTTCGTAACCGAATGCCCATGCCTGCCGGAAATTTAATAGGTGCCGTGCCTGGCACCCACTCGCCCGCCAAACGCGAGCCATTTACGCCTGTTCCGAAAAAAGAAGTGTAACCAATGCCGGGGCTGGCAGCATCTAAGTTATTGAGTAAAACGGTGTTGGTATCTTCGTAAACCAATACATGATGCACCACTTTAGGATTACCAGGTTTTACTTCTATTTCAGCCGCAAATTTATCCGTCGTAAAATTAGTAGGGATAATAAAACAGCGGTATAAATCTTGGGTCGTATTAATAACGTAATTAGCCATCTTCCCCGAATAATCAATCGTGCTCAATTGCGTAGAGGTGTTCGTGTAGGTAGGAACTGGTGGAGCCGCATTGGGATCGCCTTGCGGAGAACCATTGTAAGCCCATTGCCTAATTTTAGTTTTATCGCTAACCGACAACACCCGTTCGTGCGCTAAATGCTTATACTGCGGGTCTGGAGGCCAAGGTGGCATTCTTAAACTATCTACCGATAAACTGATTTGGTATTTATACCCCACCGCATCGTTATAACTTAATAAAGAAAAAGGAGCTAAACCACCCGCATGATGGCAACTGGTGCAATTGGCATAAAGTATAGGTGCAATAGCGTTAGCCCAAGTTGGTGTTTGCGCAGCGAGGAACGTAGTAACTAAAAAAAAGCAAACGAGTAAAAAATGTTTCATGGGCAGAGGTATTAATTAAAACTAAAGAAAAAAAAGCAAATAAACAAATGCCTGCCCATTTTGAATTACAGGTGAATGATTTCGCCGCAACCTTTGTACGTTTTTTTATCGTAAAGCATAACCACACTTCGTTTGCGCACACTGTTACTATTGGGTTCCACACATGGGTTTTGGGTAATGTGTAATGTTAAACTCACCTCCTTAAGTTTGGCTTTAACCGTTTGAGCAATGCATACCGAAGCCACAAAGCCAGTAGTACTTAAACTGCTTTCAAAATTATGATGAACCACTAAACTATCTTTGCCACCATCTACTAACAACCTTAAATGATCGTTGTAAACTTCTCCATACCAACTAGCCACCGAACCATATAGTTTCATTAACAAAACAGATGCTGCTGGTTTATTACCACTTAAAACGGTATCGGCTTTGTGAATAGAAATATCTACCCTACTTACTGTATCAGCATTAAGGGTTACTGTTTTTTCGCCATTGGTTTGCGTGCGATTACAAGCTACGAGTAAACAGAGTGTACTAATCAAATAGATACATTTCATAAACATGGATTATAGTATAAAGATAGGTATTAGTTGTTTCCTTTGGTACGTTTAACTCAGCCATCACAAGTTTGTGTAACGAACCATTCAACTTTCCATTCGGATAATTAGTACTTTTGTTTTATGCGTTGGGGTTTGTTTTTTATTTTTAATGTGTTGGCTTACGCAGTTAGTTTTGCACAACTTCAATTTAGCGATACAGATTTAGACATGGGCATGGTGGAGTCAGCCTACGAATTAAGAGCAAGCATTACGCTTACCAACACCAGCTCTAAAACTATTTTTTTATTACGCGCCGATACTGAGCCCGAGGTAACGGTGCAGGCACAGTCTAAAAAATTATTAGCGGGCGATACAACCACATTGTTGTTCAACTATCGCATTAAAAAAGCGGGAAAATTTTCGACGCGTATTCAACTTGTAAGTACTGCGCAAAACCAA
>JAAFIL010000015.1 GCA_013297775.1 Bacteroidota bacterium
ACACCGAAGCCATTGCCAATGTTAAAAGCCGCGATGAAATTTTTTCTCTCATTTTTATATCCCTTACTTTTTTATATACGTTTTGGTTTAACGAAACCAAAAAAACCAAACACTTGGCCTGGGCTTGCGTCATGTTCTTTTTAGCACTCTTATCCAAAGAATATGCGGTAATGTTATTGTTCTTAATTCCTTTAGCGATTTATACCTTTACGACGAACGATTTCGATTTAAAAGAATTTTTTAAACCGTTGATGGGTTATGGCGTTGGCTCTTTAGGTATTCTATTAATGGTTAAAGCCTTGAAAGGCTCTAAAGCCGCCACAGACAGCAACACTAAAAAATTCTTGGGTATTGTGATGGGCTTAGGCTTTGCTATTGCTGGGTTTTACTATTTCTATAAGTTTGTTAAGACCTATAAAAATGTATTTATGTCGCTAACGTTTTTTGCAGTTTCGGCGGCTATTATGATTTTTATAAAGTACCGTTTTGACATTACCAACACCGTGCCCGGCAAAAAAGATTTAAGTTTTTGGATAATGCCTTTTGCGTACCTCATCTTCGGTATTTTTATGTTTGGAGGAAAAACCAACGAAAAACGAAATTTAGGTTCGCTAATGAGTTGGTTCTATTTAGTTATTTTACTTTACTTAGGAATGCGTTTGGTAGCGGTGCGTTTAAAACCGGGTGTACCCGATACCGAAATTTTAAATAATCCGTATTTATTAGCCGACGGGGTACAACAATTCTGTACCAAAGGTTATGTTTTATTGAAGTACCTAACTTTATTGGTATTCCCGCATCCGCTTTCGTCCGATTACTCATACAACACCATTCATTACCGCGATTTAGGCAGTTGGGATTTTTGGTTATCTATGGTCATTCATATCTCCATTCTAATTATTGGGGTTCGTTTAATGTTTAAAAAACACATTTTAGGATTTGCCATTTTAACGTACATCATTTTCTTATTAATGATTGGTAACATTTTAATGGACATTGGTGCCACCATGGGCGAACGTTTAATTTTCCACTCTTCCATTGGTTTTTGTATTGCCATGGCTTGGTTGATTTTAAAGGGCTTAGAGCGAATGGATTCTATTTCCTTTAATGTGCGCCGCGCTGGCTTTTTAACCTTGTTGGTTGTGGTGAGTTTTCTTTATGGTTGTAAAGCATGGGAGCGTAATTGGGATTGGAAAAATGATGTTACCCTCTTCTTAAAAGACGTTAACACCATGCCACATAGTGTGTTGGTTTTAGGCAATGCTGGCGCACGTTGGGTAGATTTGGCCGATACCAAAGAGGTTACAGGAAAAAATATTCCAGGGCAAGATTCAACACGCTTTAACGATTACAATGGTACCCTTCACATTACTGACGAGGAAGTAAAAGAAGGCAATTATAAAGATAAACGCGAAGCTGCACTTTATAAAGGGATTAAGTTTTTAAAACATGCCGTAGAATTACATCCACGTTACGTGAATGGCTATTTGAATTTAGGCTTGGCGCATTTTAAACTTAAAAAAGATTTTGAAGCGCTATTCTATTGGAAAAATGCAGAAAAATTATATCCTAACAATCCTTACTTGCGCAATTACTACATTGTGTATTATAACGATTTGAAAAACAGAGGCGCACAATATTTTGCACGCGGGCGCATGGATAGTGCTGCTATTGAGTATAACAAATGCACCATACTCGATCCATATAATCCGGAAGGGTGGTACAATGTAGGAGGTGCATTTTTTAACTTACGCCGCTACGATAGAGCAAAATATTGTTGGGAAAAAGCCTTGCAAGTAAACCCAAATTATGCAGAGGCTAAAAAGGCGTTGCCGATGATACCTCCTGGCGTGGTTGCTTTGGGTCCTGCGCCACCAAAACAAATCAAAAACTAATGCAATTGATAAAGGGTTTAATGGGCGTGTTGTTGCTATGTGTTTTCCAAATACATGCACAGCAACACGCCTCTCTTGATACCATTAGGCTCGGTTCGGCTAAAGAAACGTTTTTGAATAGGAAGTTATTTGGCGATAGTTTGAGCAGCAGCTTTTATATTATTATTCGTAACGAAGTAAAGCGGCATAAACACCTTTACCATTCTGAGCAAATAGTAGTGCAAGCTGGCGAAGCCACAATGACTCTAGGCGATAAACAGTTTACTATTAAAAAAGGAGATGTTGTTTTTATTCCCAAAAACACCTACCATGCAGTTGAAGTTAAATCGAAACAAGCACTTAAAGTAGTAAGCATACAAGCACCATTTTTTGATGGAACAGACCGTGTGTATAACGATTAGAAGAAAATAGAAGCCATGAACAAGTACTTACATTTCATTTTAGGATTAACCTTAATGGGGTTTAACTTAAAAGCACAAGTTATTTATAAAGAAACCTTTGGCGGATTGGTTTTAAACCAAGGACCTGCATCGCCTACACAAGCTGTTTCGGCTTACACAAGCATTCCAACTAATTATTTACTACTTAACGATGGGTTTAGCAACAATACAGGTGGTGGCTTAACGTATAACAAACCGTTTAATAATGCCGCTTTAAAAAAGACGGGCTGGGCTTGCGTGTATAATGCTAATGTTAACGATACGTTTTTAGTAGCCACGTCTTGGCTCGACTCGGTGGCAACGTGTAACCGTTGGGTTATTACGCCTCCCATTACCATTCCTAACGATACCTCGGTGTTTACTTGGAATGCCATGAGTCCGGATGCAAATTTTGCCGATGGTTACGAAGTTTACTTAACAACCAACACTTCGACCAATGTGAGCAGTAATGATTTTACACTTCCCAATCGTTTGTTTGCTTTAACTGATAATAACACAGCGGGTGGTGGCGAGCGACCCACTTGGACTAAACGCTCTGTTTCTTTGGCTGGATACAGCGGGCAAACCGTTCGCTTTGCTTTTCGGAACAACTCTCGCGACCGCTATCAATTATGGATTGATGATATTGAAGTGGTGCGGTTACAAGTGGCCAACGATGCTGCTGCTTTTCAAATGGGATATACGAAATACAGTTTAGCTGGCAGTTCGCAAACGGCATCCATTAGTGTTTCGGCTTTGGGAAGCCAAGCCATTTCGACTATTTCGGTGAGTTATAAAATTGGTAGCACGTTTCCAATTAACGAAGTATTCACCATTAATCCACCGTTAACTTATGGACAAACTAAAGTATTAAGTTTTAGCGCTCCGTTTACCATTGCAAGCCCAGGGAATTATGCTTTTAAAGTTTGGGTTAATACCGTTAATGGTGTACCCGATCAAAATAGGTTTAATGATACATTGAGCAACAGCTTGAGTGTGCAAACGACTGTGCCTGTTAAAAAAGTTTTGATAGAGCAGTTTACCAGTGCTAGCGATGGGGCTTGCAGTCAATCGCAAGTTAATTTTTTAGCGCTTTCAAATAGTTCGGTTATTGCGATTTCGGTACACGACGCCGATAGCCTTCAAAACCACAACGCCTCGGGACTGTTAGTAGGTTATAAAACTAATTTTGCAACAGCCATGGTGGATCGTCAGTTTTGGATGGATGAAAACACAGTGGCACTTAATCAACCCAAATGGTCAGCCAAGGTAACAGAGCGTTTAAACAGCGTGAGTCCGACGGCCGTTAGTATTATCAATAAAACGTATAATTCGATTACTCGCGAATTAAGTTTTACCGTTAAGGCCGATTTTGTAGCAGAGGTAAAAGGCGATTACCGTTTTAATGCGGCCATTGTTGAGAATAACGTTTATGGACCGATATTAGATAGTAGTGATAATGGTTTTAATCAACACAATAATTTTTATTTTACGCCTTGGAGTACCTATTACCAAATGGGTTACTTTAATACCAATGCCAACACTTATATTCTAAAAGCAAATACATTTAAACACCAACGCGTCCTCAATCGCTCGTTTGATGGTGCATTTGGGGTAAGTGGCGGCATTCCCAGCAATGGCGGCACGTTGAACCAATCGTTTACGAAAACATTTACGCTAACACTTCCACAGCCAACAAACGGTTCGTACCAATGGAATGCCGATAATATTTATTTAGTAGGGTATGTAGCCGAATTTAATTTTGATAAAACGAAACGTACGGTGTTAAATGTTGCACAAGAAAAACTAACCAATGGCAACGAGGTTATCAGTGTTAGCGAACAAAGTCTTGGTGCTTTAAATTGGTCGGTATATCCAAATCCTGCGCAACAAGTTATTAGCATTCAATTGGCCAATGCGCCCAATGCTACTGCCATAGTAACTATTACTGATTTAATGGGCAAGGTGGTTTATACAGGTGCCTTAAGCTCGGGTTTTGCGTCATTAGATTTAGGTCATTTATTGAGTGGCACTTATATTTTGAGTGTTTTATCAGATGGGCAAATGGGCTATCGAAAATTAATTTTAACGCGTTAAACCGAAAATAGATTACGCAAAATTTACGGCGTTTATAGTGTGTGCGTCTGGTTCTTTGGTCTTTCGTTGCAATTTTAACTATCTATTTGCGGATTATTTTGTTACACCGAAAAAAAGTGTAATTTTGCACTCAGTTAAGCGGATGTGGCGTAACTGGCAGCCGCGCCAGACTTAGGATCTGGTGCCGAGAGGCGTGGGGGTTCGAGTCCCTTCATCCGCACTTCAAGAAAGCATACATAGGGTATGCTTTTATTGCTTATACTATTAACGTACTACTGAAAAACAAGTAGTTCTTTAAACTTAACAGATTTTAACCGCTTAAATAACTCTTTAGGAACAAAACTTGTAATACTCAAAGAAAATAATAAACGTATGAAAAAAATAAATTACTTAATTGCTGGTTTTATGTTGGTGTGTTCCCTTGCTTTTGCTCAAAACACCTATAATGTGGTATTGTTTTCGGAAGATGGAGAACCGTTTTTTGCTTTTGTAAATGGTATTCGTCAAAATGATAGGGCCGAAACTAATATTCGGGTTACAAATCTTAATTCTGAAATTTTAAATGTTCGTGTTGTATTCGAAAATAAAGCGAACCCACAACTTAAACAAAATTTCAACTTTGATCCAGGGTTTGAACATACCATTAATATTAAACGCAATATGAAAAAAGAAATAAAAATGCGTTATTTTGGTCAATCACCTTTGGATGAAGTTAGCAATACTTCTATTGCAACTATACCTTTTCATACTACCGAAAATGCTATCGAAACAAGCGCGCCAGTTGTGAATACTTCTGTTGGCTCATCCAATGCAACAGGTTCGTCGGGTAATGTGGCTGTTAGTGGCACCACCGTGGTTACTACCACTACACAAAATGGTAATACGAATGCAACTGGAGGCGGCACCAATGGCTCTATCAGCATCAACATGGGAGGCGTTAACATGAGTGTTAATACTAACATCAATGATATGGAAGTGATGCCGCAAACCAATTCTTCGACCGTTGTTAGTAAAACAGTTACTACTACATCGAGCAGCAGCATGACTACTCCTAGACAAGAAACTGTTGTTAGAAACGAAGTTGCGCCAGTTGCAGCTAGTGCAGTTAACACAGGTTGTGCAAGCCCTATGAGTCCGGCGGCGTATGCAAAAATGAAAAAAGCTATTGAGGATAAACCTTTTTCGGATACTAAAATGAGTACCGCCAAAGTAGCTAGTAAAAATGCGTGTTTAAGTGCCGATCAAATTGCGGGCATTTGTAAGTTGTTTTCGATGGATGATGATAAATTAGCTTATGCTAAATATGCTTATCCGTTTTGTGTAGATAAGGAATCATTCTATAATGTGAGTAATGTTTTTTCGTTTAGTTCTACTACTGACGCATTGAACAAGTTCCTTGAACAGAAGTAGGTAATGCGTTGTAATTTTTTAAGCAAGTTGTGTATTCTAGTTAGAATAGTTTAAACGATGAAGTGGCACGCTAAGGCGCAAAGAAGAATACATAAAGTGTTGGGATAGGTTTTTGATGGCACGCAAAGGCGCAAAGTTCGCAAAGGAAAAATAAATAAATCGTTGATTTTAAAATTTTAACCCAAATTATGCATTAGGAAAAAACATCTCCGTTTTATTTGACCAACTCCTTCAAAAACAGCGTTTTATGTTTATAATTTTCTAATGCATAGCATTAGGTAATCACCAAAAATCGCTACAAGCCAGATGAATCAAGGGTTTCGTGATTTATTAAACGGGCTAATGCATAATTTGGGTTTAAGAAAGAGAGATTTATAACAACTATAAAACTTATTAGCTTCCTATAAATACGTTAAGTTGTACAACCAATGTGTCTTAGTGTAATTTTTACACTAAAGCTAAAACAAATTTATTTTGGGTTATCTTATTTTAAAATGGTACTTGTCTTTTTCAAGTATATGATACCATTTATAACTAAAAACCGAAAAAGGACGTTGAACTCTTCTTCCGTGAGTGGTAGTTACGACTTCGCTCAATAAGAGGCACGGCAATGTTTCCTTATTAAACCATCCCAATATGTATTAACGCATCGCCTGCATTAACCACAGGGTGATTGTTAATACCAACAATATAGCCATCTGTTTTACTATAAATTTCACTTTGAATTTCGCCAAAGGGATTGCAAATTACGCCAAGCATATCGCCTTTATTAACATGCGCCCCATTATTTACATTCATGTGAAATAAACCACTTTCGTGTGCACGTATCCATGTGTCGCGAATAATTTTGACACTCGGATTGCTTGGCAAATCAAGTTCTAACATGCCATAACTATTCATTAAACGCAAGCAGCCTTGTATGCCTTCGTTAATGGCTAAGTAATCAAAGCGCATACTTTCTCCACCTTCGTAAACCAAAATAGGTTTATTCTTTTTTGCCGCTTCTTTTCTAAATGTGCCATCGCGGTATGTGCTGTCAATTATGAGCGGAGGCGAAAAGCGTTCGGCTAAGTTAACGTTGTCGTTAAACTCGAACACACAACGCAACTGTGGGTAGTTATTTATTTTGGCACCACCTGTATGAAAATCAATTCCAAAATCAATAATAGGTAAAATGTGTTTCATTAAATCGTAGGCAATTCTACTGCCTAAAGACCCGCTTTTAGACCCAGGAAAACAACGGTTTAAATCGCGCCCATCGGGTAACTCACGACTTCCATAAAGAAAAGATACAATATTAATAACAGGAATGGCAATTAGGGTTCCGCACTTTAAATGTTTAACCTCTTGCCGTTTAATTATTTTTCGGATGATTTCAATGCCGTTCGTTTCCTCGCCATGCATGCCCGCACACAAAAGTAAATTGGGACCGCTTTTGCCGCTATTGATAACATGTACCGGAATTTCGATTTTTGTTTTTGTATGCAGTTCATACGAATTGAGTATAACAGTTTCAGAACTGTTATCTGCAATAACCTGACCATTAATTGAAATTTGCACTATTGAAATTTTATGCAAATATCATTAATTCTACTTAATAAAAATAGGAGATATAAAATAGCTTTTTTGTACATTCGATTTTTTATAGCGATGCAAAAAATATTAAACTATATCAATGGCGTTTTGGTGGAACCGCAATCGAATACTTGGCTTGATAATTATAAGCCATCCACAGGAAAAGTGTATGCCTTAATTCCGGATAGTGATGCCAATGATGTAGAGGCGGCGCACGTAGCGGCCAAAGCGGCTTTTGCGGATTGGAGTCAGTTGCCTAAAGAAAAACGCTCGGCTTATTTATTAAAGATAGCACAGTTAATAGATTTGAATTTGGATAAATTGGCGTTAGCCGAAAGCATTGATAATGGTAAGCCTTTAAAGCTCGCAAAAACAGTAGATATACCCCGAGCGGCAGCTAATTTTCATTTTTATGGTACTGCTATTTTGCACTATGCCTCGGAGGCACACAGCATGGAAGATACGGCTATTAACTACACCTTGCGCCAGCCCGTGGGTGTGGCAGGCTGCATTTCGCCGTGGAATTTACCCTTGTATTTATTTAGTTGGAAGGTAGCCCCTGCCTTAGCTGCAGGTTGCACGGTGGTTGCAAAACCTAGTGAAATAACACCAATGACCGCTTACCTTTTATCGGAGTTGTGCATAGAGGCGGGCTTACCCAAAGGAGTATTTAACATTGTGCATGGCTTAGGCCCTAAAGTAGGTAATGCCATTGTTAGTCATCCAGGTATTCCATTAGTTTCGTTCACAGGTGGAACGGCTACTGGCAAACAGATTGCCAGTATTGCAGCACCATTGTTCAAAAAACTATCGTTAGAGTTAGGCGGTAAAAATGCGAACCTTATTTTTGCTGATTGTGATTATGAAAAAATGATGAGCACTACCTTGCAATCGTCGTTTGCCAACCAAGGACAAATTTGTTTGTGCGGCTCGCGTTTGTTTATTGAACGCTCTATTTACGAAAAATTTAAAACTGACTTTGTAAGTCGAGTAAACGCTTTAAAAGTTGGTGAACCTTTAGAAGAAACCACCAAAATTGGAGCCGTTGTTTCATTGGCTCATCAAGAAAAAATTTTATCTTACATTGCTTTAGCGCAACAAGAAGGCGGAACTGTTTTAACGGGTGGCCACAAAGTAGAACTTGATGGCGAACATTCGCAAGGGTATTACATAGCACCAACTGTTATAGAAGGATTGGCTTACGATTGCAGAACCAATCAAGAAGAAATATTTGGTCCGGTTGTAACCCTTACGCCCTTTGATACAGAAGAAGAAGCCTTAGCCATGGCAAACAGCACGCCCTATGGGTTGGCGAGTATTGTTTGGACAGAACAGTTAACGCGCGCTCACCGTTTAGCCAATCAAATACATGCGGGCATTGTGTGGATAAACTGTTGGCTGTTGCGCGATTTAAGAACACCATTTGGAGGCGTTAAAGCTAGTGGCGTTGGGCGCGAGGGCGGCTTTGAAGCACTAGACTTTTTTACAGAGCCTAAAAACGTTTGTATAAAATTGAAATAGTTAAATAAAGGGTTTCACTTAAATAATGTATGAATGGTTTTTAGCAGTATAACATTTTTAATTTACTTTCTGCCAGTTTTATTAGTCATCTATTTTATATTGGATAAACAGTATAAAAATATATTTCTTTTACTGGCAAGCATTGCTTTTTATAGTTGGGGAGCACCTCGGTTTATTTTTGTAATCCTTGGCACCACCGTACTCGATTTTTATCTGGTAAAATTTATGGATAAAGCCGAGCATATTACTAAAAGAAGAATTTTACTATTGACTTCGATTACCCTTAACGTAGGGCTTTTATTTTATTTCAAGTACGCCAACTTTTTTATTGAAAACTTTAATTCGATGTTAAGTGGAATTGGTATAAATGAAATAAAAGCACTAAATGTTATTTTACCAATTGGAATTTCGTTTTATACATTTGAGAGTTTAACGTATGTTTTAGATGTTTATAGGCGTTTGCATAAGCCCTTAACTAATTTTTGGAACTACCAATTGTATATTATTTTGTTTCCAAAATTGATAGCAGGGCCAATTATTAGATACAATGAAATTGCGGATCAAATTACCGAGCGACAAGAAACCACTGACAAACGGTTAACTGGTTTTTTAAGATTCACTTTGGGTTTAGGGAAAAAAGTTTTGATTGCAAATATGTTAGCGATTAAAGCTGACTACTTGTTTAACTTAGCTCCCGAAAATGTAACTACAGCATTAGCTTGGTTAGGAAGTTTAAGTTATACGTTTCAAATTTATTTCGACTTTAGTGGGTATAGCGATATGGCGATTGGTATTGGGCAGATGCTAGGATTTAAGTTTCCCGAAAACTTTAATAACCCTTATACCTCTGTTAGTATTACCGACTTTTGGCGCAGGTGGCACATGACACTTGGTAGTTGGATGAAGAATTATTTATACATTCCACTTGGAGGAAATAAGGTCAATTCTTCTTACAGGTTATACCTAAACCTTTGGATTGTTTTCGTTTTATCTGGATTTTGGCATGGTGCCTCTTGGACATTTATTATATGGGGAATTTATCACGGCTTATTTTTGATACTTGAAAGACTATTCTTATTAAAAGTTTATACAAGCCTTGGTAGTTTTATAGCTCGCTTAATTGTATTTTTTCTTATAAATATTGGATGGATTTTTTTCAGAGCCGACACCACTTCTCAAGCCGTACACATTATTTCTAAATTATTCTCTAATACACTTAGTTTACCTTTAGATTACGTTAGCAATCAGTTTACTTTTTGTTTTGTGTTGGCTCTTTTGTTTTCGTTTTTTACCATTCCACATTTTGGAAAACGTATTCAAAATTTTGTGTACGGAGAATCAAAACCTATACTGGCGCTATCTGCGTTTACGCTAATTGCAATCGTCATATATTTCCTTTCGGTAATTAACATTGCTGCATCTGGATTTAATCCTTTTATTTATTTTCGATTTTAATAGTTATGGGTGCGTTTATAAAAAAAATATTAGTCGGAGTTTTTCTAGTTATTATTTGTTTACCATTATTAAAACAACTAAGCGGATTTATTTTGCCAACCAAACCATTAAAAGGTTTCTTTGTGGCGGCTACCGATTATCCGTTAACAATCCGAAATTGGTTTAATGGCGATTTTCAAACCAGAAAAGACAATTACATTAAAGATAATTTTGAATTTCATAATTTTTTGGTGAGATGTAATAATGAAATCGAATTTCAAATATTTGGTAAAATAAATGCAAGTGATGTGGTTGTGGGTAAAGAAGACTATTTATACGAAGCTGCTTATATCAATTCGTATTATGGCAGAAATTTTATAGGCAACGATAGCTTACAATACAGATTAAATTTATTAAAAGCTTTGCAAGATACCATGCGTAAGCAGAACAAGTTATTTGTATTGGTGTTAGCCTCAGGCAAAGCTACTTTTTTTCCAGAGTACATTCCCGATAAATTGAAAACAGAACCTAAGCCTTCCAATTATACACAAGTAAAAAAATTAGGAACTGAAACAGGGCTTAATATAATAGATTTTAATTCTTATTTTCTTTCGCAAAAAAATAAAAGTAAGTATCCGCTCTATCCAAAATATGGCATCCATTGGAGTAAATACGGCAGTTATTTAGCCTACGACTCTATGACCCGTTATATTGAAAAAAAAATGAATATCAATTTACCAGACTTAACACAAACAGGAATAGAAGAAAGCGATACCGCTCGGTATAGCGATGCCGATTTACTTGAAGGAATGAACCTTTTAACTGATAAAAAGGGATTTAAAATGGCCTATCCACAGATGCAAGTAAACTATGACCCGTATTTCCACAAAAAACCATCTTTAATTGTAATAGCCGACAGTTATTGGTGGGAAATATCCTCAAGTAATTTACCTTCGCAAATGTTTGATAAATATCAATTTTGGTATTATAGTAAGGAAATTTATGGCCTCCCAATTGCTTTAGCTGTTGATAATGCCAATTATTATAAGCGTATTGGTGATGCTGATGTAATTCTTATTTTACAAACAGAAGCCTCTTTGAAACGCTTTGGATTTCACTTTGAAGAACTCGTAAAAAATGTTCTCTTTAAAAATGATGCGCATTCAAAAGCGATTCAAAGAATGCGAGAAGAAATTTACCTTAATTCTGATTGGTTAGCTAAAGTAAAAGAAAAAGCAGAAGAACGGGCAATCCCTTTAGACTCTATGGTTCATTTAGATGCAGAATTTATGTACCAACAAAACAATAAAAAGTAACTATTTACTTTTTCACCAAACTTCCGAGTTCTTTCCCAATGCCCGTGAAAGAAACAATATTAAGCGGGAACTCTAAAAATACATGCAAGAAACTTAAAAAGAATAATGCGGTTAACCCGACATTATAATCGTAAATATACAACGCAATAGAAGCTAACCAAATAAGTACCGTTCCAATTAATACGGGGCGTTTAACTTGGTGCCATTTAATCACCGAAGTTTTTGAAAACCAATTGAGGTAATGATATGTATAGGCAAAGGCTACAAATCGCATAACCACAAAACCTATATTCGTCGTAAATACTTCTTTTACATCGCCTAAACTATCTAAATGAAAATAGTTAACTAAGTAGAAATTGAGTAATTCAAATTGCGAATAACTTTTTTGAACGTATTCCGAAACTTTATAACTAAGACTATCGGGACGAATAATAAAAAAGGAAACAGCACAAATCAATAAAGTTAATATAGATAAAAACCCTGCCATTGAACGCTCTTTTAAAACACCATAAAGCATAAACAGCCACGTGAAAATAAATACGTGAATAATGGTTGGCAAAAAGATACTTAACCAAACGTAATACGAATTGGATTTACCAATAAACCCAACCACAAAAAAACTTAATATCAAAAGTGTAATGCGGTAGAGCCAGTCTTTAATAAATACAAAGATACCAGCAAAGAGAACACCTATTAAAATCAAATTAGCAAAAAACATAGGGTTGTTAGCCGCTTTTGATGACTGGGCAAAATAACTATAGTAAAATAAAATCGAACAAATAGTTATTAAAAAAACAAAATCATATTTCCCTTTTGTAAAATAATTTTTTTTATGAAGCCAACCAATTTCGGTTAAGTAATGCAAAGGCCCTAAAACACCATACGAAAAAAGAAACAACTCGAACGGAATAATAAATGCTGCCATGCACGAAACAATCATAAGGCCAATGTTAACGTAATGGATCCGCTCTGTATTCATCAATTAAAGATACTATTATTTTTGTTTACCCGATTGAAACTCGGCTATAAAGCTTTTCCAATTCCCCGTTTTATAATAATTGGTAGCAAAGTATTTTAAAATGGGCACTAATTGTTGCGGACTTTGATAAAAGCTAAGGGTCTCAATAGGATTCAATTGCTCATCCATTACCACTAACGACGGTAATGTTAATCGGTTATTAGTTAGTGCTAGACTTAAACTATGTAGTGGATAGTTATTAATGAGTTGCTTAAAATACTTTTGATTTTTATACATTAACGTGTCATTACTTTCGGCATCAAAATCCACTAAATAATAATTTTTATTAATGTAGTCGGCAATGGCTGTGTCGCAAAAAGTAGTTTTTCGCATCACACGACCCGTATTGCAAAAGGAAGCACTGATGTTAACCAAAACCTTTTTTGGTTTTTTCTTTTGTAGTTTTTCCAACTCGCTAAACGTAACCGTTTTTACAGGTACTTTTTTAAACGTAGTGTCGTAAAAAGTGTGATCGAAATGTTTGGCAAATTCGTCGTAAATACCCGTGCGCCACGCATTTTCGGTAATAAAAACCAATAGCGGTTCAATTTTCTTTTCGTCGTAAAACCCTTGTGTCAATAAATTATATTCAAAATTATTAGTTACAAACATAGTGCTAGGATAACTCAAACTATTTCCTAAAAATTTAATGGTCAATTCGTGTGGTGTTTTGGGTTCGAGCGATAAAGGCTTATAAAGTTTACCATTGTATTCGATCGTATCTTTGGTTTCGGCATTAAATTGAACGGGATAAAAATTTTGGTTAATATATGCTGCTATGTTAGGATTGGAATACGTGGTTTTCATCATGTGTTTGCACCAGCCGCACCAATCGGTATAAATATCAATTAAGAAAGGTTTAGCGGCAAGTTTATTTTTCTCTTGCGCTTCCTTTAAACTGAGCCAGTTTACCAAACCGTGACTTTCGGTTTGTGCCAAAGCCCCCAAAATGTTAAAATAAATCCCTAAATAGATAAAGTAACCCCATTTTCTTAACATAGCCTTAAATTTAGACAAAAAGTATTCCGTAGTTTTGTGTAAAATTAAAAAACAAAGCGCATGATTAAAAATTTACTTTTATTTGCAGGTGTGTTCGTTACATTAACAACCGCTGCTCAAAATTTTACAGCCAATTATTCGTTTTCGGCGGTAATTGGTAGTACCGCCGTAACCTCTGGCTCGTTAGACCCTACGCCCGTTCCAACGGCGGCTAACTTAACCTTTGGCCCATTTACTGCAGTTGGTACTAACTCAGGTTCTACAGCCAATGGCGTGTTCTCATTTACAGGCTGGAGTACGGGTGCTACTAACGGTAATAATACCACTTTTACTGGTGCCATTGATTTAAACAAGTATTATAACGTTACCATTACCCCAAGTGCAAACTATGGCATAACGCTTAACAACATTGCGTTTCAAGCCTCTCGCTCGGGAACAGGCATTCGCAACTGGGCCGTGCGCAGCAGTGCCGATAACTTTGGAACCAATTTAGGAACTGCCGCTTGTAACAATACAAATATTGCCATACAAGGCGGTAACACCTTTTTTTGGTCGGTTGATACTTACACCGCTTTTGCAAGCCAAAATGTTTGTACAATTAATTTAGGGAACTCCATTTCAAATGTTATTGCGCCACTAAGCGTTCGTTTTTATGGATGGAACGCCGAAGGGGGAACTGGAACGTTTCGTATTGACTCTGCTACTTTTAACGGAATTGCCGTGTTTGGCGCAAGTATTAAAGAATACGCCCACAGTTTAAAAGCACCGTTTAAATTAGCTCCAAACCCAGCTAACAGCGGCTTTGTAACCCTTGAGCCGCTAACTAACGATTTCACCACCATCCAAATTATGAATGTTTTGGGGCAAGTGGTTTTAACTGAAACCAACGATAAATCGGGGAACAAATTGAAACTAAACGTTTCTGAATTGATGGCAGGAACTTATTTTGTTCGATTTAACACCCCAACACGCACTTATAGCGAAAAGCTAGTAGTTACGCACTAATTTTCGATGATCATTTTGATAAAACTTCCTGTTCTTTGGTTTTTTTTTGCTAAATCGGCAGGAAGTTTTAATTTTATAACATTAACCTTTAAACTAAAAACTCATGATTAAATTTTTACTTTCAGCAGCCGTTATGGGTGCCTCTTTAACCATTTCGGCACAATCGTTTAACGCAATTTACCCATTTACTGCGGTTACAAATACAACTGGCACTACCGACCCTACGCCGGTTCCTATTGCAACGGGTGTTACTTTTGGTGCTTTCTCTTCTACGGGGGTTAGTGCCAATGCAAACGCTTTTGGGCGGTTTACATTTACAGGTTGGAGCTTAGGCGCAAGCACAGTTGCTGCCACCGTTGACACTTACTCGGCTTACACAGGATCCGTTAATTTAAACCAATATTATCAAGTGTCAGTAAATCCGCTTCCTAATTATGTCATTAACTTTAATCAAATTCGTTTTGATATGCGTCGCTCGGGCACAGGTGTAAGAAATTACGCGGTTCGCTCGAGTGCTAATGGATACGCCAATAATTTACCGAGTTCTACTGTACCAAATAATCCCAATTTATCGGTTTTGCCTGGCGATATATTTTTCTGGAATTTTGATGCCACATCTACTGCTAATGACCAAAAAGGATCTACCATTTCGTTGTCTGGGGCTTCGTTTCAAAATGTAAGTTCTAACATCTCGTTTCGTTTTTATGCTTGGAATGCAGAATCAAATGCCGGCACATTTAGTATTGACTCTGTTAATATTTCGGGAACCGCCGTTTTTGGCGTAGGCGTTAAAGAATATAGCCACAGTTTAAATGCAGGGTTCAAATTAACACCCAACCCAAGTTCGGGCAATATCGTTAATTTAGAAATTTTAGACGATGCCTTCACCAAAGTGGAAATGACAGATGTTACTGGTAAATTGGTGTTGAGCCAAAGTAAGACTAACGAAAAGAACCTAAATTTGAATGTTTCTGATTTAGAATCGGGGACTTATTTGGTGCGAATGATAGGAACAACAAAAGTTTATAGCCAAAAATTAATTGTTTTACACTAGGCTAAACAATTGGTGGCTTAGGCTGTTCCAATTATAAGACATATTATTTTTTGCACTAGATTTATTAAATAATTTTTGTTAACCGGTTTCTTTTTAGAGACCGGTTTTTTTGTGCAAAGTTCATACGCAATTAATAGAGTTTAGTAATTTTACGATTTAGCTCAATTACATTTCGATACGAAAAACGTAGGCACAGTAACAAGAATATTTTCAACAAAGTAGAATCGTAAATTTTAATTCGTTACGAGAGTAAACGACCCATCAAATTGGTATTAGTTCCATCTCAAATGAAAGCTTGATACGATCTAAGTTTCCCTCCAACAAATAAAAAATGTATTTGATCCGTTTTTTTATTTGTTTTTTGAAAAAAAATATGTATATTTGTTATTACATCTTTTAAGCTAAACAACTATGGCTTTAACCAAACAACCTAATGCAATAAATAGAGGTAATATTATATCTCGCTTGTGCAACTGTGGAAACACTAAACGACCTTCAAAACCAGGAAAATGTGGTTCTGTTGAAGTAGAAGCCCCCATAAAACATCCCGACTTAGCGATATATAGTCAGCAGGAAGTTATAACAAACGGTGGCACTCCCTCTTGGAATAGTCCAGATATTACTACTAACGATTGGGGACCTTTCCGCTTAAAACTAGAAACGAATGTTAAGGTTAGAAACATTTCTCCAACCGTAGCGGCCATTAATTCGCAAGTTCATTTTTTTACATCTCCGTTTGGAATCGGCACCCGAAAAACATTAAAGTTAACTCGTGTTGTCAGTATCGAAGCAGGGCAAGAGATAGAATTGAATTTTCCTTTAGACCAACAAACTTTAAAGGAAGATCAACGAGTTGGTGTACATATTTTATTAGAACACCCTCATGATGAGGAGCTATTAAACAATTTCGGTTCGCAAGTACACGATGGAAGTTATACTAGTGAGTCGGGAAGGCATTTTACACTCGAAATACCTGTGGTTAACGACGCTCCCGTTACAAGACAGATTCAACTACAAATCATGCCAACCGATTTACTGGCTACTATTAGTCCCATAAGTCATTCATTTGGTCCAAATGAACAGATTATTGCTGTTTTAACGGTTACCGTTCCTGCATTCCTTAGTGGCACTTCTGGCAGTATAATTAATAGAGATGTAACCGTTGTAGGTAAACTTAACACTGGAGAATTGATTGGGGGAGTATCGAAACTATTGAGAATTGATAATTAAATATATAAAATAGTAAGATTACTGCCAGTTAAATACCATTGCATTCAACGAAGCAAAAAGTAATAAAAAATTAAACCAAACACGGATGAGGAGAACATAACCATACATAACACATAATAATTTAAAATAGTATCTACACATGAAACCATTTTCCAAATTGATTAGTTTATTATACCCATATACACAACGACTGGGTGTATGCGGTAACACAGGGCTTATTGCTGGTGTAATTACTGGGTTAATGCTAGGGATTTTAAATCTTCGTATTGGTCCAGGCCTAGTATTAACCAACACAGAAGCTTGGCAGTTAGCAGGTATTCTAGCCATTTTCTCTTGGATTGTTATTGTATTTTTACTACTACTCGTTTTAAGGGTCAGGTTGAGTCAAGTCATTATTCCTGTCTTAATTAATACCCTACTCGTATGTAGCTTAACCGTATTTACCGTTAATACATTTCACTTATTTCCTATTGCTTGGCTAGTAGGAATGCTTATAGGAATCGTAGTAGGTTATTTATTATGCCAATTGTCCAAATTATTAAAACTTAAAAGATAAAATTATGGCTTGTGTAAATCCAGATATACGCGTAGTACGTTGCGGAGACCAGGTAGGAACTGGTGAATCTGAATCAACTCCTTTTGGTAAAGTTGGTGCTGTTTTTGGTGTAGTTGGAACAATAATAGGAGGTATTACCACGGTTATTACCGTTTCCGAAAAGTTATTAGCCGTGGTAGCTACATTAGGTGGCGCAGCCAGTAGTGGAGCTTTAGCTGGATTGGCGGCGGGTATAGCAGTAATTACTATTGTAACGTTATACGCTTTAGACCGTTGCATTGAAGGCGAAGGAACTAGAGATTGTGTGGCTGGTGTAATCAATGAAATTGTCCCTAATTTTAATTCGGCTTGGGACGAGTTATTCCCTTTTACAGCCATGCACACGCGTGTGGATGTGATTGTAAAGTCGCGTTTTTGGAACAAGGTCGAATCAAATAATGCTTTTGTTTTTTGTACAGACGACTCAGCAGAACATAGGTCAGAAATTCTTAGGTGTTATTTTTTCACAGAAAGAGTTTGTAAAGCAGCACAGGCAGGTATTATTGGAGCTGGCATTGGTGTTGGGGCAGGTATAATTGCTGCTGCTCTTGCGGCTGCGGCAATTGGTTGCGCCACCGTTATTTTATGTTTGTTCGCGCTTCTCCTTGCAGTAATAATTGTTGCCGTTGCCGCTTTAGTAGGGGCATTAATAGCAGGTCAAATTGCCAAAGCATCCACCGCTGATGCCAATCCGTCAGCTTCATCGGGGGCAGTACTTAGTGTTGGCGACCTCGTTAGCATAAACGGGAATATGAAGAAGAGAGATGAAGACGACAAAGCCAATATCTTTTGGTTTGCTCGCCAAACCTCCCTGCTAGGACGCGTACCAAGTGGTATTCGACAACCCTTATCATATTGCGAAATCAATGATTTAATACCCGATAACATGGACGGCTGTTTCTTCCAAGAAAGATAATTTTTCAAGTCATAAATGTTTAGTTTTAGCGTTTTATACCAATATCGGTTCTAAAGGATGCAAGTTGAACCAGAATTATTTTTCTTTTAGGCGACGAAAAAATTATAGGTGTAGCAAGGCCTACGGGTATAATTTTTGAGGAAGTATAAGAGAAAAAGAAACTGGGTCAACGTATCTTTTAGAAATGATGTTGGTATGAAACATATCTGCATTTAAAAAAGTATTTTTTACTACATCTTTTTTTGTAATGGACCGCGTTGTTGCGCACGAAACACCATGTAATAGAACAGTATTAAACTCAAATTGATTTAACAATTTAGTTCAATTACAAGTTCATAACCATACAACGACATGAAAAACGAAAGTATTAGGACCGCTCCAGGGAATATTTTCAACGAAGTAGAACCGTAAGTTTTAATTTGTCAAGAGATCAAACGACCCATCAAATTGGTAATACATGGATTAAAAAAATTCGTTTAGAACCCCAATAGTATAACACAAAACCTATTTGTATATCCAACAATCCTTGTAACTTTATACAACCGTAAATTTCCCTACTATGAAAAATTATTTACTGTTATTAATTACCATTTGCATCACCACACTTAAAGCGCAAATTAATTTAGGCGACCGCTTAAAAGATAAAGCCAATCAAGCGAAAGAAAAAACAAAACAAGCCGTTCGCGAAAAAACAACCGAACAATGGGAGAAAAAAAGTCAAGAGTATGATGCTAGCAATTTTAATTACGCCATCTCTTTTTTAGACAATACCGGATTATTCGAGTCTAGCGAAAAAGGCAACATATTTAGCAGCATGTTACTAAACTCGGCTAAAGTAGCCAGCGGCGAAGGTAAAAGCGTTGAAGACCGCGCCTATACTAATTTAAAAAATGGCGAAATTTTAATGGCCTCGAACCAGCCCGCAATGGCCGAACAAAGTTTTAAACTGGCTAAAACACTATACGAAACCGATAACAAAACCAACACACTCAACTACTCGCAAGTAATTAGTGATTTAGGGTTATTATATCAATCGCGTGGACGCTATACTAATGCCAAAACCTTTAACGAAGAAGCCATTTCCTTGCGTGAAAAACTAGATAATAAAGGCATGTTAGCCGTTTCGTATAACAACATGGGCGTTTTAAAAAAAGAAACGGGTTACTACATAGAAGCCGAATCATTTTTTAAAAAAGCACAAGAACTGGCCACACAACAAAACGATGCCTTATCGTCGGCATTAATAAAAAATAATTTGGCCATGACCTATTTAGAAATGAATAAACTCAATGATGCCGAAAATTTGATGAAAACCTCACTAACCGAAGCTGCTACTGTATTAAAAGAGGATGCCTCTAACTACATTAAGCTGCAAATTAATTTAGCCAACATTTACCGCTTCCAAAAAAAATACACCGATGCCGAAACTATTTTTTTAAAAGCCATCAAAGAAAAGGAAAAAAAATTAGGCACACATCCCGACTTAGCCCACCTTAAAAGTGGTTTAGCGCAATTGTATATGGATATGGATAAAACCAACGAAGTTGAAAAACTATTACTTAGTGCGTATGATATTAATAAACGTAAACTCGGTGAAAAAAATCCAGCCACAGCCAGCGCACAACAAGAACTTGGCAATTTTTACCGCTTCACACGTAACGAAACAAAAGCTATTGACTTATTGCAAAAAGTAGTGAATACTAAAAAAGAAATGTATGGCGAGGATCATCCTAACTACATCCAAGCCCTCGAAGACCTTGCCATTGCTCAATCGCAGAACAACACAATTGCACCTGCTAAAGAAAATTACTTAACTGTCATTGCTAATACCCAAAAATACATCAACACCTATTTCAACACCCTTAACGATAACGAAAAAACATTGTACTGGGATAAAACATCCAATCGCTTGCAACGCTTCTATTCATTTGTTTGCCACAACAGCGAAGCACATCCCGACTTAATTAACCCATTTTATAATTCTGCCATTAATACCAAAGGCTTTTTACTAAGCAACTCTTCACAAATACGCGATATTATTGCCGAAAGCACCGACCCAGGTTTAAAAGATACTTACAAACAATGGCGACTAACAAAAGAACATTTGAATAGTGCCTTCCAACTTAGTAAAGAAGAGTTAACCGAAGAGCGCATTAATCTCGATAGTTTACAAAGGCGTGCCGATGAATTAGAGCGCGAATTATCTAGCAAAAGTGCAGAGTTTAAAGCCTCTCGCGAAGTACAAATTACCAATGCACAAAGCATACAAACCCTCTTAAAAGAAAACGAAGCGGCCATCGAAATTATTGAAGTAAACGATTACTTGAATGGCTTTACTGGCAAACAAACATTTAAGGCATTAATGGTTAAACCTTCGGGAGTTAAACTCATTCATTTAGGCGATGCAGAGGTAATTGCGGCGGCTATCAAAGCCTTCCGCGAAAAAACAATTGAACGTAAACCCGAAAATGAAGCCTACGAAGCAACTTGGAAAGTGTTAGATACCGAATTAACTGGCGTTACCAAATTATACTTGGCCTTAGATGGGGCTTATCATCAACTTAGCATCAACGCACTAAAAGATTTGAACGGTAAATATATTTTAGACAAATACACCATTCAATTTGTGGGCAACACAAAAGATTTAATAAACCTAAAACAAAGCGATACCAAATGGAGTAAACCCAAAAATGCGTTGTTAATTGGTAATCCATTTTATGGTAAAAACGAAATGGTAGCGCAACTCCCCGGCACCGAAACCGAAGTGAAAAACATAAAAAAAACACTGAGTGCTTTTGGCGTTATCAACGAAGCACTAATTGGTGTTAATGCTACCGAAACCAAAGTAAAAAAAGCGAAATCGCCAAGCATCTTGCACATTGCCACACACGGCTACTTTTTGCCCGATGTAAGCAACATAGAAGCTACTAAAGTATTAGGAGTTGATGTTAACGCAGCCAAACAAAATCCCTTGCTACGAAGTGGCGTTTTATTAGCTAACTGCGATAACGTATTTGATGAAAATTACAGGGCAGGCGATGCCGATAATGGTATTTTAACGGCCTACGAAGCCATGACCATGAATTTAAGTAAAACCGATTTGGTAGTGCTAAGTGCCTGCGAAACAGGACTAGGAAGCGTAAAGCAAGGCGAAGGTGTTTTTGGCTTGCAACGGGCGTTCTTAATTGCGGGTGCAAAAAGTATTATCATGAGTTTATGGAGTGTAAGCGATGCCGCCACCATGGAGTTAATGACTTTATTTTATACCAATTACGCCAAAACAGGCGATAAACAAACAGCATTTGCAAACGCACAAAAACAATTAAAAACAAAATACAAAGATCCGTTTTTTTGGAGTGCCTTTGTAATGCTCAGTAAATAAAATGAAACGACGCAGTTTTATAAAACGAAGTGCCTTAGCTAGCGCCTATACCTTAATCCCAGGGTTTTTAAAGCCTTTTGAGTCATTAGGTACAGAATTGTCAACCGAACGTAATGTTGTTATTATCCAACTTTCGGGTGGCAACGATGGGCTCAACACCATTGTGCCATTTCGGAATGATCTCTATTATCAAAAGCGTCCAAAAATTAGTTTAAAAGGAAATGACATTACAGTATTAGATAAAGATTTAGCATTTAACAATGCGTTGCTGCCTCTAAAACCGTTTTATGATTCGGGTGAAATGGCAATCGTTAATAATGTTGGTTATCCCAATCCCGACCGTTCACATTTCAGAAGCATGGATATTTGGCACACGGCTAGTAACAGCAAAGAGTATCTAAAAACGGGATGGATTGGTCGGTACCTAGATGCCAATTGCCAACAACCTCATGCCGCTATTGAGGTAGATAATCAATTGTCGTTAGTACTTAAAGGTAAAAACTTAAATGGATTGGCCGTAAAAGATGTGAAGCAATTGTACAGACAATTGAACGAAAGCTATTTCAAAGCCCTTATCACCGCCACTAAAGATAAAAACCTAACAGAACACAATCAAGGGTACTTATACAAAACTTTGATACAAACCGAAAGCAGTGCGGCTTATTTATTTGAAACCACTAAACTTTATACCAATACCTTTGAATACCCCAATACCGAATTTGCCAAACAATTAAAAACCGTTGCTAATTTTATTCAAAGTGGTGTAAAAAGTAGAGTGTATTATGTAAGTCTTAGTGGATTTGATACACACATCGCACAAGCCGATAGACAGTCGCGTTTGCTTAAACAATATGCTGAGGGCATCAGTGCATTTATTACAAACTTAAAACAAAGCAATCAATTTGAAAACACATTACTATTCACATTTAGCGAGTTTGGTCGAAGGGTAGAAGAAAACGCCAGTAATGGAACCGACCACGGCACCGCTAACGTTAGTTTTTTATTTGGAGCTCAACTCAAACAAAAAGGATTAGTTAACGCAGGCCCCGATTTAGCGCAACTCGATGAAGGCGATTTAATTCACTCCATTGATTTTAGAAGCATTTATAAAAACATTATTAGCGATTGGTTAAAAGCATCAACCAATGGTATTATAGCCAACGACGTAAATACTTTTAACATTGTATAAAGGTCATAGCGTACTTAGCCATGATATACACGCGACTGAACAATACGTCCATTTTCAATTTCGAGAACTTCGCCTACACTCAAAGGCTCCTCGCCATCTACAAACCGCGTGTACTCCATAAAAACCTGCTCATCATCGGCAGTTAAACGAATCACTTCGTATTGCAAACTCGGCAAACGATCAAACGCCTCTTGCCACCAATTGCGAAGGGCTTCTACACCTCTAATAAAACCTAGTGTTTCAGGCTTATGCCATTTAAGTTTCGGACTATAATGCTGTGCATCGGTTTCATACAATGCCAATAAAGATTCTAAATCATGCGCATTAAAAGCGTTAAACCACTTTTTAGCAATTACTTTATTTTCGTTTGCTCCCATTTGTTTTACTATAACTTTGTTTCATTGTTTTTTCAATCAGTTTCATAGACTCGCTACTCACACCACAAGCCTTGGCAAAATGCTTCCAATTGTAAACAGCCGTTTCTACTTCATCTATAATAGTTCGGGCTTTTTTTAGATGAAAGTGCTGAGCTAACTCCAGTAAATGGGTTTTATTCGGATTAACGCCTTCACCTGCAACAGTGGTGCTTTGCATACCATGCCCCGAACCCGAAAAGGTTAAATCGTAAGCTGGTGCTAACTGCCAATTACCTTGTGCATCCATCAAAAACGAAAAGTTCTTACTGTGGTCGTCGCGGTTATGCGCCAACACATTAAAAGTAGCCAGCCGCAATACTTTTTCATAAGCCGTTACATCTTTCTCTAAGCGAAAAGCAGCATCCATTAAGTGGCCATAGTCGAGTGCGCTTAAGCGAAAGTTATCGTGCATTAGCCCCGCCGCCGAATGTAAATGCAAACGTTTGTTGCCTTGTCGGTCAAATCGTTTGGTGCCAAAAAAATACTGCCCCGATTTTCCTTTAAACAATTGGCAAGTACTCATTTCGATACCGGCAGCTAAAGCCATTTTATAATAGGCATATTCAATGTTGGCAATGTCAGGTCTATCAAACGAAGAAGGAAACTTAATCAGCCAATGTTCGTAGCCTTTGGGCAACTGGCGTTGATTATTAATTAAATGTTTAGAAACGGGATGATACCCTACCAAAATTTTAGGACGTGCGCCACCCGATGAGCCGCCTAACATAAATAATTCATCTAATACATCAGAGGCCGTACCCGCAGTAATGTGTTGCGTAGCTTTTGCTAAATCATCTAATTCAACTTGGAATAATTCGTCCATGTCCGATTCTAACTCTGGCTCATAAACAAGTGCGCCCATGCCGCTGTTTCCAACGTAGGCTAAACGGTCTAATACAGTTAAGTCTTGTGCCGCAATGCCTTTTGCACTTAATGCGCGGTCTAATAATAAACGCCCCCAGCCATCGGGCAGCGAGTCGGCAAAAACGCCAAATAAGCCTTCAAATGGGAGTTGCAGTGCGCTATGAGTATCTGTATTTAGTTTAAGTTTGATAGGTGAAATTTCAAGGCCACTTTTTATAAAACTGAGCATGTACTTAAAATAAATTTGCCGGTTATGGCTAACCAGTTCGCCAACTTCAATTTGATTTTTCCCAAATTGAAGCGATACATTTATTTTTGTAATGTGTTGCACTAAAGTTTTGTTTTATTGCTAAAGAGGCTATCTATCTCTTTAATGTTATCAATGGGCTTTAATAAATTATCGAACTCAAATAAGCGGTCTAATACTTGCGCAGTTTTTAAAAGCGACTCTAACGAAATTAGTCCAGTAGTTTCAAAGCGTTTAATACTGCCTAACGAAACACCTGAGCGGCTGGCTAAATCGGATTGAGAGAAGCCGCATTGCCGCCTGAGTGTTTTGTGCCGCAAAGCTAATTGTTTGGCTACTGAGCCAGAAGAGTTAATTAATTGATAGGTATTCATTTGATTAAAATATTACTCAAATTTACGTTTTTTTATCTAGATAATCAACATATTAATTAAATAATAAAAAATTAAAAGTATAAAAATACCCTTTAGACCCTTGTAAATAATAGAAAAATTAATTTAACTGGTTATTTTTATTAAAAAATAATATAAAAACTTAAAAAATAATTAATATATTATCTAGTATAGGGTAAAATGAGCATTTTTAGTTAATATATTATCTATAAAATGCTAAAATGCTCTATTTATGCCTATCATCCACCGAAATTGAATGTAGTCTTTCTCTTCAAAGGGTAAGCGGTTTATAAAAAAGGGCACATCAAAACGAATGCTTAAAGGTTTGATACCGTAGAGTGGTCCCCAACGGGTAATATTTAGAGTGGTTCCAACACCCGCATCCATTAAAACATCGGTCATAACGATGGCTTTACCGGGTGCATTTTTATTTATCATACCCGCATCAGCAAAAATATAGGGTTGAATTTTAAAACTATTTTTTAAAAACTTAGGATTAAAGCGAGAAAGCAATTCACCAAATTCAATCTCCATGTTAAAAGCACCACCTGTTGTGCCTTTATAATTAAAACTAAATGTACCATCTATATATTTTTCGGCCAATAAATACCCACTAAATCCACGTAGGTTAAGGCCGCCGCCAGCAGTAAAATGGTTAGTAACGTTACCGTAATTTCCCCATTCATTCGGAATAAATCCAAACGAGCGGGTATATTTATTATCCATTAAATCTTCGTTATTGGCTCCTGCGGCAAATAGCATACTTTCCGAAGGTAAACGGCTACCGAATCCGAGTTGAGCAAATACACGGGTATTTATATTAATCTTTCCCAAATCGTTCTTATTAATACTTTGTAAATTAATATACGAGTAATCGTAATCGTTGGTAAAAGCCGCCGCACGGGTAGTCATTAAGATATTACCTTGCCCGCGCTTATAACGGTAATTGTGTTCCAGCCCAACATGCACCGCACTATTTAATTTTTGATAGCCCCACTCTTTAGAATTAATTAAGTAAACCATATCTTGAGGTAAATCTCGTAACATCGCTTTTACATGCGCAAATACACGCGTCTTTTCCGAATTACTTTTCTTTTCAAATCCTATTAAGGCTGCATCTAAGCCGTCTAGCGATTTAGCTTGCCAATACACCGCCGACCTTCTAATAAACGAAGATGTATTGGTGCGGTAATTAATAAAAAACGAAAGTTTATTAAAACGATTGATAGTAACACTGCTATCTAAACCATATTGCAATAGCCCTGTACTAAACCACGCTGCAACATCAAATACATGCTTGGTATTCAAATAGCCTCCACTCATGTGCGCACCAACTTTTAAACCATCGTAACCGTTGTACCATATACTAGGGCGTATGCGCATTTCATAATGCTTCCAATCGGCAGGATTATATATTTTAGAATCGAATCGTAAATTAATTTTTTTGTGTTTAACGTTGTTCATCATATTCACATCAGCCAAACGGTAACTCGGATCTATAATTACATTTTTTAATTTACTTCCCACATTAATACTAGCCGTATAAGTTGATTTTAGTTTGGGTCCCCAACCAATCCACCGTGGAAGTGTTTTAGCATGAGTCGGTTTCTCGAACCATGTATTAGGAATATGAAAATGACTAGCCGAGTCGTTCGCATCAATCACCACAAAATCAATGGGCATTTGCATACTACCTTTTCGTTTAAAGGTTATTTCGTAATTGTTACCCGAGCCACGCTTTACACGCCCCACTTTATAATCAATCACTTTCGTTGTTTCCAGCCACTGATCAAAAAACCAATTCAAATCAATGTTAGCATATTGGATGATAGAATTTCTAAAATCTTCGGGATAGGGATGGCAAAATTTCCATTGATTAAAATAATGCTGCATAGATTTATCAAATAGCGCACGACCTAACACATACTCCAAATTTTTAAGCATGGTTGCTGTTTTTGAATACACTTGCCCATAACCACCTCCATGGCGAATGCCTCCATTAAAATCATCGCTATGTGTATTTAAAGAGACTTGCTCCTCTTTTACAACCGTATTGTTATAGTAGATGTTATAAATTTCATCGTCAATCACACGCACAGGGTCGGTAAACGCATTAGCATATTTACTTTTAAACTTTGGTGTTATCATCAAGGGGCCATCAATAAACTGATAGGTATCGGCCGTATAAAATTGCGTGAACCCTTCGTCTAAAAAAGCCCGATACGTTTCGTTGCTGCCTACCATACCAAAAAACCAGTTATGCGTCATTTCATGTATAAACAACGTGCGGTAATCTGGGTCTTTGCCGCCATTTAAGGCAAGCATTGGGTATTCCATCCCATCGCGGGCATCGGCACAAATCATTTTTGGATAGTGATACTTACCAATATTGTAATTGTTGGTTTCAATAATTTTTGCCATGTAATTAGAAGCGTTATACCAACTGGCCGCATGAGACTCTTGCACCAATGCAATGCAACGTACCCCTTCAAAATCAGTTTCGCCAATGCGGTAAGTAGGGTCGGCAGTAAAGGCAAAATCATGAACATTGATGGCACTAAACTTAAATGTTTTGGTACTTCCATCTCGCTTAATAATTTCGGAGGGCGGCGAGTCATACTCCTTCTGCAAGAAATTTTTTATATCCAATGCGCGGCGTAAATTTTCAGGATATATTTCCTTCTCATTGGTCATTATGCCCGTTCCATCGGCTACATAATGGTTAGGCATCGTTATTTCTACATGATACGAACCAAAATCGCCGTAAAATTCATGATCCATGTGTTGATCGGTATTCCATCCCATTTTGCGATCAAACACCGATAAACGTGGGTACCAATGCACCACATCGTAGTGTTTATACCCCCACGAATTAAATAACTTCATGCGGTTACGAATGGCTTCTTTATCAAAATAGGTTTTAAATTTTAGTTTAAAAGTAATAGACTCTCCACTTTTTAAAATTCGGGGAAGTATCACTTTTAAAACGGTATTATCCAATTCAGTTTTTACGGGTTTATCATCTACTTTTAACTCTTCTATTTCAGTACCTAACCCTTGCCTTCTATACTTACCGTATTTTAAATGGTAATTGTTATTTTCATACAAATCGGATAGATAAGAACCTTTAGCTTGTGCATTATTATACAAATGAAAATACACTTGCGTTAAATCGTTGGGCGAATTGTTCCAATAAATCAACTCCTCTTCCCCGCTTAAAATATCGGTGGTATCGTTAATGTAAGCTGAAATAGTATAATGAACATCTTGTTGCCAGTAACCTTCAAACGGTTTACGGTTTTTCCAATAAAGTGGATTAGTGGCCGAACGGTAATCGCTATATTCGGTTTGAGCCGATAGCAACAATGGAATAAAAAAAAGAAAAAAACTAAAACGCATACTACCTAACTTAAAATGATAAGCCTTAAAGATATTGATTTTTATGCTTGTAATAATGGCTTCATTAAATTCTGAACGGTACTCTAATTAAAACAACGTAAGCCTTTGTGCCCTCTATTAACCGTGTTTATTTCTCTAAAATTTTAAACTCGGTGCGGCGGTTATTTTGCCGACCTTCTTCGGTATCATTCGTGTCCATCGGTTTAGTTTCGCCGTAACCTTTAGCCGTTAACCTCACCGCCGAAATGCCTTTACCTATTAAATACTCTACCACCGATTTAGAGCGGCTATCGCTTAACTTTAAATTATAATCATCAGAGCCTTTGCTATCGGTGTGAGAGCCCAACTCTATTTTTATAGTCGGATTATCGGCTAATAATTTTATCAACCTATCTAATTCATTAGCCGACTCGGGGCGTATAGTGGCTTTATCAAAATCGAAAAAAATGTTCCGTAACACAATCACGTTTCCTATCTCTATTTTTTTGAGGGCAACATCTTTGTTATACTCTTGGTAATCGGCACCTTCGGGTATTATGAAATTTTCAGAATGAAATAAATAGCTATCTTTTTTTACTGCAATCCCATAATTTTTACCACTGGGTAAGGTTACCAAATATTTACCACTCACACTATTCGATTTAAAAGTAGCTAATACTAAATTCGCTTCATTGTCTATTAAATCAATAGAGGCTTCTAATGCTTGATTGGTTTTCGCATCGGTTATAACTCCTTTTAAAATGGTTAATTTAGCACTCTTGGTTTCAACAGCAGCCTCCATTTTTAAATTGTTAACCGGATTAGCAACCATGGCCATTAATTGATCTTGCGTTCCTAACAGAGGCTTTTTTTCTGGACCTAAAAATGTAATCCGATACAAATCCTTTTCGCCAAATCCGCCTTGCTTTGCACTTGCAAAATAAGCCCGTTTACCGCTTCCACTTACTACAAAAAAAACATCATCGTCGGGTCCATTAATGGGGTAACCTAGGTTTTGAGGCGTTGTCCATTTTCCATTCTCCCAAGTGGATTTAAAAATATCGTAACCACCCATGTTTTTATGCCCTTTGCTACTAAAATAAATTGTTTTACCATCTGGATGAATAAATACGCCTTCTTCGGCATATTTGGTATTCAATTCGTTGCCTATGTTTTTAGTGGCGCCCCATTCGCCTTTCACATCCAAATCCGAAAAGTAAATATCACGGTCGCCCATGCCATTGTCTTTATCGCTAATAAAATAAATGCGCCGTCCATCAAAACTTTGGCTCACGGTACTTTCGTGAAACTTTGAATTTATGTTACGGTTCATGTGAATAGGAACTTCCCAATCGCTCCCAAACAAGGTGCTTTCGTATAAATCGCCTCCGTCTTTTTTCTGATAGCGGTAAACGTATAATTTACTTCCATCCGGCGAAAGCCCCGCCGTTGCATCGTGTTCGTTACTATTAATATTTTTGCTCAAATGTTTAGAGGCGATCCATTTCCCATTTTGTTTAGTAGAAATGTAAATGTCTTCAAAAAAAGAATTGCGCTCGTCTTTCACGCCACCTGTAGAGTTATCGCGGCGAGCCGTAAAAATAATAGTAGATTCATCGGCCGTAATAACAGGGCCATACTCAGCAAACGAACTGTTAACATTGACGCCCAAATTATCTACAAATACGCGTTCGGGTTTGGCACTTAGTTCTTTTCCTACATTACATTCACTTATCTTTTTGGCAATGTCGTCTATATCCATTGCAAACAATTTGGGTTTAGCTTGTAACTTCGTTAAATACAATTGGTAATACTTAATGGCTTCGTCCCATCGGCTTTGCAGGTGATTAGCCCAGCCCAGGTAATAACATAAATCCATTTCCACATTGGGGTCTAACTGATAGGCTTTTTCAAAATGTTTTAAAGCCACATCGCTGATGTGATCTATATTAAAAAAAACAATGCCCATCGCATAATTTAAACGGGCGTTGTTGGGGTTAAACTTTTGGGCGGTACCTAAGGGTGCAACGGCTTGTTTAAATTGTTCGCCTCCTGCATCCATGTAGTCGTAACGACTAACGGGTAAAAATTTATGCTCACCAACATAGTAGCGTTTATAATCGTCCATGGCTTTTTTTCCTTCCATAAAAAATTCCATGCCCACATCCAATTGCTTACGTGCCTCGCGCAACTCATCCTTTTTTCCAGGAAAATTATCTTTCTCAAACTCTATACTTTGCGCCATTAGGTTAGCGAACGAACTTACTATTAAAACTAAAAAAGTGTTTAAAATGGATTTCATATTAAATAATTTGGAGATGAATTAATCTTCGCAATCTGAATTTAAGTAAGCCCCTGCTGCCACAACACCAAGCTCTTTGGCTTTTTTCCAATCGGCACAACAGCCTTCTTCTTCGCGCAACATTTGCCGCGCTATGCCTCTATTAAAATACGCAGGTCCATTTTTATCGTTTAACTGTATGGCACGCGCCGACATATCTTTGGCTTTTTTATAATCTTTTTTTACAATAGCTATAGAAGCTAAATTGTTATAAGCTTGCGAGTTATTCCCATCTTTTTTTAATACGCCTTCAAAATCAGCTTCGGCTCCTGCAAGATCGTTATTCTCAAACTTAGCAGCACCACGGTTATTTAACGCAATCAAATAGTTAGCATCTTGCTGTATGGCTTTGTTATAACTCTCAACAGCTTTTGTGTAATTTTTTTGTTGGCGATAGGCACTTCCTAGATTGTTGTAAATAAATGGATGATTGGTTTCTATACTTGCGGCTTTTTCGTAATCGGCAATGGCACCAGCAGCATCGTTTTTAGCGCGTTTAGCGCTTCCTCTATCGTTATAAGCATAAGCATACGAAGGGTTAGCGGCAATGGCTTTCGAGTAGCAATCAATGGCTTTATCCCAATCGTTCATTTCGTAGTGTAACATACCTTTGTAATAATTGGCTTCGGCATGGTTTGCAGCAAGGGCTAAACAATTATCGAGTGCCATGAGTTGAGAGTCTTTTTTATTCTCATTAAAGTAAATGAGGCTCTTGGTAAAAAAGATTTCCGGGTTTTTTGGACTCAAGGCAGTAGCTGCGGCAATATCGCTTTTAGCGGCATTGTAATTTTTTAACTGCATATACGCAATGGCACGGTTATAAAGTGCCTTATCGAAATTAGGTTTGGCTAATAAGGCTTTATTAAACAACTCTACCGAAGGCATAAACTCGTTGCGCTTTAATGCCGCTAAGCCTTGGTTATAATCCAACTCAGCTTGCTGCTCGGGGGTTAAGGTGCTCGCAATTTTTATAGTATCTTGTCCATACGAACAAACTAAAAATAACAAAGAAAGTGTCGTAAAAATAAACTTCATGCCTGTAATTTAGAAGTCTCTAAAATAATAAAATTTATAGAGGAGGCAAGTTTATTTCATTAACAGAATACCCTATCCACACTTTAAGAGTAACAAGGGTTTTAAGATGAGGTTGTTAACAACATTCTAGCGTATGGTTTTTGCAAAAGTGATGGAGTTGTAATTTTATAACAATGTTAAAACGTTATTTCATTGCGTGTCTTAGTGTCTTTTTGTGGATGAGTTTTATCCATTCGCCAAAGCAAGAGCCTACAAAAAAAGAACCCGATTTTTTGAAAGTGCAGCAAAGATGGGTGGACTCGGTATTTCAAAGCCTTAATGCCGATGAGCGTTTGGGGCAATTGTTTATGGTGGCAGCCTATAGCAATAAAGATAACAAGCACGTTAAAGAACTTCGCGAGTTGATACAAACCTATCATTTAGGTGGTTTAATTTGGATGCAAGGCGGCCCTTTGCGCCAAGCCCGTTTGGCTAACTATTACCAATCGCTTAGTAAAGTGCCTTTGTTATACAGCATTGATGGAGAGTGGGGATTAAGTATGCGATTAGACAGTACGCCGCGCTACCCCAAACAAATGACCTTAGGTGCTATTCAAAACGATTCGTTAATTTTTGAGATGGGTCAACAGATTGCACGCGAATGTAAGCGAATGGGCCTACACGTTAATTTTGCACCTGTTGCCGATGTAAATAATAATCCTAATAACCCTGTAATTGGAATGCGCAGTTTTGGTGAAGATAAACTGCAAGTTGCACAAAAAGCGATTGCTTACATGAAAGGTCTGCAAACCGAATACGTGATGGCAAATGGCAAACATTTTCCGGGGCATGGCGATACGGATGTGGACTCGCACAAGGGCTTGCCGCTTATTCCATTTAATAGGCAACGTTTAGATTCGTTAGAATTATATCCTTTTAAACAGTTGTTTAACGAAGGCTTATCGAGTGTTATGGTAGCGCATTTAAACATCCCATCGTTAGATACCACCAAAAATTTAGCTTCTACTTTATCGCCAGCCGTGGTTAATGGGTTATTAAAAAATGAAATGGGTTTTAAAGGACTTATTTTTACAGATGCCTTAAACATGAAGGGTGCTGCGGCATTCAACGCACCAGGTATTGTAGATGCCAAAGCTCTTTTAGCAGGTAACGATGTATTGTTGTTTAGCGAAGATGTAGGAAAAGCCATGGTTGAAATAAAAAAAGCCATTGATGTGGGTCAAATTACACAACAAGAAATTGATCAACGGTGTAAAAAAATATTGATGGCTAAATATTGGTGCGGTTTGCATAAAAAGCAATATGTATCGCCAAAAAATTTAGCAAATGATTTGAATAGTAAAGCCAGTTTTGAACTTAACGAAAAACTAGCCAAAGCGGCGGTTACTATTTTGAAAAATGAAAACGCCATGCTGCCATTAGCTTGTAGCGATAGCACACGTGTTTTAGAATTATCTATTGGGATTGAAGAAAAAAATTCACTGTATCAAAGTATAAAAAATTTTGGATACGTTCAGCATTTAGGAATTAGCCACAATGCCTCTCAAGTGCAATTAGACGAAGTATTTAATAAAGTTCAACAGTCGGATATCATTGTTTTGCAACTTAATAAAACAACTTTAAAAGCTGAAAACCATTATGGGGTTGGCGATAAAAGTTTAGCTTTAATAGATTCTATTGCGCGTTTAAAACCAACTGTGTTAGTTCTGGTAGGCAATCCTTACTTAGTTAATAAATTAAAAAGTACAGAAGTATTTAAAAGTATTGTGATGGCTTACGAATACATGCCTTCTTTGTTAAAAGCAAGTGGCGATGTTATAACGGGTGTTGAAGGGGCTAATGGAAAATTGCCTGTAAGTGTAAATGGATTTAAAGTGGGCGTAGGTATTAGAACAACCCCTTCTCAAAAACAAACGCTTCCGAAATTAAAAATGGGACTAAAAAAAAAAGAGTTCGCCGTTGATAGCATCGCCTTAGCAGGAATTAAAGAAGAGGCTTATCCAGGTTGCCAAATAGTGGCATTACATAAGGGGAAAGTTATTTATCAAAAATCGTTTGGTCATTTTACTTACAACAAAGACTCGAAACTTGTTGACGACGGCTGTGTGTACGATTTAGCTTCTGTTAACAAAATTGCAGCATCGTGCTTGGCTTTGATGACGTTGAAAGGTGAAGGGAAGTTAGATTATAAAAAAACCTTGGGCGATTATTTACCAGAGCTAATTGGCACTAACAAAGAGAAACTCGTATTAGAAGATGTGATGGCGCATCAAGCGGGCTTACAGGCGTGGATTCCGTTCTATCTAAAAACCATGGATAAAAAAGATAAATACAAACCAGGTTACTATGCTAAGAAACCAAGTGAACAGTTTCCGACACGCGTAGCTAAAAAACTATATGTGGTGAAAGGATTTGAAGATAGTATTTACCAACGTATTAACATCAGCAAAGTAGATGAGCGTGGAAAATATTTGTACAGCGATTTAGGGTATTATTACTTGCAAAAAATTATTGAGCGGTTAAGCGGTAAAAAATTAAATGTATTTGTTGAAACGATTTATGCTGATATGGGTTTGGGTTTATGTTACAACCCTCAATTTAAACATTCTCTAAAAATTATTGTGCCTACCGAAAACGATACTAAATGGCGTAAACAAACGGTTCAGGGTTTTGTACACGACCCAGGAGCGGCTTTGTTAGGAGGCGTTGCGGGGCATGCGGGTTTATTTGGAAATGCACTTGACTTGGCCAAGCTAATGGAAATGTATCGCAACAAAGGACTATTTAATGCCAAGCGGTATTTAGACAGCAATGTTGTTAACGATTTTACAAGCTGTCATTTTTGTCCTACTAACCGTAGGGGTTTATGTTTTGAAAAACCAGAACCCGATCCGAAAAAAGATTCGCCCGTTACAGACTTAGCCAGTTTAGGAAGTTACGGACATACCGGATTTACAGGCACTTTTGCATGGGTAGATCCTGCTAACGAATTGGTGGTGGTGTTTTTAAGCAACCGTGTTTACCCTAATGCCGATGAAAATAAATTAGCCAAACTAGGCATTAGAGGAAAAATACACCGTGTGTTTTACGAATGGGTGAGAGAGTTGTGATGCTCGAGGGTGTTGTTAAAAGCCAAACCCAACCATTCCCCATAAATTTATGTTAACCGTAAACTTCTCAAACAAATTTTTAGATACCATTACTTTTTAGTGGTGATGGTATCTATCATTTTTTTTACGCTTTTATAAATATTGTCGTAAGTCATTTGTTCTTTAGCAGTATATAAAATAGCCAAATTGATTTGTGGTATTTGCAATTGTTGGTAAAACTCATTTTTTTGTAGGCGATAAGCTTCGCGGATTCGGCGTTTGAGTAAATTACGATCAACAGCACGTTTAAACAAACGCTTAGGCACTACAATTAAAACACGCACGGCTGGGGCATTGGGTAGCGTTGTAGGGGCATACAAACCTCGCAAAGGATAGGCTTTTATAGGTATTCCGCCACTAAATAAAGCATCAATTTGCACCTGGCTGCAAAGCCGTTCGTTTTTATGAAACGTATTTTTCAAAGGTGTGTAAAGGTAGAAACATATTTTTTACAGAGGTAGATTTAGTATAAATTGCTATTTTTGAAGAATATATTAATTAGTTATGGGAAAAGGTGATAAAAAAACCAAGCGTGGTAAAATTCATATCGGTACACACGGTGTTGTTCGTCCGAAGAAAACCGCTAAAGTAAGTGCTGCAAAAGCGGCATCAGAAAAAGCTGCAAAAGCTGCTAAGTAAACGAAGGGCTATCCAAAACGGATGGCCTTTTTAATTTTGAAAGTTTAAATTCAACAGTTTTAAAATCCATTCAACATTAAATTAGAAGCTAGATTTTATCTCATAATTTGGGTTCTCGTTGCTTATCTCAAAAAGTGAAGCAATAACTTACCGAAAAACTTTATTTATCGAAAAAAGTATGATGTTTTCTAATATGTGCGTATTTTCGTGCCGCTAAAAATCCTAAAATGAAGAAAATTATTGTTTTCAGTTGGTTAATCGTTCATCTTTTTAACGCAACTGTTAAAGCTGATGAAGGTATGTGGTTGCCCCATTTATTGGGTGAACAGGTATATGCCGATATGGTAAAGAAAGGTTTAAAACTAACCAAAGAGCAATTGTACAGCATTAATAACAATAGTATTAAAGATGCTATTATCATTTTTGGTGGAGGTTGTACTGGTGAAATCGTAAGTAAAGAAGGATTGGTGTTTACCAATCACCATTGTGGTTACGATGCCATTGCTGCGGCAAGCAGTGTGGCACATAATTATTTAAAAGATGGTTTTTGGGCTAAAACCAAACAAGAAGAAATTTATGCAAAGGGCGTACACGCTCAATTTTTAGTGAAGATTGAAGATGTAACGGCTCAAGTTAATGAGGCTATTAAAACTATTAAACCCGAAGAGTTAGCCACCAAATTGAGTGGCGTATTAACGGAGTTAGCTGGTAAATTGGTAACAAAAACAGCCAACGAAGGACGCATTGCCTCTTTTTTTAAAGGTAATCAGTTTTTATTATTTGTTTACGAACGTTACAAAGACGTGCGCTTGGTAGGCACGCCACCCGAAAGTATTGGTAAGTTTGGTGGCGATACCGATAATTGGGAGTGGCCACGTCATACAGGCGATTTTTCGATTTTCCGTGTGTACATGTCGAAGGATGGGAAGCCTGCGGAATATGCCGCCGACAATGTGCCATTTGCTTCAAAATCGTTTTTACCCGTTTCGGTAAAGGGATTAAAAGATGGTGATTACACCATGATATTTGGTTACCCTGGTGGCACTAACCGCTACGAAACTAGTTACGGCGTGAAGTTAAAAACAGATATTGAAAATCCGAATTTAGTTGAATTGCGTGATGTACGTTTAAAGCACATGTTTAACGAAATGAAAAACGACCCAGCCGTTAAAATACAATTGGCGGGCAATTATGCGTATGTGGCTAATTACTGGAAATTTTTCGATGGCGAAAGCAAACAATTGCTCAAATACAAGGTGTATGAACTAAAGCAAAAGCAAGAGACCGAATTTCTAGCTTGGGCCAAAGGTAAACCCGAATACGAAACTATTTTCTCAGATTTGGAAAAGGTATATGCCAATTGGCGACCTTATGCCAAGCATCGCGTGTACATCAACGAAGGTATTTTGGGTTCGCCAGTATTAGCCATGGCTGCTAGTTTGAAAGCACTTGAAACAACTTTGAGTAATACCAATGCGAAACCTGCCGACATAACCGCAGCTATTGATGCGGCAAAGGGACAATACGCCCGTTTTATAAAAGCCGAGAATGTGGCTTCTGACCGAAATATTGTGGCTTCGATCTTACAACTATTTTATAAAAATGTAGAGGCTGCGCAACAACCCAAAGCTTTTTTTGCAGATTTAAAAAATATGTTTGGCGATTTGAATGCAGACCTTACTTATACCAATTTTAGCAAATCGTTATTTGAGAGTAGTTTACTTTTAAACGAAAGCAAATGGAATGCGTTTATTGAGAAACCCGATACCGCTGCTTTGCGCAAAGACATAGCTTATAAAACCGCTACTGCATTTACGTCTAATTTCAGTAACAATTATGCCAAGTATTCGCAAGAATTTGCGGGCAAAAATTTTGCATTGAACAACAAATATTTAAAAGGCATTTTAGAGAAAAATATTAAGTCGAAATTATACCCAGATGCCAACTCAACCATGCGTGTAAGTTACGGTAATGTGAAATCTTATGAGCCACGCGATGCTGTAAAGTATAGCCATATTTGTACGTTAAATGGAATTATGGAAAAGTATAAACCAGGCGATTATGAGTTCGATATTCCAGAGAAGTTAGTAGAATTGGCTAAGAATAAAGACTATGGACAATACCTCGACAAAACGGTAGGTGATGTAGTGGTGTCGTTTATAACCACCAATGATATTACGGGTGGAAACTCGGGTTCGCCAGTTATAAATGCGAAAGGAGAATTAGTAGGTTTGGCGTTTGATGGCAATTATGAGGCATTAAGTCATAAACTTGCATTCGATAAAAACTTAAACCGTACAATTTGTTTGGATGTGCGTTATTTACTTTTTGTAGTGGAAAAATTAGGTGGAGCTACAAACATTATTCAAGAGTTAGATATTCGTAAGATGTAAGCATAAAGGTATTAGGTATTGTCTATAAAAAAGCCATCTTGATAGGATGGCTTTTTTATTTAAACTATAAACCAAGTTGGTATTAAACAACACTTGTTTAAATCCTCTTTCAGTTTAACACATTTTTAACGTAATTTTTTTCCAACTTCGAGTTGTATGGATAGCTTGCCTTCAACTGCCAATAGTTTACCAACTAAACCTTCGGTTTGGAAACGCTTAGTAAAACTCTTACTTGGGGTGTTGGCAATTTTGTTGGTCGTGTTAGGTGTTTTAGTGAGTCTAGTTTTTATTTACGAAGATGCTATTAAGAACCGCATCATTACAGAACTTAATAAAAATCTATTAGCCGAAGTAAAAATACAAGCTAAGGATATTGATGTTACATTGATTTCATCGTTTCCTAATTGTGCACTTAACTTCAGAAATATAGCCCTGATGGAAGCCTTGCCAACAAAGAAACGCGATACGCTTTTATACACGAAAGAACTTAGTTTGCGCTTTAATATAAAAGATATTTTTAATGAAAATTACCGAATCCATCAAATTGCCATAAGCGGTGGCTTTTGCCGTTTAAGTGTTAACGAAAAAGGACAATCCAATTATGTCATTTGGAAAAGCGACAGCACCTCAAGCCCTAGCGAAAACAAAACCCTGAGTTTCTCTTTGGCATCTATTTTGGTTCAAGACATTCATTTACTTTATCGAAACAAAGCCACTAAAGCATTGGTTAAAGTGCAAGTAGAAACGGTTAATTTTAGTGGCGATTTTTCGGCCGATGCGTTTGCCTTAACCAGTAAAGCCAAAGCCTTGGTGGAAGATGTAAAAGTAAATGGCACCCATTACATTCGTCAAAAAAATATCAATTACACCCTTCAGTTAATCGGTAAGGCTTCTAACTACCACATTCAAAAGGCCAGCATTTATTTGAATGCCATGCACTTTGAAGCCAATGGACATTTTGCATGGACAAACAAATTAAGCCATTTGCAACTTAACTATGTTGCCGAAAATCTCGAAATTTCTAACTTACTTTCGTTACTTCCTAAAGCGCAGCAAAATCGTGTAAAAGATTACAAAAGCGAGGGTCAGTTTTACACACAAGGGCAATTGCAATTTGATAACGACAGCCTAAACTACGAAGCAAACTTTGGGATAAAAAACGGCAGCATCACTTACATTCCAAAGGATATAACCCTTACTGAGGTTAACCTAAACGGTCGTTTAACCAAGCGTGGTAAATTTTCGGCCATTGCATGTAAAAATGTGTCGGCTAAACACGCCAGCGATTTTATAAAAGGGTATTGTCTGCTACGAGATTTTGAGCAACCCTATTTAGAGGTGCAGGCCGAAGTACAAGCTGAGTTAAGTACACTTTTAAATTTATATCCCATAGATACCATTACCGCTCTGCAAGGGCAATTACAAGGTGCGTTAACCTTAAAAGGTAAGTTAAGCGATTTACAAAATGGAAAGCCTAGCGAAAAAACGCTCTTGGATGGGCAATTGCAACTTAATCAAGTGCGGCTAAAATTTAAAAATGATCCTTTAGCCTTCGACGTTCCTGTATTAAAATTTGCTGCCAATCATAATGCGGTTAGCATTCAACAGTTTCAGTTAAAACGTGGACAAAGCGATTTAGAATTAAACGGCGAACTCCCAGCTTTTTTAAATTACCTGTTTAAACCCAAGCAAGCACTAACGGTTAAAGCTCGCCTCACTAGCAATCAATTAAACCTCAACGATTTTTTAAATTCTGGTGCAAGCAACAAGCGTTTTGAAATGGTATTTCCTGAAAACAATCACTTTTTATTTGATGCCAACATTGCGCAATTTAAGTTCGGAAAATTTGAAGCGAAAGCCATTACTGGCAATTTCGAGTTAAAAAATAACAAGGCTTTGTTAAGCGACCTTAGCTTTGAAACGGCCGATGGCAAAGCCAATGCCGATGCTTTAGCCGAACAAACCAATACTGGCATCTATCTGTCTTTACAAACCAAATTGAAAGATCTTAATATTAGTAAAGTATTTCATGAACTTAATAGTTTTGGACAAAATACTTTGACAGATAAAAATGTGAACGGACTTTTAAGTGCCGATATTTCGTTTACTGGAAAATGGGATTCGGTGTTGAACCCCGACTTAAACAGCTTAGTTGCCGATGCACATTTAACCATTGACCGCGGCGAATTAATTGAGTTTAAACCCCTCGAAAGTGTATCGCGCTTTATCGAATTAAACGAATTAAAACGGATTAAATTTTCAACCCTCGAAAGTCAAATCCGTATTAGCGCGCAAACCCTCACCTTTTCTAAAACAGAACTTAAAAACTCGGCTTTAAACATCGTCTTTTGGGGTACACATCAATTCAACAATACTATTGATTACCATGTGCAACTCTTGTTAAGCGAGCTTCTGAGCAAACGTCAACAAAACAATAAAGCCTTTGACGAAGAGTTGGCCTTAATTGAAAACGACCCCGATAACCGCCGCTCTGTATTTATTGTGATGAGTGGTAACCTCGATAATCCAGTAATACGTTATGACCGCAAGGGAATGAAGCAAAAAATAAAAGAAGACATTAAGCAAGAAAAACAAAACTTAAAAAGTATTTTAAAGGAAGAGTTAGGTTGGTTTAAAAAAGACTCGCTAAACCCGAAAACTCAAAAAAAATCACAGGTGTTTCAACTTGAAAAACCCAAGCCCATTAAAAAGGAAAAAAACGAACCCGATAAACCCGAAGATGACGATTTTTAACAAGGTTACGTTTATAAGTCCACTTTTTATCAACAAAAAAGAAACTTTTTGTTGATAATTTCGTATAACCTCGTAATTATCTATTTTAATGATTGCTATGACAGATGCTGATTTAATATCGGCTCTAGTTAAAAACGATAAGGCAGCTAAGAAACTGTTCTTTAATCGGTTTTATCCAAGCCTCTCCTCACTAGCGCAACGCTATGCCAAAAATTTGGTACAAAGCCGCGAGTTACTGAACCATTGCCTCGCCAAAACCCTTCAACATGTTACTAAACACCGTACCGAATCTCTTCATGACTTAGATAGTTTTGTAAAATTGCAATTCATAAAAGAAGCCATTGCTTTTTTAAAACAACAGCGTAACGAGTATTATGTAGCCAGCACCGTTAGGGTAACAGAATCGGAAAGTAAAAATTACGACTTATTTAAAGACAATCAAATTATTGATTTTAATAACCTTGATGTGGATTATTTACTTAAAGGTTTGCGTGGCTTAGTGCCTTCGCAGCGTTTAGTTTTTAATTTACATGTTATAGATGGTTATGCCTTACACGATGTATCAGAACTTCTTGAAACCAGCGAACAAACGGTTAAAAGCAATCTCGAAAAATCGCGTTACAATTTACAAAAAAACTTAGAAGCCTTTTTAAAAGCCCTTAATAATGAGCACGCCGTTTAATTACGAATTAGATGAAAGGCAAATTCGCCAACTCCTTTTAAACACCACGTTTGAAAGCACCGAAGCCGATTGGCAAGCATTTGATTCCACAAAAGTAGAGTTAGAAAAAACGCAAACACCTACCTCTATGCTAAGAGGGCCTTCATTGGCATTGAGCCGCAACGTTGTGATGCCTATTTTATTTATGGCGGGCATCGGCGTGTTTACAATTCTACTCATGAACATGATTAGTCTGAAACCCAAAGCTAGCAAAGCTCCTGTAGAACGCGAGTTAAAACCAAGTGTTACTGAAACTAAATCTATACCACAAAACCTCCAAAACGCATCACTTACAACTAATCTTAGCCCTAAAAAAGACAGTAGCCTAGCCCCTAGTCCGTCGGTTCAAACACAGGCTATAACCGCGCCGTCGCTCACCAATCTTCCCTTAAATAGTGCCTCTGAAAAGGCAACATTAATTACGCCAATAACACCTCCTACTATTCAAGCACTCAGAAGTACAACGCTACTTGCGCTAGATACAACTTCTAATTTAAACCCCGATAGTAGTTTGACCACACCTAAAAAGAAACGGAAAAAGAAACGCGAAGCCGAGGTTTTAGAATCCATCCAAGCACCTAGTTTATTAAGCGGAAACGATAAAGAAGTGGAGTTAAAATAAACGGCGGTAATCACATCCATTCGTTTAAATACACTTTGCAAAACCGTTCAAAATACTGTTTCATTGTTTGCAAAGTAGCGTAAATAGTTTCTGGCGTTTGCGTTTTGTTTAGTTCGAAATGGTAATCGAAAACCAAACATTTAGATTGAAAGCTACGCGCATAAGCAAGTGCTGAAGCATTCACACAAAAGACATAATCGAGCGGTTGTTGGGTATATGGTTTTAATAAGTTTTGAGTAACGTTACCGTTTAACCCCACCGCCGATAAGTAAGTATCGCCCCAATCCGCATCGTTTGACCATTGCTCGGCTTGGTAATAAAACGTAGCCGGATAACGCCGAAACGCTTCCATTAAGCCCGCAGTAGCCTTTATACACAGCGTATTGTCGTTACCAAGTATTAAAATATGTTTCATGCGCTTGCTTGCAAAATTCAGTTTTTTTGAGGAATAAATCAACTATTAGCCACTAAACGTGAACAAAGTTTTAATTCTATGTCCTTAAAAGATTGTACCTTTAAGTTTAATATGTCAAAAAATAAAAAACCGCAACGTTTTCTTTTTGAAGATGTGCTTGACTTTTTAAAGCACAATGCGGACAAATCTTTTAACTATAAACAGTTAGGAGCAGCAATGGAAATTAATAATGAGGGCGATCGCCTTCAATTATTAGAAGCTTTAGAAAAGTTAAAGCAACAGGGCTTTGTTAGCGAAAAAGAAACAGGTAAATATACCATCAAACAAAGTAAACAATATGTTACAGGCACTATTGATTTTACCAGCATGGCAACTGCATTTGTTGTGTTTAGTGAGTCGGAGCCAGATGTGTTTATTCCTTACAAAAAAACAAGAGACGCTTTGCAAGGCGATTTAGTGAAAGTCTATATATACCCTAAACGCAGCGGCAAACGCAAAGAAGGGGAAGTGGTAGAAGTAATTAAACGCAACAAAACCGATTTTGTAGGCACCATTAAAGTAAGTCCCAAACACTCATTTGTTATACCCGACAGCCATAAATTACACGTTGATTTTTTTGTACGCAACGACTCGAACAAAGGGGCTAAAGATGGCCAAAAAGTATTAGTGCGCATTAAGGACTGGAAGAAAGAAGAAGACTGTCCCACAGGCGAAGTGATAGATGTATTTGGGTTTCCGGGCGAACACAAAACCGAAATGAATGCGATTATGGCTGAGTACGGCTTACCCGAAAAGTTTCCGGATGAGATTGAATACAACGCCAAAAAATTGGATGTAAGTATTAGCGAAGACGAAATTAAAAACCGCCGCGATTTTAGAAAAGTTCCCACGTTTACCATTGACCCCGTAGATGCCAAAGATTTTGATGATGCGCTCTCGATTCAGAAATTAGAAAATGGTTTGTGGGAAATTGGCGTGCATATTGCCGATGTATCGCACTACCTTAAACCCGGCTCACTATTAGATAATGAAGCCGTGGAACGGGCAACCAGCGTGTATTTGGTGGATAGGTGTATTCCAATGTTACCCGAAGTGTTGAGTAATTTTGTTTGCTCGTTGCGCCCTCACGAAGAAAAGTATTGTTTTAGTGCCGTGTTTCAACTCGATGATGAAGCCGTTATACACAACCAATGGTTTGGTAAAACAGTTATTTATAGCGACCGCCGTTTTAGTTACGAAGAAGTACAAGAAATTATTGAAACCGAACAAGGCGATTACAAAGAAGCTATTTTTGTACTCGACCGTTTAGCCAAAAAATTACGCGCCGACCGCACCCGCAAAGGTTCTATCTTTTTTGATAAGGCCGAAGTGAAATTTAAGTTAGATGAAAATGGCGCGCCTTTGGGAGTATTTTTCAAAACACAAAAAGATGCGCATAAATTAATTGAAGACTTTATGTTGTTGGCTAACCGAACCGTAGCCGAGTTTTTAAGCAAAGCCGATGCCGAATCAAACGCCAGTAACAAAGGTAAAACCCAAAAAAAAGACGATACAGGGCCTGTGTGTGTGTATCGCATTCACGATGTGCCTAGCGACGAAAAATTACAAGAACTCAGTAATTTTGTAGCGCGTTTTGGGCATCAAATGAATGTAGGCAATAAGCAAAAAGCAGCGCAAGCCATTAATAAATTGTTGGTGGACGTGAAAGATAAAAAAGAGCAAAGCATGGTAGAGTTGTTGGCTTTACGCAGCATGCCAAAAGCCATTTACACCACTAAAAACGAAGGGCATTATGGATTAGGGTTTAAATACTACACGCATTTTACATCACCCATCAGGCGCTATCCCGATGTGTTGGTACACCGTTTGCTCGAAGCCCGTTTAACTCATAAAACATACTCTAACCGCGAAGAATTAGAACGCTTATGTAAACACTCCTCTGATCGCGAACGCACCGCCGCCGAAGCAGAACGGGCTTCTATAAAATATAAACAAGTAGAGTTTATGGAAAACAAAGTGGGGCAAACGTTCGATGCAGTGATTAGTGGCGTAACCGAATGGGGCATTTATGCCGAAATTACCGAAAACAAATGCGAGGGCATGATTAAATCGCGAGATATGAAAGACGACCGTTATGTTTTTGACGAAGACAATTACCGCTATGTGGGGCGCAACACAGGTAAAATATATGCCTTGGGCGATAAAGTTAAAATTACAGTTATGAAAGCCGATTTATTAAAAAAACAATTGGATTTTCAATTGGGAGAAGAAGCCGCAAGCCCTCAACGCCAAGAAGATTCTTCTAAAAAACGTAGAAATCGTTAAGGTATGAAATGGCTTTGTTGGAGTTATTTTTTAATAGCAAGCCTGAATTTATTAGAGGCTCAAACGCCCACTATAGCTACTAATTTAACGTATTTGGTTAATGTACCCAAACAAAAAACAGCCAAACCGCCCGTTGTTATTGTGCTACACGGCTATGGTGCTAACGAAAAAGATTTATTCGATATTACTAAATCTTTCGACGATCGCTTTTTGTCGTTTTCGTTACGCGCCCCTTACTCGAAAGATGGTGCCTGTTGGTGGTATGCCATTGAGTGGAAAAACGATAGTATAAAAACACATAATTATACAGAGTTAAAAGAAAGCGAAAAACAAATTTTTAGTTTCATCAGTCAAGCCTGCAAAGCTTACAACGCCGATAGCAACCGTGTTTACATCATGGGCTTTAGCCAAGGGGCTATTATAGCTTACGATATGTTGTTACGTAAACCCAATAAAATAAAAGGGATTTTAGCATTAAGTGGAAAACTATTGCCACAAAGTAAAGCGATTCAAACCAGTTTGAAGCCCAATGAAAACATGTGTTTTATTGCACACGGCCGCTCAGATAACGTTATCAAACCTATCGAATCAGAAATAGCAAGTGCCTATTTTAAAAGTTTAAAAGCACAGGTGAGTTTCAACAGTTACGAAATGCCACATAGCATTAGTGGCGATGAGTTAAACGACATCAAACAATTTTTGAAAAAACAATTAGATCCTCCAAAGTCGAAGTAAAAAGTATAATTTATTACCTTGCAGCGCAATGAAAATTATCAGTTATAATGTAAATGGCATTCGTTCGGCCATGAGTAAGGGTTTAATCGAGTGGATGCGTCAAGCCAATCCAGATGTGTTGTGTGTTCAAGAAATTAAAGCCAATCCCGAGCAAGTTGGCGTATTTGAGTTTGAAGAAATGGGTTACCACCATTATTGGTATCCGGCGCAAAAAAAGGGGTATAGCGGTGTGGCCATTTTTTCTAAACAAAAACCTACGCATGTAGAGTATGGTTGTGGCATCAAAGCCTACGACGACGAAGGACGAATCTTGCGTGCCGACTTTGGAACGCTCTCGGTCATGAGCGTGTATCACCCAAGTGGCAGTAGTGGCGAAGATCGTCAGGCTTTCAAAATGCAATGGTTAGCCGATTTTCAATCGTACATCAACACCTTAAAAACTAAACGTTCCGAATTAATTTTAAGTGGCGATTACAATATTTGCCACCGTGCCATTGACATTCACAACCCTGTATCGAACGCTAAAACCAGCGGCTTTTTACCCGAAGAACGAGAGTGGATGGAACAATTTACACAATCGGGGTTTATTGATACCTTTCGCCATTTCAACAAAGACCCACACCACTACAGTTGGTGGAGTTACAGAGCCAACGCCAGAGCTAAAAACTTGGGCTGGCGCATTGATTACAACATGGCAAGTACTAACCTAGAATCTAAACTAAAACGAGCCGTTATTTTACCCAATGCAGTGCATAGCGACCACTGTCCAGTAGTATTAGAAATTGACCACTCATCCTAAAATTAAATTCTATCAATGGTGCCTTTTTTTAGATTAAAAAAGTAGTCTAATTCAAGAGAACTTTTATCTTTGCTAGGCTTAAAACTGTATTAAACTTAAAATAAATAAATAATAAATTTTGTTATGGTTAAAATGAATCGTTCTGTACTCGTGCTTTTTATCAGTTGGCTAATAGTATCTTGTGGAGATGATCAAGTAAAGAAAGAGAATACACAAGAAGCCAAAGGAGGCGTTTATGCTGGAGGTATAGCACGGTTAAACGAAGTAGAGAACTTTAAAAGTTTGATGCCCATTGCTATTAATGAAATAAATAGTTATCACATTGCTTCGCAAGTTTATGAAGGCTTAGTGTGTTACAATCAAAACGATTTAAGCATTATTCCAGGTGTAGCTAGCCGTTGGGAGGTGAGCGAAGATCAAAAAGAATATACGTTTTACATTCGTGCCAATGCGCTTTTTCACGATGACCCTTGTTTTCCAGAAACAAAAGGTCGTGCAGCCAAAGCTAGCGATGTAAAATTTTGTTTCGATAAGTTATGTATGCAAGATGCCTCCAACAACCAATTTGATGTAACTTTTAAAGACCGTGTACTGGGTGCTAACGAATGCTTCGAGGCTTCCAAAAGTGGATCAAGCATTGGTGTAAAAGGGGTAAGTGTTGTTAACGATTCAACCCTTAAAATTCAGTTAACCCACAGCGATGCTAGTTTTTTAAATGTTTTGGCAATGCCAGGTTGCTATGTTTACCCAAAAGAAGCGGTAACCAAATACGGAAACGATATGCGCATCAAAGCAGTAGGAACAGGTCCATTTTTTATTGAAACCTTAAAAGAAGGCGAAACCATTATTATGAAAAAACATCAAGCCTATTGGGGTGTAGATGAATTTGGAAATAAATTACCACACTTAGATGGAATTAAATGGAGTTTTATCAAAGATAAAAAAACCGAAATACTAGAGTTTAAACGCGGCAACCTCGATATGGTGTATCGCATTCCTGTTGAAATGTTTCATGATATTATGGGCGATTTGCAAACGGCGAAAGAACGTAAATCGGAATTTGAAATTGTTTCATCGGCCGCTTTAAATACATGTTTTTATGGCTTTAACATTCAAGCAAACCCCGTGTTTGCTAAAAAAGAAGTACGTCAAGCCTTTAACTTTGCTATTGATCGTAAAAAAATTGCAGACTTTACCATTCAAGGTGAAGGAACGGCCGCCGACTATGGCATGGTGCCTTATACCGAAGGCTTTGAAAAAGCGGGTTACGATTACAAATCATTAGTAGGGTATTCTTTTGATCCCGCTAAAGCAAAAGAATTACTAAAGCAGGCAGGATACCCTGATGGAAAAGGTTTTCCGGAAGTATTACTTGAAATTAATAGTGGTGGTGGCGACCGTAATATTTTAGTAGCTGAGGTAGTTCAAAAAATGCTTAAAGAACACTTAAATGTAAACGTTAACATTAACACAGTGCCATTTGCAGAGCATGTAGATAATGTTCAATCTGGAAAAAGTGATTTCTTCCGTTACGCTTGGGTAGCCGATTACCCCGACCCTGAAACTTTTTTAACCCTATTTTATGGCGGACACGTGCCTGCCAGTTTACAAGACAAATCGTACATCAACTTCTTCCGATACAAGAGTACTAAATTCGATTCGTTGTTTAACGCCGCACGTGTAGAACCCGATAAAACAAAACGTTTTGGTTTGTTAGCAAAGGCCGAGCAAGTAGCTTTAGAGGATGCCCCTTACATGCCTATTTTTTATGATGAAAATTTTCGTTTAGAACAAAAAAATGTGCGTAATCTTCCTGAGAACCCACTAAACTTTATGAATTTAGGAACTACTTATTTAATTCCGGCCGATAAAATGCCGAAGAAATAAATTGGAGATTTTATTCCTTTCATGTTATACCAAATGCTAAGTAGCATTTGTTTTAAACCATTCGTATCTTTCACATGAAAAAATACGCTATTATTGTTGCAGGAGGTACCGGAAGCCGCATGAATAGCGATGTTCCTAAACAGTTTCTACTATTGAACGGTAAACCCGTTATCATTCACACCTTACAACGCTTCAAAACATTTGACCCTCGAATAGGGATCATTGTTGTTATTCATCCCGATTACCGTACAACACTTCACACCATGTTAAGCACTTATGGTTTCGATGATATTACGGTTTGCGAAGGCGGTAGCACTCGTTTCCATTCCGTTAAAAATGGGTTAATGCACATTAGCCCTTTTTCTGGTGCAATAGTAGGCGTACACGATGCCGCGCGCCCTTTAGTAAGTAACGCCACTTTAGAACGTTGCTATACCTTAGCACTAGAAAAAGGCAATGCAATTCCTGTTTTATCTTTATCCGAAAGTTTGCGCCAACTCAACGCAACCGGCAGTCATTCGGTAAACAGAGCCAACTATTGTTTAGTGCAAACGCCACAATGTTTTAACTTGCAACACGCTTTACCTGCCTACGAACAAGCCTATACCGAATCGTTTACCGATGATGCCGCCGTATTAGAAGCCTTTGGGCAAACGATTTTTTTAACCGAAGGAAATACTGAAAATATTAAAATTACGCATCCAACAGATATGACTATTGCAGAGGCGTTATACCAACTTGTTTTATAATACCGTTCGATTTCGGTAAAAAAACTTTCCATTAGACGATGCGAAAATCGCGGGAATAATAAAAACTAAGGCTAGTATTTCTGACAAAGTAAAATTGTAAATTTTCGTTTGGGATCGGGCTTATACCAACATCATTTCTAAAAGATACGTTGACCCAGTTTCTTTTTCTCTTATACTTCCTCAAAAATTATACTCGTAGGCCTTGCTACGCCTATAATTTTTTCGTCGCCTAAAAGAAAAATAATTCTGGTTCAACTTGTATCTTTTAGAACCGATATTGGTATTAATCACTAATCAAATTGGTATAATTCAGAATTAAAACTTATACCCTTTGTAATTCCGCGTAAATTCGCCTTCTTCAAAATGCGGATTCACTTGTAAAAAATTATAATTGTATTCTTCAAATAATCCTTTATCATCTAAAATTTTCACACCGATAGGTAAAAAATAAAAACTATCTACCCATAAAATAGTGGTTTTGCAATACCAGTTGGGAACTTGGATAACGGTACCAGGTTCTAAAATATCGAAATAGTCTTTAAACCGTTTATTCTTTTCTACAATCATGTATTCGCTTACATATAACTTACGCGCAATAGATGTTATGCTTTCGTTTTCGCCAATGGTATAACTAGAATACCCAAAATCTTTGTTTTCAATAATAATTTTGTAAGCCATGCGGCCGTTAATACGTTCTTCGCCAACCAATGTAAACCGTTCATTAAATTTGGCTCCGAGTTTAATCATACTAGTACCAATAATATTTCCAAAATAATCGTAACCCATTTCGTTGAGCGTATGGTGCTGATCTTGCCGCATTAAATTCCCCATAGGGTCGAGGTTCAAATTAATATATGGAAACGAATTCGTTTTTACTAGGGCGCGCCCGCGGTTTTGACCTTGCACCCACAACAACTCAATGCCTTTAATGTATAAATAAATTTGACGAGGTTTTTTATTAAACTTTACTGAACTTTCATAATAATTATAGCCCCCTTTTTTAGCACGCTCGGTAATTTTTAAACTGTATTTAAGCCCTTTTATCTCATCTATGCTACTTACCATTTTGGTAATAATCTCTTTGCATGTATGTTCAACTTTTTGAGCATTGGCATTACTCTTTAACCCAATGGCTACTATAAAAACAAGAAAAATTCTTATAAACTTCATTATCGGGCAAATGTACTACTAGTTTTAGAAATATAAATGCACCTTCCTATATTTTTTTCTTTTTAACAGATATAAACAAGTGTGTGTTTTGACAAAAGTTTTTGATTTAAAAATCCTAAATTTGAATTAATACAGTATATTTGATGCCCTTGTAAAAAATGAGTATTCAAGCAGCGTTTATAAAAGGAATTTCCGAATTGGTATTGCATCACGATTATGTGATTATACCTCAATTTGGTGGATTTGTGGCGCGCACGCAAGGAGCTCATTTTAGTACTAATGGTCAGCTACTGTTTCCGCCTGGTCGAAAACTCAGTTTTAATGCCCAACTGAAACAAAACGATGGCATGTTAGAGCATTGGATTCAAGATGATCAAAATTGTTCTTATGAGCAGGCAGTACGCGAAGTGGCGCAGTTTGCCGATTATTGTCATTCCATTTTGCAAGTAAAAAAACGCTTAACGTTTGGCGACATTGGTTTTTTTTACCTCAACTTCGAAAACACGTTGTGCTTCGAACCGCAAGAGCAATCTAACTTTAGTTTAGAAACTTTTGGGCTATTGCCCGTTTCGGCTTCATTATTGCCTGTTACAACACCTCCTTTAAAAGAAAATTTATTTAAAGACCGTGTATTAAGCACTGAGCCAGCAAAAACGCAGTTGGCCACCACAGCTTCTATCTCGCAACAACGTCGTTACCGTAACTATGCCATTGCAGCCGTTGGAGGCATTGTGCTTTTTGGTGCCTTGTCGTTTTTATTGTTAGCGAGTCCTATCCAGCAAGTATTTACCGCTGGGCTTTGGGGTAGCAACGCATCTAACTATCGAACTTTTCCTTACGCCGACATACAACCCATTCCAGTTACCAACGAAAACTCCATTTTTGTTACCAATGCCGAGGGCTTTTCATCCTTAGCCATCAACGATAAAACGTGGGTGGTAAATATGACAGATAAGGTTGAAGTCCCTGTAAACACCGTAAAGTCAGTAGCCACAACCAATTATGAAAACAGTTCGTTTAAAATTGTGGTCGGTTGTTTTAGTGTAGCCGACAATGCAACGCGCCTAGTTAAAAAGCTACGAGCGCAACAGTTTAAAGCATTTATAAGTGGTGTTAATAACCGCGGCATGCAAATTGTAAGTTGTGGCGGCTATAATAGCAAAGAAGCCGCCTTAGCCGAATTACCTTTGATTCAAAATACCTGCCCAGAGGCTTGGATTAAGCCTCCGGAGCATTAGGCGGTGTAGGAGGAATAGACTCTCCTTTTAACTTAGTTTCATTTTCTATTTTACTTCGCTTTCGATAAATAGTAACTGCTACCATTAAAACAGCTGCAAAAGCTAGTAAGCCTAAAATACCCCATAGCAAACCCGTCGATGATTTTACCACCACCAAAAACACAATGGCCACTAACAACACCGTAGCCGCTTCATTAAACAAACGTAACTTAAACGAATTCCATTTAAAAATTCCACTTTTTTGTTGGCGATACAAGCGCTCGCATTCAAAATGATAAATGCTTAACAGCAACACCGCAATTAATTTTAACCACATCCACGGTTGCGAAAAATAGTAAGACGGGTTTTTAAAAATTAACCACCAACCGAATAGATGTGTGCCAATTGCAGCAGGCCAACCAATGATATACCATAACTTGCGTTGCATTATCATTAACTGTTGAGTTAAAATGGGGCGCGCAATTTCATCTTTCGACTGGGCATCGTAAGTGTAAATGAAAAGGCGCACCACATAAAACAAAGCCGCAAACCAACACACCACAAAAATTATATGTAACGATTTAATGTATAAAATATCCATGCTTAAAGTTAGAGAAGGTATTTTAATTGGCAAATAATAGTTCCATGTTCTGTTAATGCAAAATTATACAACATTTCATACCGATAGATTTTAAGTTAATGGATTGATTCTTTTTTGAGCGTGCCCCCTTATCCATCTCTAGAAGTTCTATTCAGATATTAGTTAATGGCTGGCTGCGCAGTTAAAAAGCACAGTTACCATCAAAGTCGGGGTCGGGCTATCGGCTTTAGCCAATGCGGCTTTGGCGGCTTTTGTTGCGGCTGCGGTGGCTTCTAAGGTCGCCTCCTCACTCGTACAAAAGCACGCCAACGCCCACACTGGGCTGTCACCGAATTTATATTGAGCGAAGTCGAAATATCCCTCACGTAAGAAGAGTTCGTCTTGTTATAAATGTATTCTATCTAACACCAACTAAAAATTCATTCCTTCCTCAGCGAACTTTGCGTCCTTTGCGTGCCATACTCATTTCAAATCATTTAGCTCATCCAACTTAACAAACACCAACTATAAATTCATTTTTTTCTTTGCGAACTTTGCGTCCTTTGCGTGCCATACTCATCCCAACCATTTAACCCATCTAACTTAACAAACAAACACCAACTATAAATTCATTTTTTTCTTTGCGAACTCTTTGCGCCTTTGCGTGCCATACTCATCCCAACCATTTAACCCATCTAACTTAACAAACTAACACCAACTACAAATCCCTCCCCTCGCGTGCAAACTATTTTGCTTACACAAATCGCTTTAACTCTTTAAATTGAATACTTTTGTAACATGAATGCTCGAAAACCTATCGAAATAGCAGAACCTGAAATTGAAGTAGCAAAACCCGAAATTGCACGTGAACTCTTAAACGAACCCGACACCGAAGGACAAGTTATTGTACATGGTTCGTTTCACAACGCTTTGTCATATTCGGTTGGTATTCGGTTTTGGCGCACCACGTTTTTAAGGCCCGTACAATCTTCGCATTGTAGTAAATTAGTTCACCTCGAAAACATTGCCCTGCAACCCCAATGGACAGGCGTTGCCCCAGGTACACGCCACCATTTTACTTTAATTTTTGCCCCACTCCCCAAGTCATGTAAAGTATTTCATCTGCTCGAAGAAATTACCGAATCGGGAGCCTTCCAAATCCATAACATTCCACGCAATAAACAAGATGTGTATCATCTCGATTTTTCGTAAGAAGAACCGCATTAATTATTGTTAAGCCCTTCCTATTTTATTTTTAATAAGTAAGTATCTTTGCGGGCATGAAAGTAAAAAAACCTGCTGACTCGTTAACCATTAATACCGAAATGGTATTACCTAACGATACCAATCACGTTGGAAATTTATTTGGTGGCAAATTATTACAATGGGTAGATATTACAGCGGCTATTGCGGCTCAAAGGCATTGCGGGCGTGTAGTGGTAACAGCAGCCATTAATCACGTTAGCTTCGACAACCCCATTAAACAAAATCAAGTGGTTACTTTAGAAGCCAAAGTATCGCGGGCATTTACCAGCAGCATGGAAATTTATGTAGATGTGTTTGTTGAGAACCCCGTGAGTGGCGAGCGCACCAAATGCAACGAGGCCATTTTAACCTTTGTAGCTATTGATCAAAACGGCGCACCTTTGCCCGTACCAGCCTTAGAACCCGAAACAGAGTTAGAGAAAAAACGTTTCGATGCGGCCTTACGTCGCCGGCAACTATCGCTTATTTTAGGTGGACGCATGAAACCCGAAGAAGCCAGTGAATTAAAGGCTTTATTTGTGAAAGATTAAACCTAGGTTTTATTTTGTAATAGATTTCAACTGTCTATTTTTGGTTTAAGAAAGGGAGTACAATGTATCTACTTTGGTATTACACGTTTTTCAATTTGCATCGAATAATTTAGGCTTTGAGAAAGATAGGTAACCGTCCATTTTAGAGTACTCATTAAACGGATGGTAATATTATAAAACGTAGGTTCATTCGCTATCTGCGCAAAGGCTTTGCAACCGACAACAATAAGTAGAACCAAAACAAAAAAATTAACCCCAGTTTATATCGAAAATTAATAATTTTTAACTACATTTACTTAAACTAAATCGTTTTATGAAAACCATTCTATTTTTGACATCTATTTTGCTTTTGACCTTAAACACATTGGCACAACAAACAGGAGACACCATTGTGGTAAAAGCCTTTAAGTATGGCAGTAACTCGCGCGATACACTTATTCAATTTCCAAACACCAATCAAACGTATGAGAAGATTATCTTGAAGTATAACATGCGTTGTAAAAACGGTTTGGTTTCAACACAATCGCAACGAAACTTAGGCTGCGGCGAATGGGATTATTCGTGTAATACCTACATTGCCGACTCGTCGCGTATAGATGAAGAATTAAACACGCATCCCAACTACATTATTACCAATTTTTCGGGCAATACATTTAACTATACAACTACTCAACCTTACGACTACTATAACTACACACAAACCCAAGTAAATTATAGTGTGGTAAGCGAAAGCTCTTACACAGCTGGTATCGGCGCAAGCCTCGATAATAACTTAATGAATACCACACAACAATCGGGACGAGCGCAGTTACTATACACCGCTGCCGAATTAATTGCGGCTGGCTTTAGTGCCGGAGCAATAGATGGTATTTTAGTGAACGTGAGCAATACAGGCGGAACCGCAAATTTTTTCAGGATGGGTTTAAAACAAACAACGCTAACCGCCGTCAACACAACATCGGTAAATACCAGCGGGTTTACAAACGTATATCTGCGTAACACCACCTTCAACACTGGGCTTAACCGAATTCAATTTCACACGCCCTTTAATTGGAATGGAACCAGTAACTTATTGATTGATTACTCGTTTACCAACTCTTCGCCAAGTAATGCCATAACGCTTGTTGGTGCCACAACTCCCACAGTAATGGCAGCTTATGCCAACACCAATGCCGCTCTCGATTTATCGAATAATGGCCGAGCAATTATTAATGCCGCTCTCATGTCTAACATTTCGAGTGAAGTTACCATTTCGTTTTGGGCCTATGGTTACAGCAATCAATTGCCTACCAACACCAGTATTTTATATGCCACACCAACCAACACTGCACAACGCAGTTTAAACATACATTTACCTTGGAGCGATAACACGATTTATTTTGATTGCGGTGTAAATACCAATACAAGTAACTTCGATCGCCTCAGTAAAGCCGCAGTAGCAGCCAACATTGGCGGACAGTGGAACCATTGGGCGTTTATAAAAAATCTTAGCACTGGCGATATGCGCATTTTCTTAAATGGTAATCCTTGGGCATTTACTTCTAACAAATATTGGGCTATATCGTTTGTGAATTTAATTTTAGGAAGCGATTATAACGGCAACAATAACTATAAAGGTAAAGTTAATGAGTTAGCCATTTGGAACAGAGAATTTTCGTCGCAAGAAATAAAAGATTATTTTCTAAAAAGTATTAACAACACACATCCCTTTTATAGCAACTTAATAGCCTACTATAAACTGAACGAAGGCAACGGTTTAGTAATTAACGATACAAAAGGAAATTTAACTTCTAATTGCACCAACACCTCGTGGACTTATGACAGAGGGCATACTTTAACCCGTATGTTTAACGACAATACGGTGCGCCCCACACTCGTTTTTTTACGTGGCAGTTACAATTTAACCACAACAACTTTAACCGTAAAAGATTCTTTACCACGTGTGCCATTTAGTGTACGTCAGTTTAGTATCATTTCCAATGCTGGTGCTACTACATTTACCAATGATGTTGTGATACAAACCGCATCGTTTCAATCGCATCAAGCTCTATCGAATACTTATAATGGAGACACAGGTGCCTTAACTGCTACACTTGCCTTGCCCGCAGATGGTACTTATAACATTACTAATTTACCATACTATAACCGCTATCCATTTTATAACGAGTTGCTATCTTTTGTAACGCCCTACGGTATTGGATTAGATATGGGCATGAATGGTAAAACATGGTATTTTGATGTGAGTGATTTAGCCCCACTTTTAAAAGGACCGAAACGGTTTTTAATGTCGCAGGGCGGCGAGTACCAAGAGCAAATGGATATAGATTTTTGGTTTATTGTAGGCACACCGCCTCGCACAGTAGTAGAGTATAAGCAGTTATGGTCGGCTTCGCACCGCGGGCAAACTAGTATTGGAAGTATTTTAAACAACACGCGTTTTGCACCACTCAACGTGGCTTTAAAACCGAATGCGCAATTTTTTAAATTACGCTCTTCCATTACTGGACACGGCAGCGAGGGCGAGTTTGGTCAAAACGGTGGCACTATACAACATTACTTAAACATAAATGGTGGTGCCAACGAATTTGCTTGGCCCATAACAGAACGTTGTGCGTTTAATCCAGTATATCCACAAGGTGGCACTTGGGTTTACGACCGCCAAGGTTGGTGCCCCGGGCAAGCCAGCCTTTTAAAAGAGAATAACCTTACCCCTTTTGTAACACCAGGCTCTACGGTATCTATTGATTACAATTGCATCAATCCACCTGTGGCCAATGGCGATTACCGTTACCATGTATCGCATCAACTAATTAGTTACGGTGGTGCTAATCACACCCTCGATGCCAACTTAGTAGAAGTAAGTATGCCAAGTAATAAAGTGCTTTATTCGCGCACCAATCCTATGTGTGCCTATCCAGTTATTAAAGTTCAAAACACGGGTTCTTCGCCGCTTACCTCTTTACAAATAGAGTATTGGCTCAATAGTGCTACTGCTAAACAAAGCTATACGTGGACTGGTAACTTGTCGTTTATGGATACAACCAGTATTACTTTACCTATTGGAACATTGTGGCAAAGTGGGATACAAAGTAGTGGTAATGTGTTTAATGCTGAACTTAAAAAAGCAAATAGCAATACCGATCAATACAGTTACAACAATACTTATCGCTCTCCATTTTCGATTGCAGATATATTAACCAATACCATTGTGGTTGAATTTAAAACCAACAATTACCCATCCGAAAATACTTATAAACTGATAGATGAAAATGGCAACACCTTACCAGGAGTTAGCACCATCACACTTGCCAACACCACTTATACCGACACCTATCAATTAACTGGAGGCTGCTACCGCTTAGTGGTTACCGACTCGGGTGAAGATGGCGTACAATGGTGGGCAAGTACCAGTCAAGGCTCGGGCTTTATCCGATTTAAAAATGAAAGTGGTACCATCATTAAAACTTTTCAACCCGATTTTGGTGGAGGATTTGAATACAGTTTTAGCGCAGCTTCTTTACAAAACATTTCAGAAAATGAATTAACGGCCAATGTGCGCATTTACCCAAACCCTGCCCATCACTTTTTTTATGTGAGTGGTACTGCTTTAGAAAATGCAAACTTGCGTTTAACCGATTTACTAGGTAAAGAAATGGGTACAAATATCACCAAAGAAAACGGGCAATACTTGGTAAATACTAAAGCCTTGAGTCCTGGGGTGTATATACTCGAAATTAGTAAAGATGGCCAAACAGGAACAAAGAAAATAGTTGTGTATTAATTTGAACTTTAAACGTAATTTTAGGAAGAGGAGATTTAGAGTCAAACAATAATTTACTGAAAATAGTTGGTGAGTTTGTCAAAAAAGATCCGCAAGTTGCATCTGTTAGTGTGAATAGGAAACAAACTCTAGTGGAGACCAACTTGTCAGCCATAAACAACACATACGCTGAATATTAACCAAGCAACGCTGTAAAAGAATATCAGGAGTTGATTTTTTGACCTCTCTCAGGATACTTTTATAACCATCATTTGTTATGCTTTCAATAATGACTCCTAGTTTTAAGAGGTTATCTAAATCCTCTTTTACTTCTTTATAATATTCTTCATCTGTAAATTGAATACGTTGTGCATGGCCGCCGTTATGGACTTGATAACAAAATACACAAAACTATTTAAAACAGGCTGCATCAATTCTTAAATGAATGCTATCATGCCTGATAAATCGCCGTTCTTGCCTTATACCATTATCATTTCTAAAAGATACGTTGACCCAGTTTCTTTTTCTCTTATACTTCCTCAAAAATTATACCCGTAGGCCTTGCTACGCCTATAATTTTTTCGTCGCCTAAAAGAAAAATAATTCTGGTTCAACTTGTATCTTTTAGAACCGATATTGGTATTAGAACTCTCCTAGCACAGATTGCGAGCCTTTTACTACATCGCCAATTTTGACGTTTAGTTGGGTGCCTATTGGCAAAAATAAATCTACGCGTGAGCCAAACTTAATGAATCCCATTTCGCCACATTGCTCGGCAACATCGCCTTCTTTGCAATACCAAACAATGCGCCGTGCCAATGCGCCTGCAATTTGACGAAATAAAATTTCTTGTCCGTTTTTATGCGCTACTACCACCGTTGTGCGCTCGTTATCGGTGCTACTTTTTGGTTCCCATGCCGCCAAAAATTTACCAGGATGGTACTTAAAAAACTTTACATGACCCGCAATGGGGTAGCGGTTAACGTGCACATTAATCGGACTCATAAAAATACTTACCTGCAAACGTTTGCCTTTAAAATATTCGGCTTCTTCGGTTTCTTCTATAACTACCACTTTACCATCGGCAGGGGCAATAATTAAACGATCGCCTTGCGTAAATTGACGGGTAGGGCTTCTAAAAAATTGTAAAATAGTAAGGGTTAAAAATCCGCTCAACGCATAAGCAAATAACTTGGCAATAAAAAATTGAGGAAAAAAGTAGTGCGCAATAAAAATAACGAGGGCACTAAATACCAATACGATTAATAAACTGGGCCAACCTTCTTTGTGAAATTTCATAATCAAGCAATTTATCGTTTTACACGCTGTTAAATGTTTGTTCAAATATAATGCTAATTGCTTTATAAAAAAGAGTTGTGGTTAAATATGCTTTTCTATTTTTGTAACGCAAAATAAAGTTTAATTAAATCCGTATGAGTAAAATAAAAGTAGCCAATCCCGTAGTAGAATTGGATGGCGATGAAATGACCCGCATTATTTGGAAATTTATTAAAGATAAATTGGTTGTCCCTTATTTGGACATTGATATTAAGTATTTTGATTTAGGTATTGAACACCGCGATGCCACTAACGATCAGGTAACCATTGATGCGGCAGAAGCTATTAAAACGTATCAAGTAGGTATTAAATGCGCCACCATTACGCCCGATGAGGCACGTGTTAAAGAGTTTAATTTAAAACAAATGTGGAAATCGCCCAATGGCACCATCCGAAATATATTAGATGGCACTGTTTTTCGCGAACCCATTGTTTGTAAAAATGTACCGCGTTTAGTAAGCAATTGGACGGCTCCAATTATTGTTGGTCGTCACGCGTTTGGCGATCAATACCGCGCAACGGACATGGTTATTCCGGGTAAGGGAACGTTAACCATGAAATTTGTAGGTGAGGATGGGCAAATGGTTGAACACGAAATTTTCAAATTTAAAGGGGCTGGTGTGGCTATGGGGATGTATAACACCGAAGACAGTATTCGTGGGTTTGCAAAATCGTGTTTTAATATGGCATTAAGTAAAAAATGGCCTTTATACCTTTCTACTAAAAATACCATTTTAAAAAAATACGATGGCCGCTTTAAAGATATTTTCGAGGAAATTTATCAAGCTGAATTTAAAGCCTTGTACGAAGCGGCAGGAATTGTTTACGAACACCGTTTAATTGACGATATGGTGGCTAGTGCTTTAAAGTGGAATGGTAATTTTGTTTGGGCTTGTAAGAACTACGATGGCGATGTACAATCCGACTCGGTTGCGCAAGGCTTTGGCTCTTTGGGTTTAATGACCTCGGTGTTGGTTACACCCGATGGAAAAATTATGGAAGCCGAGGCGGCACATGGCACCGTAACTCGCCATTTCCGAGACCACCAGGCTGGTAAACCAACCTCTACCAATCCTATTGCAAGTATTTTTGCTTGGACTAGAGGCTTAGAGTTTAGAGGAACATTGGATAACAATGTAGAACTCATCAACTTTGCCCAAACGCTTGAGCGGGTGTGTGTAGAAACCGTTGAAAGTGGTAAAATGACCAAGGATTTAGCCGTATGTGCGCATGGCAGTAAAGTAAAACATGGCGAACATTATTTATATACCGAAGAATTTTTAGATGCCTTAGATGCTAATTTAAAAGCAGCTTTGGCAAAATAAAAATCTAATATTTATTGGAAAGCCTTTTGGTAAATTTACCGAAAGGCTTTTTTGTTTTTGAAGGGAAGCATGTATTCTTTGTGAGGGATATTTTGTAATTTCTTTTACTATTTTACTTACCAATTTTTATTGTTTTCATAAAAGCTCTTTATTAAGTGCTTGACTGTGAAAGGTGCACTTTTAAAGTGGAATTGTTAGATGGGCTATCATACTTATAGGAAAAACTATTTCGCTTCTCAAACATTTCTGATAGCAATTCTTTAGACCAGTCAAGAGTATTAATAAGTTCATTTGGTATTAGTTAAAAAAATGGTCTCTTTGATAGCTTCTTTTTTAAATAATGTTGTTTAATCGTTCAGCCCTTTTATTACTTCATTAACTAATTTTAATCGCTCAACCAACCTATCGCTACTATCTCTTACTTGATACATTGAATCAATTTCTAATTCTGAAAAGCCTTTTAAACGGCTTATTAAAATTTGGTTTAATTTAATTGATAATTCCTGATTGCCCAATGCGATGTTTTTAATTTGTCTGCCAAGTAATCGTGCAGAGGCAAGAGTTAATTCAAAATCGTCTTTTATTAAATCTTCGTGTTCAACGTTTTTAAACAATTGTTCTCCAGCTATTTCTCCGTAATTCTCCAACAGGAAATAAAAATCTTCTAAATCCTTCGCCCTTCTATCGGGATTTTCGTAAAATGCCATTAATTTTAATACGATCAAGCCAGGAAGAGTAACAACTTTAAATGCGCCTTCCACAATTTCGGCATACGCTACCGCTTCTTTTATTCCATACACAGAAAGTTCGGTAGGAGGGTTTTCTAATAATACTTCTCCATCTTTCTCTATGCCACCAAAAGGAATTAAATCAATTGTTCCGTTAAAGTAAAAGCGATAAGGTTCTTCCTCATCTCTTGTAAATCCATAGTTTTCAACTAAATCTTTTACAAGGGTTTTGTATTGCTCGTGTTCATTTATGTAAATACAAAAATCAACATCTTCGGTAGTTCGTTTATCGTTAAGTGCAATGTGGTCTGTCCATAAATCTCTTGCTCGTGCGCCAATTAAATAATAGTTTATGCCGTACTTTTTAAAAGCCAGTTCCAACACTTCAAAAGTTTCTTTAAGACCTTCTTTTTTTAATCGCTCAAAATTTTTCTTTAAAAAGCTCATTGTATATTTTTTGTGCGGTTTCAATACAGCGATGGTCGCCTGTATTCATTAAATCGGTATAAATTAATAAAGGTGGAACGGTATTGTCGTTAACTTCATCATACTTCCAAAACTTTTTATACACCTTAACATTTCCTTTCGGGTCAGGAATTAATCTGTAATGCTTTATCAACTCGTTTCTTGTTTCGAGCGTATAAAGTGTAAGTACGGCAGGTTTTAAATAATCGGTAAATAAATTTCCAGCAGGTTCGCCACCCCACCACGTTTTACCTTGTTTTGTCGGCAACCTTTTCCAGTTTGCAAAATCTTCTTCTTTTAAAAATCGGAATGTTCCTATTTCTAATTGGGGCTTTAATTTTTCTGCATACTTTATCATCCAAGTACTCAGCAAGTCTTTTTTATTGGTCAGTTTATACTCGTCTTTATTCATTTTTAAAATAAAGCCTTTTTCTTTTAACCCATTTAAAATGTAATTAACATTGCCTAAAGCTATTTCTGATCGGTTTGCAATTTCACGATACGGAACATTAATCAATGTTTCATCACGTAAAAAGTCGAATAAAACTTTTAGTCCTGTTTTTGTAAAAGCACGATTAATTTTTTCTTTCTCTTCGGGGAGTGTTTTATTTGCATCAATCCACAACAAATTTTTTCCAAATTTTAGCCAAATATTTCCGTTGCTTTCTAAATATGCAATGTTGTGATTCCGTAACTCTTCTTTTATTTTAGGGAAAATGTGGTCGGCAATAATAATAAGTGGAGCTTGGTCTTTTGCCAATTTATAGATTAAGGGCAAATGAATAGTGCGCAAGTTGTTTTTAACCTCTGCATTTAGTTTTATAAGGTTCTTGTGATAGGTAAGTTCTATTTGCCCATCCAATCTATTATTCGCCCTCTTTTGGTCAATAGGCTTCCACTTGCCTTTTATTTGGGCAGTTCTTTGGAGGTTTTCCAAAGCTGTTGTAGCTATATTATGTTCTTTCATTTTCTCTTTACTTGTCACGTTCACGATTTCGTGAACAAACAAATATAGTGAACGATAATTGAAATTCCAAATTTGTACATTATCTAACTTTGTTCACGGTTTCGTGAACAAATTATTAAACTACGATAATCTTCTTATTAGGGTTAAAAAAACATTGAGTTGCAAAGAAATTAAACAATGGCTTTTTTAATTAAAACACCGATTTCCAATTTCGAGAATTCATCAGGTTTCTAAGTAACTGAACATCATCAATTAAGTTCGATAAATCCATCCCGTAGGATACAAGTAAAAACCCTTGCAAGTTAATACTAGCAAGGGTTTTATTATTTTTAGTGAGTTTAGTTAAGGCTATTTTATGACAATTTTTAATTTTCCATACCCAATGCCTTAGCACTTAAAGCGAATAATAAAAAAGTAAATACAATTAATAAAAGTTATACCTCGACACGTTATATTTTAATCCAATTAAATTTAACTTGCTTGGCATAACCACTACTAAGTTCAAAAAGTCTGTTGGGCTATTTTGTTCTAAGTAGTGGTATTACTTCTATAAAACTTCCTAAGCGGCATTATCAAACGCCATCTTCACCCAATTAATTACTTCTTTATCAATCTCATTAATATCTGAAAGATTTATTTTATGCGAGCAAATGCCATTTGGTTTTTCATTTTCTAATTTACCTTTGGCTTCTACACCTTTTAAGTTAAAGCCTATTTCAAATCGAGTTTTAGAGGCCGGATTTAAAATGACAAATTGCTTTTTTCTTTTTAAACTTACATACGTTTTCTTTGGCGCAATTTCAAAGTCTCCTTTAAACTTATTAATTTCTAAAATGAGCTTATCATAAAACGGTTTTAAATGTTCTTTACCTTTGTATTGACTCGTCAAAAATTCATTTGTATTGGCCGAAGAGTCTGCATCGGAACCCAATGCTTTTAGCGCAATTTCGGCTGCGTACCCGTGCGTTACTTTATGTTCTTCTTTCAAAAACTTTACTATTTCGCCGTGCTTGGCTAATTTTTGTTTTGAAATTATTTTTTTCCATTCGTCTAACGAATGACCTGTTTTTTCTTTCAGGTTCTCAATCATTGTTGCTACAGTTTTGTCCATAATTTTTAGTTTTTAGTTGTCTGTATTAATAATATTTTAAATTTTATTTTTGCGCTAATTTATTTTCACAAACTTTTTTAAGAAGAGAAAGTCCTTTCTCATTGGTCAATTTCATCTCTTTCCTTAGGTCTGTAAAGTGCGCTATAATGTTGGCAGGAAAAGGCATTTGTACTTTAAATTCTTGGGTTACATACGTTTTGTTTCCTCTTTCTGCAAACGAATAATTAAACTCTGGCTTCGCTTCATAAGGCACCGTGATGTTGCATTTAATTTTTACCGCTTTGTTTTCTTCTAAGCCTACAATTTCTTGATAACCTTCACTTACCTCCTTTACACCTACCCAGTGAAACCTTGCTCCAACTTGACCATCCACATTGGAAAGTCTGTATTTTTGTTCTGGATCGTTGAGTCTAAATGGCGACCAACTTGCGTAATTTTCAAGGTGTCTTACTTTGTCATATACTTCGCTTACGGGGGCATTTACTTCTTGTTCAATCACAATGGCAATTTCTTTTTCATCGGATGATACGATGTGCAGTACGCCTACTGTTAAAGCTATAACAGCTACGAAAATTCCTAAATATTTGAATACTTTTTTCATATAGTTTTTATTTTTTTTAATTGTTATATGGAATACGCCAACTTTAATAGTGTTTGTTGAAACAAACTTTTTTAATGTGGCTATTTCATGATTTTTTTGTTTTTAAAGTTTATACATTAAATTGTCTTAAATGATGATCAATATGTTTGTAGTTGTATTGACCTACTTGAGTTTTTGTCATTTTACCAAAAAAGGGATGAGAAAAATCTTGATAATCGGCTTCTTTCTTGTCTTCAAAATCTCTAATTAAGCTTATCCATCGGGTTGTAACGGAAGAAATATAACCTTTGTCTTTTATCTTAAACTCTGGATGAGTGGGTTCATTTTGTTTGAACTGTTTTTCATCTTTCACCAAACTTTTTAAAGACATTTGACCAAAAATTCTACCAATAAATAAACGATCATAACTTTTTAATCGGAGGTACATTTCTTCTGTTTTAATGCAGTGAACAATCATTTGATACACATTCATTTTCCCCCAAAGAGCCGTACTGCTATCCGATAATTTTTCAATACGTTGAATTAACTCTTCGCGTACTTGTTTTTCAAAAATTGACTTCATGATTTTGTTTTTTTAAATAGACTTTATATAAGTTAAGATAATTGGTGCGTTAACTATTTTTTCTTAAAAAATGATTAATTTTATTACTCTCAAATTTTCTAACTTATATAAAGTCTTGTGATTAAATAATTTTAATTACATTACCATTACATCTCTTACTTCAACAGAGCCACCGGCATAAAGTATTGGGCATTTTTTTGCAAGTTCGGTTGCAGCCTCAATTGATTCTGCTTTTAATACCATATTTCCTGCTATCATATTTCCTTCTGCTACATGAAAACCATCTTCGGTTGTATGGCTTGCAGTAATTTTTTTACCCGTAAAGCCTAAATGGTGAGTACTTACCAGATTGCCTTGACCTGCAATGCCACCTATAAAAGCACCCCACTGAGTTTCCATTTCTTGTAATTGTTCTGGAGTTGGTTGTTCGTTACTTGGTTCCATTCTGAATAGTAACATGAATTCTTGTGATTTTTTTGTTTCTTTATTTTCCATTTTTTTAAATTTTGTGAATGACCTGATTTTACTTTTTACAAATCATTCGGGTTAGTACTATTTTTTTTCTTTTCTTTAAGATTAACAGGTCCTAGGTGCTGTTCTTATTGACACTACAAACCTACATCAGAAAAAAGGGAAGAATTTTAGTTTTAGACTTCTGCTAAGAAAATTTCGACATCCTTAAAGACTTTTTTAGACATCATTTTTTAAGGGTATGAAAAGCATAAATTATTTCGACAAATCAGCCGCTTTTCCTATTCAAATGCTTTACTTTGTCATCAAAGGCATTGAATTGTTATAATTACTAAATTTAACATCAAATTAAAAATGAAATTAACCTGCATATTTGTTGAAGATGAAGCCCCTGCCATGAATCTCTTAAAGGTTTATGCTGAACGTATCCCTAATCTCAAAGTGCTAGGTCTTTTCGATCGGTCAATGGAGGCTATTCACTTTTTAAATGATAATCCTGTAGATTTAATTTTTACAGATGTGAATATGCCCCAAATGTCGGGAATTGAGCTAATACAATCTCTTAGAAATAAGCCTTACGTTATTTTTATAACCGCCAATGCAGAGCACGCCGTTAGTGGATTTGAATTAGACATCACCGATTTTTTAGTGAAGCCTGTTACCTTCGATAGGTTTGCCAAGGCAGTCAATAAAGTAGTTGATCGCGTTGATTTAGCGAAAAAGGTGAATACATCCAATGCTTTACCTCAAGATGCGGAACTTAGCGAGGATTATTCTCAAACCAGTATTTTTGTGAAAGAAAGTGGAAAAGTAATAAGAATAGATTTTGATGAGATAATGGCTATAGAAGGATTAAAAGATTATGTGAAAATTATTCTTCAAGATAATAAGTCGGTAGTTACGCACTTAACAATGAAAAAATTAGAAGAGCAAATATTGCCTAAATCAAAGTTTATGAGAATTCATAAATCGTTCATCGTAAGTATAACGCAAATTAGAAAGTTTGATGGGTTGGATAATTTCCTGGAGTTAACCAACAAGTTGCAAATACCTGTTGGTCCTCAATATAAAGAAACTCTATTACTTAAAATTAAGCCGGTGAATTGATATGCAAAAACTAATGGATTGGTATTTAAGATTCTATCCTACCGTTGGAACACCGCCCAGCAGAAGGGTGAAAATTCATATTTGTTATTGGTTATTTTATTTTGTTTTCAGTTACTTCAGCCTTATCAATGGCTTAACCCCAGTAGATCGTATTTTTATTTCCCTCCATTTGGTGCTCTTAGGAGTCATTCTGTATTACATTCCCGCTTATTTTGCCTTTCCGCTTTTGTTTACTAAGAAACAATTTTATATAGGCATTTTATTGTTTGTACTAACTTATGTACTTCAACACCTCGAAAAATTAGGCTTCAATACCTTTATTTTAAAATATAATATTCATCCGCCCAATGGCTTCACAAATGAAAATGTGCAAGAGTTTGTGGATGCTGGTTTGCAGGGCATGTTAGGCCCAAAAAATATTTTCCGTGAAATATATTTTGCCTCGCAGGCCATTATGATTCCTTTTTTCTTAAAATTTAGTAGAATGTTATTGTACAATAGCGTTAATAATAAAAAAATTATGCTAGAAAAAAATAAGGTAGAAGTTGATTATTTAAGGTCGCAAATCAATCCTCATTTTCTATTAAATACTATTAATAATATTTATAGTCAAATCATCACCAATGATAACACCGCTCCCGACTCAATTATAGCCTTATCTGATTTGATGAAATATTTGTTACACAAAGCAAAAGAACCTAGCATTAGTTTAGAGCAAGAAATAAATTTTATTGAAAGTTATCTTAGTTGGGAAAAACTAAAGGATAGCCAAAAAAATAATATTCACTTTTCAAAAACGGGGAACTATCAAAACTTACAAATTGCGCCACTCATTTTAATAAATTTTATAGAAAATGCCTTTAAACACGCTGACAGTAACGAAAGTAAGGTAGGAAATATTGATATTCAAATGATTGTGAAAGATGATATTCTTGAATTTATAATTGAAAATACAAAGTCAAATGACACCATAAATTCAGGTCAAAAATCGAAAGGCGGCTTAGGATTAAAAAATGTAGCACAACGCTTAAATTTATTATATCCACAAAATCATCAATTATTATTTAAAGAAACAGACGATTACTTCACCGTTAATTTGACTATTAATCTGAATAAAATAAACTTACAACATGCGTGACATTATTAAATTCTATTTGAGTTTTTATCCCGTTGAAGGCTCCAGTTACGTTAAGCGAGTGCCTGTACACCTATTGTTTTGGACTGGAATGATTATTTATAATATTATGATTGATTTTGAAAATCAACCAATGGGGTTTATTTATCTGAAAACAATTTTATTTATACTCATGATTATTTTTGTTTTTTACACGACTACTTATTATGTGTTTCCAAAATTTATTGCAAATAATAGAGTATATCTTGGGTTATTGATGCTAGTACTTATTTATTGTATTTGTTACTTCTTACATTATGGGTATTATTATTTATTATTAAAAAACAATTACATTTCAATAGGCACAACTTGGGGCAACTATGTATCGCAGTATGTTAATAAAGGAATTAGTGGATTATTTACGCCCATTAATTTACTATATGAATTAAACTTAATTTATATGGCTTTAGGCCTTCCCTTTCTTATAAAAACGTGCCGTGTTACTACAAAGCACGCTTTAAAATCTGAAAATTTACAAAATGAAAAATCAACCCTTGAAATCGAGTTTTTAAAAACTAATCTAAGTCCCGATTTTTTATTAAACTCTCTCAATAATATTTATAGCAAAGTTATATGTAAAGATAAATCAGCCGAAAATTCTGTGATTGCCTTGGCAGACTCTTTGAAATTCATTCTGTATAATTCAGCAGAAAAATCAATCAATTTATCGAGCGAAATAGAATTTATAAAAAATTACATTGAGCTAGAAAAGCAAAAGGAAAATAAAAATAATCAAATAAATTATACCCAAAATGGAGAAATGACAGGTCATAAAATAGTGCCGCTAATATTGATAAACTATGTAGAGTCTGCTTTTAAATTTATACGAAATGCGGATGTGAAAAATACAAAAGTAGATATTGCTATAAATTTTCAAAACGAAACTTTATTTTTTAAAATTGAAATGGACTTTAAAGAAATAGAACGTAGTCATGAAATTTTAGAAAGCGATGTTATAATAGATAATGCCGAAAAACGATTGCAGTTATTTTATCCTGATTTACATAAATTGACTATTAAAAAAACGAAAGATAAATTAGTAACCGATATTTGGCTTAAACTAGAGCCTATTTAAAACAGTAAAGTAAAATAAATACAGATTTAGTTTTTAACCGAAAACAGAAAGTTATACTTCGACTCATCCTATTTTAATCCAATTAGATTTAACGCGCTGTTCAGCATAACCACTACTAAGTCCAAAAGTCCGTTGGACTAATTTGTCCAAATTAGTGGTATTAAAATCTATTACAAAATAAAACCTGCCACAGCTTTTACGCGCAAGAAAAATATTTTGGAAATGGAATACTCACCAAAGTAAATATGTTTAGTCAATCTTTTGATAGAATGGAATGCGTTTTCATTGCAAATTTTTATCAAGTAAAATACTTAGTGAGTAGTTGATACCAACATCCTTTTTAAAAGATACGTTGACCCAGTTTCTTTTTCTCTTATACTTCCTCAAAAATTATACCCGTAGGCCTTGCTACGCCTATAATTTTTTCGTCGCCTAAAAGAAAAATAATTCTGGTTCAACTTGTATCTTTTAGAACCGATATTGGTATCAGCCAACTTTAGAAAAGCCTTACTAAGCCTATAATTACTGCTTCAATCCCTTTAATTCCTTTAGCCTAACTTATACTCGCATTGGGCATAAAAATTAGCCCATCTATTTTAGTACACCAATGTCTTTTCCAATTTTATTAAACAGCAAGCGCACTTCGTTAGCAGTGGCTTCATCGCCTGTGGCACGCACATAAGTATCGGTTAGCGTCATTATATTTTGATGATAAAACTTTTTCATTTCGTCCACCATCATGTCTTTAGTCCACAAATCAATGCGCAGGGTATTATTTTCTTTAGCATCCCACAAGGCAATCATCACACTTTTGCTATCGCTTTTCTCGCCAGCCCCTTCGGCTTCCCACTCAATGTTTAAAGGCAAATGATTTTCATCTACGGTTACTTTAAATTTTATCTCCGAACTTTTCATAATAAATTGGTTTAAGGACGATATTTACTTTTACTTAAAATTTTTTGGAAATCTTTTTCTTTCATTAATTCTTCAACACTTACATTTTCGTTGGTAGCCATGTAGCGTTTTACAATTTGCCAACCCACCCAAATGGCAATACGTGGTGGGCATTCTTTACTAATAGCACCCGTAAAAGGACCATCGCTTAACAACTCTTGAATGTTACGCATATTGGTTTCGTAGAGCCTATTTTTTTCAGCAAAATAACCCCACAATTGTTTTTCGTAACGTTGGCAATAATCGAGTTGGGTGGTGGTGTATTTTATTTTAATACTATCGGGCGTTTCGGGTAACAAGGCATCCATAGCATACATGAGTTTACCGTAAAAAATAGTGTGGCTTAGTAAATTAGTGGTGGCTTCGCTGTCATCAAATTCGGTTAATAACCAACCCTGCACTAAATCGCTTAACATATAATTGGGAACCATACACCGCACTTGGTAATTGGGCCAAGCCAGCATTTTATTAAATGTAGGGTCGTTTAAAAACATATCTAAACCAATAGCAAGGGTGCTATCTACATACACCACTTCGTAATTAAAACCACTCATCATGGGTGTAAAATATTTTGGCAAGGGTTTGTTTGGAAAAAAATAATGAAACCGCTTCACCACTTCATTTAGGTTTTCGGCTAAAATAGTTATATCGGCATCGCTAAACTTTTGTTGCGTGAGCGCATAAGCCGCTTTCATGTCTTTATCATTTATAAAACGCAATACATTACGGTTATAATTGGTGTCGTTAACTCCGCCTTTATTAATGATGGCATTTATAAACCGATTGTAAAATGGTCCATACTTTTTTTGATAAACACGGGTTTGAGTTTCAATGGTCGTACTATCTAATTTAAACACATCGCGTTCGAGGCGGTTTACGAGTAATGGATTTGTTTTTACAGCCGATGTGTTTATAGTTAAGGGGTCGGGTTTGCAGCCCATGAAAGCCACAATACAACAAATTGAAAAGAAATATTTTAAATGTACCGACATGTACCTATTTTTTTATCTTTGTAAAGTTAATAAGTTAAACTCTAACCGCATGAAAAACTTTTTTTACTCCACACTTACTATTTTAGCAATAAGCACTTCTGCTTTAGCGCAAACCACAACGCCTCCAGCCACAGGCGAAGACAGCGACTTTGATAAAAAATTCCGTTTTGGGCTCCGTGTTTCGGCACAACCTACTTGGTTTAAATCGGGCAATGGCAATACCACAAAATTAAAAACAGGTTTTGGCTTTGGCTTTGGTTTAGTAACCGAATGGAAATTATCCGACATTATTCGCGTTAACACAGGTATTGGTGGTGATATTGAAAGTGGTTCGGTTACTTTCAGTAATAGAGGCTTCGATCCCAATGTCCCAAGTACAAATAACAACTACGCCGTGTTTTATGTCATTAATAAAGATGGCGATTTATTAGAACCCAAAAGTGATGTTAAAGTCGAAAGTTTTGATAAGCAAGTTGGGGCTAAAACATACGTTTTAAAAGAACGTAAAATAAGAACCACGCACGTTACCATTCCTATTACTTTAAAAATGTTAACCAGAGAATATTCTGGGTTTCGTTATTTTGGTCAATTCGGCGTTGACTTAGGTATTCGTACTGCCTTTAAGGCCTCTGATGTTTACGATTATACGGGTACTTTTGCGGCGTCCACCTCTTCTGCCAACCCACAAGGCACTATTAATTGGGTAGCTGGTGGCACCAACGAAACCGTTCCTATTTCTAAAGATGGTAGTTTAGTGCCCATTCGTTTAGGGTTAAATGTGGGCGCAGGTGCCGAGTACCGCATTGCAGGTTCTACTTCTTTATTTTTTAGCGTTAACTATTTTAGTGCCTTCACTAACTTAATGCGCAACGATTCAAAGTATGCTTACACCGCCAATTCGTTTGATGCTGCAAGTGGCAAGTACACTAGTTTTGCAGCGTTTACGCAAGTCTTAAAAATGAACGCCGTGCGAATAAATATTGGTGTAATGTTCTAAGAAGCTGTTTAAATTTTTTCGTGAAAAACTTTTTATCCCGATAGTGAATACCTATCGGGATTTTTTATTTTTACACCATGAAACATCAGGCAGTTATAGACCATATAGTTGAGTGGCTAAAAAACTATTCCAACAACAGCAAAACCAATGGTTTTGTGGTAGGCATTAGTGGCGGCATAGATAGTGCGCTCACTTCTACCTTATGCGCACTCACGGGTAAACGCCTAATGGTGGTTAGCATGCCCATTCGCCAACACCACGCCGAGTTCAATCGTGGCAACGAACACCTCCAATGGTTAGTTCAACACTTTCCAAATGTAGAAATGGCAACCACCGACCTAACGCCCATATTTGAAAGTATGGAGCAACACTTGCCGACAACGTTACAAGATTTTTTAACGATGGCCAATACACGCAGCCGTTTGCGCATGATAACCTTATATGCGTATGCCACACATCATCAATTATTAGTAGCTGGAACGGGCAACAAAGTAGAAGATTTTGGGGTAGGATTTTATACCAAATATGGCGATGGAGGGGTGGACATTAGTCCCATTGCCGATTTATTTAAAACCGAAGTTTATGCCTTAGCCCAGCATTTAGGAATTGTTAGCAGCATTTTACAGGCTGCACCAACCGATGGCTTGTTTGCCGATGGGCGCAGCGACGAGGATCAAATAGGTGCCACCTATCCAGAACTGGAATGGGCCATGCGTTACCTCGAAAGTAAAAGTGCGGCCGCTTTAACCGAACGCCAACAAACCGTGATGCAAATTTACAAAACACGTCACGCTGCCAATCAACATAAAATGAATCCTATTCCAGTTTGTAACATTCCAACCGCATTAAAAGAATAATTCATTTCCGTTTATTTATTCGTAACTTTCTGCACACTTAAAATAAAATATAATGTTCGATAATTTATTAAACTTGGTAAAAGAGCACGCAGGCGATGCTATTATCAACAACCCCGCTATTCCCAACGAAAAAAATGAGGAAGCCATTAATGCCACCACCCATTCTATTGTAGATAGTTTAAAGGGTCAGGTATCGTCGGGTAACTTAAATGGATTGATGGATATGTTTAAAGGGGGCAATGTAAACGCCTCGTCTATTAGCAGTGCTTTAAACAGCGGTGTAGTCAGCGATTTGATGAAAAAATTTAATATTGATCAAAATGCAGCTAGCGGTATTGCCAATAATTTATTACCCAAGGTGATGGATAATTTTGTAAAAAAAACCAACGACCCTAACGATAACAGTTTCGACTTGCAAGGCGTATTAAGCAACCTTGGCGGCGGCGGTGCAGGTGGTATTATGGATGCAGTAAAAGGATTTTTTAAGTAAAAAAAATGTTTGGTAAAGTAGGAGACATGATGGGTAAGCTTCAAGAAATGAAGCAAAAAACCGATGAAATAAAAGCCAAGTTAGAGCGCAGTATCATTAAGGTAGAAGGCGCTGGTGGCGATATTAAAGTAGAGGTCAATGGTAACCGTCAATTACAAAAAATCGAAATTGCATCGGCCTTGCAACACGGCAACAAAGAAGAGTTAGAAGAGCAATTAGTAGTTACACTTAACCGTGCACTCGAAAAAGCCGAAGCCCTTCATGAGTCGGAAATGAAAGCCGTTGCCTCGGGCATGTTGCCAGGCTTGTTTTAGCAAGCCAAGGGCTTAAATGCTCGTTATAAAATTTAAACAACTTATTATTATTTTTTGGGCGTATCCCCTCCAAACCCTGTATTGGGCTGTTGCCGAATTTACATTGAACGAAGTCGAAATTAAGGGATCAATCGCGAACAAAAAAATATAAATCCAATCTCAACTATAAACTTGATAACCTTATACGTTATACCAAGTGAACTTATATTTTAGTCTAAAGATGCGAAGTTATTTGCTTCGACTACGCTCCGTATAAATTTTATCAGTACGATGAAAAAATTTGTTGCATAGCCCCAGCACACAAACTGGCTCAAACATATACTATATGTTTGCCCTGGAACAAATTTTTAAAGAAGTAATGATGAAAAAGAACGAGTAGATTGGACTAAAATATAAGTTCACTTGGTATTATTACTTCTCGAATACCATTTGTTTAGTGGCTGCAATTTCGCCGTTAGCAGTAATTAAACTGTAAAGGTAAATACCAGCACTAGGTAAATCGCTTTTAGTAACTTGTAATTCGCCTGTTCCGCTAAGGTTAGCAAATTCTTTTACTTTCTTGCCAGTTAAATCCGTTACAATAATTTTGTACGACGCATCGTTTTTAAATGCAAAATTAATAGTAGTTACATCGTTAAATGGATTGGGTTTGTTTTGAAAAAATTGATTTCGTAAATCGCTACTAGTACCACCGCTGCTTACAATGCCATTGCGCTCTAATTCTGATTTTAAATCTTGATTTTCATTTTTTAGAGTAGTCATAGCTTGTTCTAACGCTGTTACCTTCTCGGTCATTTTATCGTTAGTAGCATAGTTTTCTTGCATGGCTTTGGTTAAAATCGGAATTAACATCACGTAATTAACGGCTTTAAATCCATCATTCAAATCAACCACATGCGTTGGTAATACTTTTTCCATTTCTTGCGCAATGAAACCATATTGTTTGTAACGTGGTAATCCCATTTCACCAAACTCTTCGGCGCGGTAATCGTAAGTAACCGGATTTAAACGGTTAATAAGGTCCTTGGTGTTTCCCATGTTTACAATATCTTTTTTCAAGCGCATATCCGAAGGGCTTAAAAACACACCTGTTGAAAGGTTACCATTAATTTGAACCAAACCCGTACCGTTGGTAATGCTGTAACGCGCTACAGTAAAACGATCGTTTCCAGGTATAGCACTTGGTACATTCCCATTGCGGAATTGAATTAATAAACTGTTATTGCTATTAAAGCCTGCTGAGTTAGGAGCCAATAATGTTGTGCCATCTTGCCATGTTAGCGAAATGTCTTTAATAGCACCCGCAGCACGTTGTTGAACGGCTAAATCGCCCGCATAATTATTCCATTGTGTTCTAAAGCCATAGCTATTAAACCCAAGTTGCGAGGATGGACGTGTGCCTAAAGCTAACCACTTATTAGCGGTTGCTGTAGTTGGAGATATACCAAAAGTTCCTTCACTTACTAAGCCAATATTATCAGGGTTAGTAATATCACTGCAGCCCCCAGCTATAACGCCGCCGCCACGTACTAGTAATTTAGGCACTCCGCTCGGGGTTAAAGGAATAAAAGGGGTTTCGCCAATAAATACACG
>JAAFIL010000016.1 GCA_013297775.1 Bacteroidota bacterium
ATTTAGGATTAATTTAAAAGTGTAAATTTGTATTAGGATTATTAACCAAAATGTGTCAACTAAATTCAGGACGAGACACAGCTCTATCAAAAAACAATGGACGAGCTTACAGTTTGCTAATAGTTTTAGTAGTCCCGTTGACTTACTACATTTTCCTCGAACTATTTCTTGGTCGGACACTTGGTAAATTTATTACAGGTTCAATTGTGGTGGACAAAGACGGAAAAAGACCCGGAATTTTCAGAATAATTATTCGGACAGGTTGTAGATTTTTTCCGCATACTTTGTTTTCTGCTTTTTTTCGTGACAGAATTTTCCACGACAAAATTTCGTCGACATTTGTGGTAGATAAAAACCGATGGACAGCGAAATATGAAATAATTTAACAAGACAAACGCCCTGTGAAGAATAAAGGTCTTGCTCTATTTTTTGCGTGTTAATACTCAAAAGTATAAATGGGAATAGCAAAAAACGACGCAAGGCCATAAACCTTTACCCGTAATACGCAAGGACAGGTCGTCGTAAAAAATCAGCCAACAAATCCGTTACTTTAAGACTTGTTAACGACCCTTCAAGGACTTTGCCTTTTGCAATTTTTTTTCTTAAATTTATTTATCATGAGTACTAGCCTTTACAGCAACAGTAATAAAAAACAAGTTGATAATTATCTTCCACTACTCTCTGCAAAACAGCAGACTTTAGTTCTTGAAATGATTAAGAGTTGGCTAAACGTTGACAAAGACACAAAACGAATCACTCTTGCTCAATACAGTAAAGAGGTTAATGAAGCGGTTGCACGTATAGAAAAAGGTAATTCCGTTTCTCGTAAAGACACCTTTGAGAAATTATCTAAATGGTAAAACCTAATTCCTCCAAAATTGTTTAGGACAGAAACGCCCTCGACCATTTTAAATAAATTATGGCTTTTCTGGCAAAACAAAGCGATTAAGTGGCTAAGATTGTCAAAGCTGCTATAATCGCTCGGTTTGACAATTTTACGTGCTTCGCTCTTTTTTTATTCCGCTACTTACAAACATTCGTATCTTTAAATAACCGTTTAGGCTGTTAGATAGAGGGGGTTTCAAAATGACACCTAAGTTTGCAGGCAAACCGTTATAGTTCACCAGCAGAAAAACACGAAAAGAAAATAATATGCAGACAACTACAATGATAAAAGTAATTACAGGTGCTAGAATAGCCTCTATGTTAATTGACCATGTTATTATGTCAATTATTGCAGCGGTATTTACCTTACCTATAATGTTGGGTAAATTATCAAGCGCTTTTGAGGTTTCACATTATTCAAGTGATACACCAACAGACTATGGTTCTGCAATATACTTAATGATATTTGCTATGTCTTTATATATATGTAAGGACAGCATAAATGGACGCAGTATTGCTAAACGAATACTTGGACATCAAATAATTGATAAGAAAACTGGATTGGTTGCAAATCCTTTGAAATGCTTTATACGAAATTTATTTATTGTTATTTGGCCTGTTGAAGTAATAATGGTTCTTATAAATCCAACTAGTAGACTTGGCGACAAAGTTGCAGGAACTGAAGTGGTTTACTTTGACAAAGAAAAAGAAGTAATAAAAACTAATATCCCAAAAGTAATTTTGGCTTTTGTTCTTGCTTATGGTTTTCTATTTGTAATTCTATTGCCAATTATCCATTTATCAAAAAGTATAACTCCTTCAACAGACAAAATTGAGGAATCGTTTTACAATAAAGAACTAAGCAATACAGCAAACAAAAGGTTTAATGACAGTTTACAACAATATATGTCAGCAGACATAAGGATTTATAACAAAACCGTAGCAAGTAGCAAAATGTATATTTCCGCAATTTTCAATTTAAAAGAAGATTATGAATTAGATGGCGAAGATTATGAAAAAATAAAACAGTTTTGTTACCAATTATTTATTGTAACAGTTGACAAGCCATTTACTGGTAGAATGCAATTTGTATATAAACATGGTGTAAAATTAAATATCCAAGAAACAAAAATGGAGAATTAAACTTTGTATGGCTAGTGAAATATAATACACGCTTTATTCAATTTGGACGGAAGTATAAGGAATTTGCAAAAGTTATTCCTTCGGGAAAGATAGTTATTTATGCTTTGCAAATGGCTAAAAAATATTTAGCTTTATTAGTAACCTTTCTTTAGATAATGCTTCAAATCCCAAATTGAAATAAATTCTGAAACCGTCAGGTTGTGAAAAAACTCAAATGAAATCGCTGAGAATCGCTTAAACGTTTTTTACTCGTGTAGGCACTCTAATAAAAAAATGAGTAATTTAGTTTCTCATAGGTTACCTCTGCTGCCATGCAAAGAAACAATGATGAAACACTTAATAATCTGTATTTCCGTTCTACTTTTACTTACATCTTGCGATACTCCGCAAAAGAAAATCCTGTAATAGAACGATCATCACTTTCCTTCACATCATTATCCAATCTTCCTGAAACGTACAATAAATATTCGGGTATTGAAATAGTAAATAGTGGACCAAGAGGTGGTGTGTATAATAGCCGTTTCAAATCGTATGACTATAGACTATTTAGAGTACAACTAAGAAATGACACGGCGTCCCCATTCGAGTTGAACATCAAGTTTCCTAACAAGCCCACAGTTTTATTTCCAGATACAAATCAGTTTGTAAACGTTTTTTTATTTCCAGACGATTTGACTCCCGATACTGTTCAAGACGTATATAATTTTGGGATTAGGAATTTAGAATCATTTTTAGATTCGAGCTTAAATAAACCCATCGAATTAATGAAATTAATTAAACCCAACGAAGTGCACATTATTTATATTGGAGTTATTACAGGCGAACTCGCAAGGGCGAAATTATTCATCAAGGGACAAGATGCTGATAGTTCATTTCCAGCTATAAAATCTGATATAGTTGCCACCAACGATAAAACTACGCTTAATCTAGTTTTTGGTTTAGCAATTAATCCTCCTCAACATTATTCGTTGATTCATTGCGGAAAAATCAATTTCAAAAAATAGTGAAGATAATTTAGCTGATAAACCCACTCAAGAAGTATTTAATAAAATGCTGTTGAACTATTCTAAAGATTACCGAATCGAAAATGATTTTAAAATTATTTGGCGAGCCATAGATTTACTATACCAATATCGGTTCTAAAAGATACAAGTTGAACCAGAATTATTTTTCTTTTAGGCGACGAAAAAATTACAGGCGTAGCGAGGCCTACGGATATAATTTTTGAGGAAGTATAAGAGAAAAAGAAACTGGGTCAACGTATCTTTTAGAAATGATGTTGGTATTTGGCAGTTAACTATCTCTTAGAGTTAATCACGTTAAGATTATCGAACTACATTTATTTTTTGAATAGACTCATGTCCTAGGTCATCCTTAACCTTTAAAAAGTATAACCCAGCCGAAACATGTTCCATTAAAATTGTTGATTCTGTTAAATAAGCAGTAGCAAGTTGATAGAGGCGTTGTCCTGCTATATTGTATAATTCTACTTGTGTAAATGGTTTATCGGATCGGATGTACAATGTATTAGTAACTGGGTTAGGATAAACAACTAAGTTAAATGTACCCGCTTGCTCTTGGATGGAATTACAGCCGCTCACAAGTAAATTTACTGTCGAAGAGCTAGTACAGTTATTTATCGTATTAGCTGTTACTGTATAAATTAAAGCGGCTGTTGCATTAGAAACAGAAGGGTTTGCCAAAAATGCGTTATTTAAAAATGTGGTAGGTTGCCAACTATAAGTTAGTGTGTTTACTGCCGGACTGGCATCTATACCTAATAAGACATTTGGTCGCCGAAAAGTAAGCATAGAAGGTGCCATGGTGGTGCTACATAAACTGGTTATGTCAGAGTATTGCATGGCTAATTTATTTACTGGGGTAACAGAAGACTCCATGAAAGGATTAATAGTATAAGGATTTTGAGTTATCAAACTGTAACAAAAGTCAATTAATAAATCGGAAGTCCCATTCCAATAAAAATAAGTTTGTAAATGATGTGTGTTTAATCCAACAACTGGAACATAGGTACCACTAGAAGTATAAACCTGTGTAAAGCCAACATTATCAAAGCTACTCAGCGATAACGAAAATAAACTAACCGCTTTCATTTTAATAGTAAAATTAGGTAATGCTCCTACGGGTGCTCCAAATCCAAATACTTTAAGCCCCACCGATTTAATTAAACCTTGTGTGTAACCTTGTGCGGTTAATTCGCTGGCATTTATTAAAATTTGGTGCCGAGTATTTTTGTACCAATTTCCGTAGAGACAAGGCCAACCTGCTAAGGTATTTTTTATGGTGTCATTTCCAATAGCTACAAAGGTTTGCGATGCAGATGCATATTGGTTACAGGTATTACTTGGCAAGCCATTGCAAGTAACAGACAGCGCATTAGAACCACCAGAACAGATAACTGAATTTTGTAGGGATGCTTGAATGGGAATAGAAATTGTATTAATATTAAAATTTCCGGTGTAAATAGATACACCATCGGAAGTACGATACGTGTAGGTGCCCACGCCTAAGCCTATAATAGAGTCTTTTTTACTAATTAAACTCGAATTAGTGTAAGAAAAGGCTGAGCCTGTTACAGAAAATGAATAAGGGCCATTTTGATTGGTAGTTATTTTAAGAACGACCGATCCGTTGTTTTGTCCAGCACAAGTATTAATGATGTTGGTTACCTGTGTTGTGTTTTGCGCTTTTAGCATAACCATGCCAGCTACGAGTAGAGTTGTAAAAAGTAATTTCATGCCTTTTATTTTTAAATTTAATAATGGATTAAGAAATGCTATTTCATAAAGGGGATGAACTAAAAATTACATTTTCTTTTTAATTTTCAAACTAAGATACTAATTTTTTTATGACACAATAAAAAATGGCATGGTGCTATTTCTTAACTCAATAAATTATTTTGAAGGCTTAACATTATTCTTCGTTATTACGTTGCGTATATTTACACCCTAAAACCTTTTGAATGTAAAGGTGTTTCTTAATTATGACAATTGCTGCCTTAGCCGATTGGTTGCCGCTTAAAGGTCAACCTTTATTAATTAGCGGACCCTGTGGTGCCGAAACACCTGATCAGGTTCTCGAAACGGCGCGTTTATTGCAAACCCATACCTCCATCAGTTTATTTAGAGCAGGTATTTGGAAACCCCGCACACGCCCTAATGCCTTCGAGGGTGTTGGCGAAATTGGTTTACACTGGCTAAAAGAGGTGCAGGCTTTGGGTTTAAAAACTACTACCGAAGTAGCCAATGCACAACATACCGAGTTAGCTTTAAAGCATGGGGTAGATGTGTTGTGGATAGGCGCACGCACCACCGTTAACCCATTTAGTGTGCAAGAAATTGCCGATGTGCTAAAAGGCGTAGATATTCCGGTGATGATTAAAAATCCCATTCATGCTGATTTACAACTTTGGTTAGGTGCTATTGAACGGGTTGCTAATAGTGGCATCACCAAACTGGCCGCCATTCACCGCGGGTTTCATGTGTATGGAAAAACCAAATACCGCAACAAGCCATTTTGGCAATTGCCTATTGAATTGAGAACCATTTTACCGCATTTGCCCATCATTTGCGACCCGAGCCATATTACAGGTAAACGCGAATTAATTTTACCTGTTGCACAAAAGGCTTTAGACTTGGGCATGGATGGCTTAATGATTGAATCGCATTTAGACCCCAGCGTGGCTTTAAGCGATGCGCAACAACAATTAACCCCCTTCGATTTAAGCACTTTACTAAAACAATTAGTTATTCGGAGTGGGAGTGTGGCTAATCCGTTTTTGATGGATAAGTTGATGACCTTACGAAATAACATTGATGAAATTGATGAAGAAGTTTTGAATTTATTAAAGCGTCGTGTGCAAGTGATTGAAGAAATGGGTGTTTACAAAAAAGAGCATGGCATTCAAATTTTTCAATTAGAACGTTGGCAAGAAATTTTAAGAACCCGTTCGCAGTTAGCCGAAAAATTAGGGCTATCGCGTCAACACGTTGAAAAGCTTTGCCAATTGCTACACGAAGAAAGTATCAAAATACAAAATGAAGTGATGAATCGTAAGTTGGAGGAACGTGCGTAGAACCCAAAGAGTGGGGGTCTTTTACCGTTTAACGTTTTCAAAAATAAGTTAGCCGAAAAATTAAACTGATTCAGCGTTTTTTAAAAAAGATATTTTAAAGTTTATGTAATTTTGTACCATTCCAATCATAGGTTTAGTTTTTTGGTTATGTGAAAGGAAACGTTTACTATTTGTTTTGGTTGTTGCAAATAGTAGCACTAATGGAAAAGCCTCTGCATAAGAGGCTTTTTTTATTGGATGTATTAGGCTCAATAATTTAACTTGAAATTTTCTGAATAAGCCTTAATTTTACAACATGATATTTATCAAAACCTTTTGTTTGAAAACAGTTTTGGCGCACTTTCTTTCCATTTGTTTAGGTTTGGTTTTTTTGTTTTCGGGTTGGACAAAGCTGAAGCCTATTATTGAAACTTTTGAATTTACGTTTATTGATATTGGTATTGCCAATTGGTATGTGGCACCGCTTTTAGCAAGGCTGATGATTGGCTTAGAATTTTTTGTTGGTGTTTTACTTATTGCGGGGTTTAAGCTCCGAAAATTAACGCTTCCTTTATCGGCAGGTATTCTTCTTTTTTTTACGATTTATCTTGTTTTACAAATAGCGATAGCGGGTAACACGGGCAATTGTGGCTGTTTTGGCGAAGCGTATAAAATGACACCAGGTATGGCTATTTTGAAAAATGGAATCATGCTCGTTGTGTGTGGGGTTGTTTACTGGCTTTGTGTGGGTTGGAGTGGTAAGAACGATAAGTTGTGGTTGAGTTTGGTTGGTGTTACGGCTGCTATTTTACCGTTTATAGTAAATCCCGTAGAATACACTTACAGTTCTAACAACTTAAACGAAACCGTTAATTACGCCTTAGATACTCAACTTTTGTATGAACCTAGCCATCCCGAAAAAGTAGAAGTGCCCCAAGTAGATTTTAGAACTGGCAAACATATTGTGGCTTTTTTAAGTTTAACTTGTCCGCATTGCCGCGTTGCCGCTAAAAAGTTTTACCTCATTAAAAAAAATAATCCGAGTTTACCAATTTACTTTGTTTTAAATGGAGATCGCAGGGCTTATGAAGAGTTTGCCGAAGATACCAAAGCAAGCAATATTCCGTATTCGTTTTGCCTCGGCGAAAGTTTTATAAATTTAGCTGGCGTCAATTTACCACGTATTTATTATTTAGAAAATAGAGTGGTTACTAAAAAGGTAGATTACTTTGAACTCAACCAATATCACATCGAGGAATGGTTAAATAAAAAGTAAGATGAATAGTGCGTATGCTACTAAAAATCTACTTTTACATAGAACAAAGGTAAAAAGCCCAATTGATAATTTTGAACCAATGGATCTTTAGTTAAATCGGCTGGGTCGGGCGAATAGCTGAGGGCGAGTACATTTTTAGTGTTCAATACATTAACTAAGTCTAAAGCAATTTCGGTACCTACTCGTTTGCCATTTATTTTATAAGCAATCCGTAAATCGAATCGGTTATAAGCTGGAAACTGTAAAGTATTGATACGCGCTTCATCGGGTACCACATCTAAAATAGCATTACTAGCAGCTATGTTAACGGGGCTGTAGCGCCTCCCGCCGCCATAAGTAAATTTACCCCCCAAGCTAAATGTATTCTGCTTATTTTTTCCAACGGCACGTTCCCAACCCGCTAACACATTCATTACATAATTACCATTAAAGTCGGTGTTGCGTAAAATGCCATCGCTGCCTGTATATTTACTGTTAAATAAACTTGCTGAGTACATCACATAATAGTGTTTGCTAAATGTTTTTTGTATTGTTAACTCTGCCCCATAATTATATCCTGTTCCTTTATTTTGCATGGTATAAACTGGAAAGAAACGGGTAAACGTGGCTCCCCGATTAATGGCTGAAACACCCGATTTTACTGCATATACAGGTACATTCCATAAATATTGGTAATACACTTCGGTTTTAATAGAAAGTTGTTTAGCTGCTTGCCACTCGTGACCTAAAACAAAATGTTGGCTACGTGTAAAATCTAAATTTTTATTACTTAACTCGCGGGTAGTATTGGGCAGTAACACCCCGTTTTTTACAATGCTATCTGGCACTGCAAAATACAAATACGTTTGTTGCATTTGGCTGTGTAGGCCATACGCCATACTAAATGTATGTTGGTTATGTGGCTGAAAGCGTAAGCTAAATCGAGGTTCTATGGCATACGAGTTATTTAGGGTTAAAAATTGGGTAAACACCCCGCCATTAATACTCCATTTTTCGTTCCATTTATAAACATAGTTTATGTAAGGTTGGATGAGGTAAAAATTATTTACGGCATCTAGGCGACGTTTAAATGGTCTGTCTAAAATAGCTTTAGCAACTGTATCAAATGCTGTGGCTAGTTTAACATCGTCGTAAAAGTTAACGTATATGTTATTTAGTAAAACTCCTGCTTTAACAGCATTTCTAGCATTTAATTTATGTTTAATAAACCAACTTAAAGTGGTTTTACCTTCATAAAAATTATAACTTAAAATTTGTGGTAATGTATCTTTTGGTACAAAATTTTTATTGCGCAATACTAAAAAGTGATTGGTGCTTATGGTTTGTAAGCCATACGCTAAACTTGTTTTCATTAAGGTGCGTGTGCCAAACGCATAGGTATGATTTAAAATACCAACGCCCATGTTGCTGCTAAAATATTGATCACGATTTAAATCGCCATACAATTCGCGTGGACGCTCTTTTGTTTTACTTAAAACAATAGCAATAGCGCTTAACCCACCAATGCCACTAAAACTAAATACTCCTGCTTTTCGAGTTGGGAAATTAAACCGAAACCCTACATCTTGATAATCGGGAACTGCACTTGTTCCTAAATTAAAATTAACCGACGAAAATAATTTTAAAGTCGAGTAGCGATAAGTTATTAAATAACTAGCTCCAGATTTTTTGCTTAAAGGGCCTTCTAAAGCCAGTTCTGTACCTAAAACGCCCAATTGAAATGTACGTTCGTGTTTTTCGTTATTGCCATTGCGCATACGCAAATCGAAAACGCCACCTAAGGCATTGCCGTAGTTAGCCGGAAACGCACCAGTATAAAATTCGCTATTGGCTAAGTATTTATTATTGATAATACTTTGTGGGCCACCTGCCGAACCCGCTACAGCAAAGTGATTGGGGTTGGGTATATCTATTTCTTCTAAACGCCACAGTAAACCTGCGGGCGAGTTACCGCGCACTACAATATCGTTTCGGCTATCGTTAGTACCTTGCACTCCAGCAAAATTTTGCGCCATGCGTGCGGGGTCTTGTCGCGAACCTGGGTAACGTTCAGTTTCTTCTAAACTAAAGCGTTTCATGTTTACTGCTTCCATGGTGTTTACCACATCTTTATCGCTATTGGCATTCACTTCTACCTCTGTAAGTTCAGTTGTACTTTCTTCTAGATCGGTCTCTAGTACTACTTCTTTGCCCGAGCTTACAATGACATCGCTCAACACTTGTAATTTATAGCCCATTAAACTTACTACAAACGTTTGTCGCCCAAGCGGCACTTCTTTGATGCGGTAAAAACCTTGGGCATCGGTTGTGGCAAAACAGGTGTTGCTGGTGTTGCTTTTTAATTTCACAATAACACCTGGTAAGCCTATGCCTGTGGCTTTATCGCTAATGCGCCCTTTAACGGTTTGTGTGGGTTGCGCAAAATTTAAACCGACTAGCCCTATTAAAAAAATAATTAGAAAACGAATCATATCAAAAAAACCTTAAACTACTAATGTACAGAAAGAATTGGAAATGTAGTGATTAAGTATTTGTATTTATGGTTGAAGTAAATTATACCTCGACTCGTTATATTTTAATCCAATTAGATTTAACTTGCCTGGCATAACCACTACTAAGTCCAAAAAGGCCGTCAGACTATTTTGTTCTAAGTAGTAGTATTTATACAACTACTTCATTTGCAAATGTTAGTCTATACAATGATGCGTTAACTATTCTAGTATTCGTCGCACTTCTTCAAAAAGTAAAGTATATTATTGAAACGAAATTTCACTGTCTTTAAATGCAGCCGACCATCTCTTTTTAAGATCATCGGGGATAGATGTTTCATTTAACTCAATACAATTTACAAATAGATTGGTTTTACCTTGTTTGATAAACCATAAACTTGCTCTAAAATTAGTTTCACTTTTAAATCGAAGCGATTCAACGCTGTATAAAACCCAAGGGTATTCTCCGTTCTCTTCTTTTTCAAGGGTATTTAAAAATACAAGTTTTTCGCCCTGTTTAAGGTTTTTATAAAAATCGTTCATTACCTCGTTTAGTGGTTTATCGGTTTTATTTTTATAAACACTAGAAGTCCATCTAAGTGTGGATTTTTCTTTGGTTTCTCCAGCTTTAACGAGTTCTACTATTAATTGTTTTTCATCGTTGTATTTACTGATGCCAACCCATTTGTCTTGTTTAGTCCAAGGTACACCCAGAGACTCCATAGGTTCAGTAGAGGTCTTGTTACAATAATTGAGTATGTATTCAGATGCTTGAGGGTCTTTATTTTTTTCTGCTAATTTAAAGTCGAGGCATGCTCCTGCTTCATCGTGGTTGATTTGTTTTATTAGGCCTCTTATTAAAAGTGCTTTTGGGTAATTGGGTTGTATGTTGATAAGATGCGTTAAATCATTAGTAGCGGCTGTATAGTTTTTTAACTGACTAAATGAAACGGCACGTAGATAATAAGCGTGTAAATAAGTGGGGTCTAGTTTGATAACTTTCGTCAAATCGTTAATGGCTTCGTTATAAGCATTTAAAGTCATTTGACAGGTGGCTCTTTTGTAGTAAGCGTCTTTATTAGCACCGATTTGGGTAATGACTTGACCGTAATAAATAATGGCTTCTTTATAATCGGCTTCCGTTTCTAGTTTTGGATAGTCCATTACAAAGGTACTTGTTTCTTGCGCTTTAGTGGATAATATCCCAAAGAGGCTTGCTAAAATACATAAAGTTGTCTTTTTCATCGTTTCGATTTTTAGACAAAACTAGAGGACTTTGTATGCTTTTGTAATACCTGAATTCGGGTAAAAAAGATAGGCTTCGTATTTATAATTTTTTTAGAAGGGTAGAATAATTGGATTAATGCAGCACGCTAAGGCGCAAAGTTCGCAAAGTTTGCAAAGGAAGAAATGGATAAATGATTCATTTATTTTTTCAAGAAAAAGGATGAACCATTTATTACATCATAAACAAATTAAGAGAGTGTAAGGAAGATTGTGTAACGGTTAAGGCTAATGTTTATTTATTTTTGCAAGCTAGAGTTTATGGCCCTTTAACCTTATGTATGCTTTCGTGTAGTGAATGTATTTTATCATTTTGAAGTTCCATGATACGTTGTAAAATATCTACCGAATAGCCGCCACTTCCAGTTTGTTTATTAAATTCTTCTTTGTGTGAATAAGACTGATCGGCTAATTTTTTATGCGGCATTCGAAAACTTTTCAAAATATAAGAAAAGCCAAGTGCTGCTTCGGCTGCCTTCACGGTTTCTTCGGATGGATGGGTTTCTAAATTTTCGATGACGATGCTCCACACCGACTGTTTGGTTTTGTACTTCCAATACATATCGCGTATAAATTGAAAGTTAAAGGGTAAATAACCTTCTTTAAATTTTTCATAGTCGGCATCTTTCAAATCGCAATTCCATAAGATGTGATCAAATAAAAACATAGGCATTTCAACGGCACCAGGGCCAATGTAAGGTTCAGTCTTATCTACTAAAATGGGTTCGTAGTAAAACCGCAGTTCGTTTGCAAAATAAGCGGGCGATACCAAACGTTTAGCATGTACAATCCCGTTAACCATAGATTCTATGTTATCGCGAATAACTTGGCATATACTCTCGAACTCTTTTCCTTCAAACGCTTTGTCATAAAGACGGTCGAGCATGATGATGGCCACGAGAAGATCGGAATACGCCATTTTCACACTTTCTACTAATGCCCGTTCGTCGCTTGTACCTGTATAGGTTCGCATGCGTTCGCCATTCGGATTCCAAAAGGTATAATGCAGTAATGTATCGCGTGGGGGTAAATTAGTTCGGGTACCTAGTTCGCACAAGAGTGGAATAAGTTCTGGCACCAACTGAACAGGTTCTGAACCTAATTTTTTAAGCGTCCCTAAAAATATACCCACATCACGCATGGCTGCCAAGCATTCCTCTTGCGAATACAACGCATACGTGGAAGGCAATGGCAGCAAGCGTTTCAACAAATCAGCTATTTCGTGAACACGTTTTTCGGTAGTTAACGTGTGTAATTGTTTTAAGGAGTTATCAAGACCAATAGGATCTAATCTTTGCACAGCAATAGGATTGGCAATGCCATAAACCGATAACACAAAGTGATCCGTAAAGTCTATCATAGGACTGCTACTCTTGAAGCCAAGCTAGGCAAGCCTCTTCCGATTGAAACATATCAATGGTTAAGTTACCTACTTTTGCTTCTTTGTTTACTTTACTAACAGTGGCTACTGCAAAAATATCTTCTGCAACCACTACGCCTATTTTCCGTAAGCCCACGCGTTCTACTTCGCTAAACCATTGCATGGTTAAATACCCTTGTACTTCTTTCGATAATACTTTTAGTTGGCGGTGGTCGCTAAGGTGTATTTTAATGTTGTGTTTTCTAATTAAAGAGGTAACAAACGTGCAGCCTTTTGTAACATCTTCGATGGTTAAAAAACCAATCCATTTGGCAATTACCAAATTGAGCGATGGAACGTAGCTAACTTCCACGTAAGATTCTTTCATTAAAACGTTTGAAACGGTGTTGTCTAAAATTTGTGTTTTCATAAGGGGTTAAGTGTTATTAAATTAGTTACCGAGCTTCTAAAAGCACAACCTTCATTGGCACAATTAGTACGAGTTTGGTTACACTTTCGTTGCTTGTTGAGCGAAATGTACAACATAAACAAGGCGTTTCAAAACAAATTACACTAAACCTATTTTTTTGTCGCTTAAAAAAGTTTTATAACCTATGAAAAATTAAAAGGCTTAATTTTTTAGGGTGTGATTTTTAGTTTAATCCTTACTTTTTTTAGCATTCTGTTAGATGATTTATTTTGTATTAAAGTGAAACTATTCCATGTAACGCGTTATGAATTTTCTTAGAATCAAATAGTAGAAAATAAGTTATAGTTTTCTTTTAAAGAAATACTTTCTTAAAATTAACGATTAGTCCTTTGTAAACTTTGTGCCTTTGCTTTTCATTTTATAGTATTTGAGTTATCACACCAAAGCAATGTATTCTTAAAAACGTAGCGTTTAATTTGGCATTAAGTTATCGTATATAGAAACATACGTTTTAACAGCCACTTCGGTATCAAAAAAATGCTGGGCTAACTGCCTATAATTAATGGGGGTTTGTAATAAGGCTAAATACTGTTCTAAGGCTAATTGGTAGTGGGTGTCGGTAAACGCTTCCACCAATACACCGCCTTTATGGGTATTAAAAAACAAATCATTATCGCCAATGCCGCTATTGGTAATAATTGGCAAATTCATGGCCCAGCACTCTGCCATTTTAGTTGGTGAAGAAGCAATTTTTGAATACGCGGGTTTAATAAAAAAGAAAGCGGCTTTTGCTAAACTTAAATACAAGGGCATTTGTTGATAGGCACAAGTGGTTTGTATCATCCACGTTTTTACTTCTGGTGGATACGTTTCAACGATGTGTTGCCAAGCCGATGTATCTTTAGTAAGTACCAATAATTTAAGTGTTGGCAAGTGTTGTTTCCAAATTTGTAAGCAGGCTATCATTTCGTGTGTGTAATACCAAGTGCCAATAGAGCCAGCATATACAATAACATGGTCGTTGTTGTTGAGCGTTGGCAGCTTTATTTTTTTTTCGATTGTAGATGGTTTAAACACATTCAAATCGGTGCAACAGGGTATAATGCGTGTACGTTGTTCGAGTTTTAATTGTGGGAAACGTTGCTGCATATCTTTTAATCCGGCGTGGGTTAACGATACTAGCGCATCGGCGTGCTTGTAAAATGCGGCTTCTTTACGTTTAAAATAGGCATAGAGCCACCGGTGAAGCGGACGTTTGCGACTCCATATTCCGCCGTCTATCCGTTCATCAACCCAAAAGCCACGCATATCAAATAAAAACGGAATGCCTTTTTTTTTCTTTAAGTTTAATCCAATTAAAGCGGCTAAATAACTGCGGCAGTGAACTAGCCCAATGTTTTCTTTTTGTACGTGGGCTTTAGCTAATTGATGAAGTTGCATCACGTAACCAAAGCGCGAGAGTGTGCCACCTGCTTCGTTGTACAAGACATAACTCCAAGTGATGGATTCGTTGGCTATTAAAACTAAAACATTGGCGTGTTCGAGTTTTAAACGTTCGGGTTTTTCGCAAGTTAAAACGGTAATGTGATATCCTTTTTTTGAAATGCCAATTAGATATGGTAAAATTTGCGAGCGTCCTAAAGGGTCGGTGAGGCCATCGAACGCCAAGAAAAGTGTATGTTTGAGGGCAGGCATCTAATCCATCAAAATTAGTACATTTATAGCGGATGGACAACAGTTTAAGTATATTCGACATTCTTATTGCCCCATTATATGCCATTCTTATTTTTAGTTTGGCGGGTTACATTAAACGAAAGTACATTAAGCAAAACCCCGAATACGCTTATTTTATTGGGGGTTTAGCGGCGCGGTGTTTTGGATCTGTTATTTTGGGAAGTGTTTATTTTTTTTATTACGGCGGCGGCGATACTGTTAACTATTTTGATACGGCCAATGTGTATTTGAACATGGCATCAAAAAGTCCGAACGATTTTTTTTCGATTTGGTTGGGCGGAACCAATAAAGTGGATTTTGGATTGTTTGATGAAGACACAGGTTATCCGGTTTATTACCCGCGCGATATACATGCTTTTTTTGTAGTGCGACTTTTAATTCCCATTGTTTTTATAAGTTGTAAAACATATTTCAGCACGGCACTTGTAGTTGCTGCCTTAACTTATGGCGGTTTATGGAAACTGTATCAAACCTTTCTACACGCTTTTCCGAAAATAAAAAAAGAAATGGCCATTGCTTGTTTGTTTGTACCCTCTTGTTTGTTTTGGGGTTCGGGCATTATGAAAGACTCGTTTACTTTATCGGCAGTAGGGTATTTCACTTATGGCTTTTACTTTTTCTTTATTGTTAAGCAAAGGCAATTTAAGTATGGTTTTGCTATTTTATTTTCGATGTTCATTTTATTGTCTATTAAACCTTATATCTTTTTTGCCTTGTTGCCAGGTTCTATTTTATACCTAAGTAATAATTCGGTTTCTAAAATTAAGAATGCGTTTTTACGATTTATGTTTGCGCCGTTTGTTTTATCTATTGGCTTAGTAACGGGTTATTTTGTGTTGCTTCAAATGGGCGATAGTTTGGGGCAATACCAAGTAGATAAAGTGTTAGAGAAAGCCGTTATTACCCAACAAGATTTAAAAGCCGATTATTACAAAGGTAACTCGTTCGACATTGGCGATTTTGATGCCGACATTGGTAGTGTTTTAGCTAAGGCTCCCGTGGCTATTTTTGCTGGTATTTTTAGACCTGGCCTTTGGGATGTTAAAAATATTGTGATGCTTTTTTCGGCACTCGAAAACGCTTATCTATTAATCTTAACAGTGTTCCTTTTAATACGTTTGCAGTTTTTTGGATTTTTCGGATTAATTCGCGAACATCCGATGGTTTTATTTTGCATGTTGTTCTCTATTTTCTTTGCATTTTCGGTTGGGTTAACGGTGGCCAATTTCGGAACCTTAGTGCGTTTACGAATACCAGAATTACCATTTTTTGTAGGAGGTATTTTTATATTGCGTCATTTGTACGAGGAGCGAACTGGGAAGAAGTTAAAGTTGTAAAGGTATATACACATATTGTTTGCTGTAAATTAAAATGGTGTTACTACTTTTTTTGCGCGATAAATTTTATAATAAAAATATCAGAGTCGCCCTCATTTATTAATGTATGGTTGTCTAGTTTGAGGTTCTTTTCATCAAAAGAACCTGTCAGAAAAACATTACCTTTTTTATCAGTTGTTATTCCTCTCCCGGCGTTTCTGCCTGTTCCGCCATAATCTACGCCCCAAAGTTCGTTGCCATCTTTATCGTATTTTAAAAGGAAAACATCTTCTGAACCTGCTACAGGTTTAATAGATTTTCCAGCAAACGTAAATTCACTCCAATTTGAACCTGTACAAAATGGATTACCGTTATCATCTACATAAAATTCACGAGTTGCTATTGCTGGTTTTTCTCCGTTGTTTCCGCCTGCCGATTTAGTCCACATTAATTTTCCGCTGTTATCATATTTGGTAATAAAAGCGTTAGTGAGTCCATTGTTTGTTAGCGTGGTATTTTCTGTAACAATGGTTTTACTGAAATAGATACCTCCAAGATAGACGTTTCCAAATAAGTCTGTTTCGCAAGAGGCAATTTCTCCACCGTCTCCACCAAAATTTCTTGCCCATATTGCCGTTCCTGTTGGCGAATACTTTGCAACAAACGCATCACCGCTTTTTTCAGTATGCGATTGAAGTGAAATATCATCAAAAGAAATAGTAGTTATAAAAAAGCCACCTATAAAAATATTACCATCTAAATCGGTTGCAACACCTTGCGCTTCGCCTTTTCCAACTGGTGATTTTGCCCACAACAACTGCCCATTATTTGTATATTTTGCCACATAAATTCCACTTTTTTCATGGCTTAATTTTGCCCCATTACCAAAGTCCATCGTTGTACCAGCAATTCCTGCTACAACTATATTGTTTTGTTTATCAAGTGCTATCGTGCTGTATTCTCCATTCGCACCTTCGCCACCAGCATTATTAGCCCACAAACATGTTCCATTTGCTGAAAATTTAGCAACATATAAGTCAGAACCTTTTTCGGATTTTTTGGTAAGTGTGGTATTTCCGAATTTTAGAAATTTGCTTTCAAAATAACCAACTACATAACTATTTCCTTTTTTATCGGTAACGCAACTTAAAGCGTGGTCGTCTCCTTTATCGCCTGCGGTAACTGCCCAAAGTGTTTTCCCGTTTTTATCTAGTTTGATAATAAAAATATCGGCATCCTCATCAGAATCGGTCAAGGTTTTAGTTAGCGTTATCTTATCTGATTTAATTACTGGGCTTCGAAAACGACCAACAACAATAATGTTTCCTTTTGTATCAGTTGCAATGCTGTTTGCACGGTCGTTTCCCGTTCCGCCAATGGCCGTTGCCCATTCTACCTTTGGCGTTTGTGCCTGCGTGCCAACCGAAATAAAAAATAGGGTTAAGGCAAATAGTATCTTCTTCATTTAATTTTTTTGTTAGGGTTTATTTTTTGAACTAAGATGATCGTAACATTGTTTATAGCAATAGTTACATCAACTGTTTTAACGAAATAGAATTCAAAATTTTATTGGAAATTAAACTAAGTGATAAATCCAATTGGTGTTATAATGAAGTTAAAAATTAACTTACCTACACGCTAAACTTTGCTTTTGATGTTGCAGTAAAAATAATTGTAAATGCGTAATTTGATTAAATACGACAAAAGTTGTTAAGTAAGTATCGCCAATCAGTTTACGATCAAAAACGGTTTGTTGTGTAGGGATTGGTTTTGTTTTAACCTTTGCATTGTAGGTGTCAATTAACGTACTTATTTCGGCTAATAGTTTACCTCCTGTTGTTCCAAAATCTATCATCGCATTTACGTCGTGTTCTTCAATAGTAATGGCTTTGGTTTTGAAATCGCTATTAACTTCGGTAAAACCCGTTTCTGCTTTTAATAAACCTGCTTTTAGGTCTTTACACTTTTCGTAAATACTATTGCTTAATTGCGCCTCGGTGTATTTAATGCTATCACTTGTTTTTTGCTCGGCTTTTAACCACCGAACTTCGTTGTTAAGCAGTTCTTCGGTATTAATAAATTGTTGCGTTAAAGCTTGGTATCTGTTTTGCGTACCACGCGGACTTCGCATGAGCATAAACACAAGCGAACATCCTAAAAAGAGAAGTACCGATGAGGTAAATGTATTCACTTTTGTTTCGGGGTTACGAATGCCATTTACAAAATAGACGGGTAGAAAGACAAACAGAAGCGTTAATAAAGCAATTAAGCCCATTACGTTGGCATAAGGCCAGTGTAAAATTTTAAAGAGAATAGAAATGCAAAACAACGACGTGGAGATGGAAGCAATGGTTAGTATTATTTTTTCTTGCGTGCGTTGTTTTTCTTTAGCTTTTAGTGTAAAGAGCAAGGGAATAAACAGTAAGCTGGCCGAGGCAATGCCTAAGATTATTAAAATAGAAGCACCGGGCCAATACATAAATTTAAAAGTAAGACCTAATCCTAACAAAGCGGTGGCAGCTATTCCACTGCCCATCATCATTTTTTTCATAGTGTAGTAGTGTTTAAAGGTTAATAAACGGATGGTTTCTTCTTCTATTTCCCATAGGGCTTCTTTGTAAAAAGTGGCAATGGTAGTTTTATAGAAGTTCTCAAAGTCTCCGTTGGCTTCGAGGTTTTGTTCAACAAGGCAACAAACATGATCCAGTAAATCGTGTTGAAGCGATTCCATCTCAACGCCACGCGCGCGAATGTCGTTTAAGATAAAATCTATTTGCTTATCGTTGATGGAATACATGACTTAGGTGGTTTTTGGTTTTATATCCAACAAAAATTTCATAGTGTTCATAAAGTCGGCTAGTTCGTTTACCTTTTCTTGGCTGCGTTTGGCACCATCTGGACTTAGTTTATAATATTTGCGAACGCGTTTACCAATGTATTCTATTTCGGTGGTAACCAAGCCTTCGCTTTCTAGTGCGTGAAGTGTTGGGTAAAGTGCGCCCTCGGTAATTTCAATTTTATTTGCGGTGGCTGTTTTAACCCGTTGTGTCATTTCGTAACCATACATGCGGTTATTATCAGCTAACAATTTTAAAATAATCGTTTTAAGTGTGCCTTTTATTAATTCGGATGAGTAAAGCATAAATGTATATATAAGACAAATATACATAATATTTTGATGTATAAGTAAGTTATGTATTATTTTTTCTCAACGTATTGATAATTAATATATTAAATTTTAAGGTCTTTTAAATTTTAAAACGTTAAGCGGTTGAATATGTTTCTTTTGTTGAGGAATTTCAAATTTGAAAAGAGCCTTACTTAACAATTGAAGCCATAATTTTATTCGAGGCTTTGTCTGAAAAATATAGATATTATAAAAGATACCAAGTTCAAAAAAAACATACATAAATCATTGATACCCACTTTTAAAAAAATTGAGAATCAAGCTATAAGTTTCATTAATTACTTTTTATATAAGTTAATTTTTATACAATAGATAACCCGCTTGCGTTAGGGGTGATAGCGGCAGCCCAATGCAGGCTTTTGCCAGCAGCGCACGCACGAGGAGGCGATCAGAGTAAGCCACCGCAGGCGATGCGATGCGGCAAAAGACAAATTGGCTAAAGCGAACAGCCCGACCCCAAAAAATAAATACTTTACACCAACTGAATCAAAATGATTGGTATCGAAACCCGCATGGTATAAGCCAACTGGGGTAACGCCCAAATTATTTTTTTATTTTTTATGGAATTTGATTTTTGTTTTCATCTCTATTGAGAAAATACCTCTCTCCAACTTTTTTCGACTAGACGATTGTTTTAATTTTTACGCGCGTCTATTTTTGAAATGGGTTGTATGTTTTATTGAAAAACTCATCTTTTAATTTTTAATGTATGGCAGAGTTACAGAATACTTCAAGTCGAGGTTCGACCCAATCAAAAAGGCACACCTTGCGTTTAGACATGACCCCCATGGTTGATTTGGCATTTTTACTACTTACGTTTTTTGTGTTGAGTGCTACGTTTAACCAACCTAAAAGTATAGTACTTAATTACCCCGAAGGCAAACCCGATACTAACCACCGTATTAAAAATGGAATTACGTTTTTATTAAGTAGCACTAATCAACTCTATTGCTACGAAGGGGAATTTAATTTTGTAACGGGTCAACCGAAGCAAGCTCTAAAAAAATTAAGTGTGGACTTGACCTTAGCTACTTACATTCAACAAAAAAATGCTAAGGTGATAAAGGAACTATTTGCTTTGCAACAGCAGCAATTAAAAAATCCAGTACACGATACATTGTTTCAGCAACACGTAAAGGCTTTGCATACCTCAACCGATGTGCCTACTTTTTTAATTAAGCCCGATTATGCGGCTGATTATAAAGTATTGATTGATGTATTGGATGAACTCAATGCTCAACAGGCAGGCAAGTATATGGTGTGCGACCTAACGCAACAAGAAACAAAATTAATTAACCATTAATCAATAAAAAGGAGGTAAAAATGACAACTTGGAATAATGAAACCAACAACGAACGCAATGCTTTAGTGTTTGAAGGACGCAACCGTGCGTATGGTGCTTACGAATTACGCAGCAATTATAACCGAAACCTAACTTACATTATGGGCGGCATGGTGGGCTTTGTGTTTTTAATATGGAGTGCAAAAGCTGCTTTTGGTAAAGCTCCCGATGCGGTTTTGCCCAAAGATGATTTGGTGGTAACCTATACCTTAGATCCACCTAAGCCTTTAGAAGAACCTATCGAATTAAAAGTAGAAACCCCCGAAGTGCCCGAACAACGCTTGGTTGAAACCTTACGTTTTACACCGCCCATTATAAAAGATAATGTGGAGGAGTTGACTCAAAACACGCAAGACGATGTAAGAGATACGCAAGTTGGCAACACCGATGAAAAAGGCACAGACGATGACGTGTTGCCACCTGCCGATGGTGAGCCTGATGGCAAAGGTGTAACTGAAACAAAAGGACCCGATGTATTTACCGTTGTAGAAGAGATGCCTGAGTTTCCGGGAGGCACTACCGAAATGATTAAATACATTCAAAAAAATTTGCAATACCCTACTGTTGCCCGCGATTTGGGTTTAGGTGGAAAATGCTTTTTGAAATTTGTAGTTAGCGAAACAGGTGCCATTACAAAGATTGAAATTTTAAAAGGGGTATTGGGTTGCCGCGAGTGCGACGAGGAAGCTAAACGCGTTATTCAAAACATGCCAAATTGGAAAGCGGGTAAACAAAATGGGCGAGCAGTGAGTGTGTATTTTAACTTGCCAATTAATTTCCAAATAAAGTAAACGCCATGTGTAGTACAAATGGTAGTATTTAAAATTGGGCTTATACCAAAAGAACTTATATTTTAGTCCAATCTTTTGATAAAAATTGGTGTTATTTTCGTTGCTAATTTTCGACGTAGCTGCATGCTAAGCCTGTAATTACCGCCTCAATCCCACCAATTTTTATTGGCAAAATCTTTGGACTAAAATATATTTGCATTTGGTATTAGTTGTAAAGTTCATTTATAACCTAGACAGCCTCTTAGCACTCATAAAAAAACCGCTCTTTATTTGAGCGGTTTTTTGCAGCTAGAAAGTGGGGAGCGATGTACAGTACCAATTAAAAATAGTATATAGTTCAATCTATTTGTTCTTTTTCGTTTATACGTCTTCAAAAAAATCTTCCGTAGTTACTTATGTGATTTTTTTTCATCGTCTAAATAAAATTTATTTTGAGTGCAGCCGAAGTGAATAGCTTCGGCTATTTGGACAACGTAATAATTACAATTGGTTTAATGAATGCACTACTATTTAGTAATTGATAAAGTTGATGGCTAAAGTATAAGTTACACCTTGTGCTAAAGTTGTAAATTGTAATTTTGAAAATTGTGCTTCTAAAGCCTCGCGTTCCGTTTTATTTTTAAGGTCGGCCGATACAGCATTAACCTTACCTAATTCGTTAACAGTAAAAGTAAAATTTACTTTTTTTACATCGCCACTTTTTTCGCTTTTTAAAATGCTGGCTTTTTGAATACCGTTAACAAACGAGCGGATGTCGGTTGAACCACCATTTCCGGCTACGGCGTTTACAGATAGAAGGCTTAATACGATGGCGGCTAAGATTGAGGTTAAAGTTTTCATGTTTTTATAGTTTAAGTTTTTAATTTTATTTATCTGCTTATACACTTACTAAAGCTGTGCCAAGTTCCGATTAAATGGCAATAGTTTGATTATCAGTAGTTTAATTTTTGGTTACGAAAATCAAAGTGTTCATTACTGAACAGTTATGTTCAGGGTTGAACACTATTTGCTAATTGTTAAGCGTCAACGAATAAATTATAAACCTTGCATAGCCCATCTCATTGTTTTACATGCACAAATAGTATTAATGCCGTGTCCCCCAATGGCGTATCTGAAAATAAAAGAGTTTAACCGTAAATAGTCAGTAGAAATCTATTACCAAACAAAATCTGCAGCAGCTATTCAATAAAAAAATGTTGAGCATTCCATCATTAATTCAGAACGTTACATTTTTTTCTAAAAAGTAGTTTTATTAAGCCACAGTATAATTAATCGTTCTTTTCACGGAAAGGGTTCAACACGTTTCTAAAGTTCTATTACACGATTAAGAACTTTAGAAAACGTGTTGAACACATAATCAATAATTTCAAAGATGGATTTATGAACTCTTCTAAAAGTGTTGCACCATTAAAAGGTATAAAGGCATACCAATCGTAATGTTGATCGGAAATGTTACTGCAAGCGCCATCGGTAAATATAATCCAGGATTTGCTTTTGGTACGGTTATTTTCATAGCAGCTGGCACAGCAATGTAAGAAGCACTAGCGGCTAAAACAGCAAAAATAAATCTATTGGTAACATCGTCGGTAACAAATGAACTGAGTATAGCAACAACACATCCATTTAGCAGCGGAACAATAACCGCAAAAATGAATGGGAAAATGCCAAACGAAAAGAAGGCTTTTAATTTTCTACCACTTGTGATGCCCATATCTAAAAGAAAAATAGCGAGAAACCCTTTGAATAAATCATTGGTGAATGGTTTAATCCCTTCTGCTTGTTTTGTATTGGCTATAAACCCAATTAATAAACTCCCAAGAATTAATAGAACACTTCCATTAGTTAGTGAATGTTTTATAACTGATGGAATTTTTATTTTAGTTGCGTTTTCTTCTTTATTAAAAACTGAAATTAATATAAGACCAATAATGATTGCAGGTGACTCCATTAAAGCCATAATAGCTACCATGTGGCCATGTAAACTTAATTGTTGCGATTCTAAGTACGAAACCGCAGTTACAAAAGTAACGGCACTAACCGAACCATAAGCCGCGGCTATGGCACCTGCATCAAAAATACTCAACTTTCTTTTCAATATAAAAAAGGTGTAAAGTGGTATTAATGCCGAAATACAAATACCAAAGAGCATAGATAAACCTATCTCGGTTGTAAAGGTTTCGTGAGATAACTCTTGACCACCTTTAAAACCTATTGCAAATAATAAGTAGAGCGAAATAAATTTTGAAGAGTTGGGAGGTATTTCTAAATCGCTTTTCAAATACACCGCAAAAACACCAAGCACAAAAAACAAAAGTGCTGGATTGGTTAGATTGTCTAACAAAAGATTAAAGTTCATTTTAAAGTAACTTAAGTTTAAAAAATAGATTAATCAATTAACTCTAATTTACCAGTAAGCAACGAGTAATAAGCACCTACAATTTTTAACTCTCCTTTATTTTCCATCTCTCTAAGTATTTCGCTTTTCGATCGAATTTGAGCAAGCGTATTTCGAACGTTATTTTTATTAACCGCTTTTACAAAAACATCATTCTTCGACGATTTTTCCCCTTCAAAATCTTGACTCATGGCAACGGCTGGTTTAATGTTAGAGAGCATAGCTGTTATATTACCAAGATGCACATCATCAATAGCACTTTTAATGGCCCCGCAATGTTGATGTCCCATCACAATAATTAATTTGGCACCAGCCACTTTACAAGCAAATTCCATACTCCCTAATAAATCTGTATTTACAAAGTTGCCAGCAACTCTACCAACAAACACATCTCCTAAACCTTGGTCAAATACATCTTCTACTGGCACTCTACTATCCAAACAACTTAAAACCATTGCCTTCGGATATTGGCCACCCGTTACCGCTTTTCTAATGGCATCCGAGTGTTCTCGCTGGGTTAAATTCCCACTTGTGAAACGCTTATTGCCTTCAATAAATTCTTGCAATACAGCTTCGGGGGTCAACGAGTCTTGAGCCGCCTTTGTCATCACATGTTTAGTTTCATAGGCTACCAATGTGTCTTTTACTGGTGCGCTAGTAGTTTCATGTTTAGTGCTTGAATTGCAAGCAATCATCAATTGCATTGCTGCAATTAAAAGAGTGGAGTGGATTAATTTATTTACCATTTTATTATTTTTTAATGTGAGCAAAATTAGAGCTATTAATTCATATATTATTATTTATGTTTATTATCATAAGCATATATATATTTTATGGATAGATTTTATCGTTCTTCAAGAAAATTACAGGTGTTAGCAATTATAATACCAAATGAACTTATGTTTTAGTCCAAAGATGCGAAGTTATTTGCTTCGGCTACGCTCAGTATAAATTTTATCAGTACGATGAAAAAATTTGTTGCATAGCCCCAGCACACAAACTGGCTCAAACATATACTATATGTTTGCCCTGAAACAAATTTTTAAAGAAGTAATGATGAAAAAAAACGAGTAGATTGGACTAAAATATAAGTTCACTTGGTATAAGGGTTGTATTCCATATAACTGTTATCAGTTTCATGCAATCAAACATTAGAAAATAATTTATAATCTCTTTCTAGAGAAACACTTTCTTAAAACTTCTTATACGACTATTATTGTTTTACTATTTTATGGTAAAGCGTGTGGTTACTTGCTTTCATGCGTAAGTAGTAAATACCATTGGGTATTGCAGACAAGTTTAGTCGCAGCTTATCGTTGGCCATTGGTTCCAACGATTCAATAGCTACATTTTGTCCAATAGCATTGTAAACCTCTATTTTATAATCACTCATGGATGCGTTTACCAGTTCCAAATTAAATACGCCTCCTGTTGAAGGGTTGGGAAAGATGGCAACTTTGACGTTGCTTAAACCATTTTCTTTTAGTCCAATTACGGACTGTTGTTGCAATACCGAACACATCACGTTGGATTGAAATGCTTCATTCCGTTGAGTAGTGGTTGCATCGCCCAATTGCCCGCTTGCATTTCTTCCGATGCCCCACATGCTCCCATCCGATTTATAAAACAACGAAAAATTAGTACCCGCTGCTATACCAATGGGCGAGGCAAAATTTGTCATCTGCACAGGCACACTCGAATTAGCAATGGTATTATTGCCCAGGTTGCCGTAAGTGTTGCGCCCCCACGACCAAACCGTACCATCATTTTTTAAAGCGTGTGCATGAAACGCACCACTGGCTGCCACCGCCGAGGTAATGCCTGTTAACCCATTTACTTGTACAGGTACATTGCTATCAGTTGTGTTTCCGTTTCCAAGTTGGCCATAAAGATTTTGCCCCCAAGTCCAAACAGTACCGTCATTTTTAACAGCCATCGAAAAGAAGCGACCCGCAGTAATGGCAACCACATTGCTGAGTCCATTAACTTGAACGGGCGTATTTCTATCGAGACCTGTTGTACCATTTCCAATTTGTCCGCTCACATTATCGCCCCAAGCCCAAACCGTGCCATCGTTTTTTAATGCCAATGTGTGGTAAGTTCCTGCTGCAATTTTGGTAACGTTTGTCAACGAAGGCACTTGTGTTGGAATAGATTTATCAACCGTTGTTCCATCGCCCAATTGGCCGTCGCTATTCCATCCCCAAGCCCAAACGGTGCCATCATTTTTTAATGCAACCGAATGCCAGCCGCCAGCCGAAATGGCTTTTGCACCCGTTAAAATAAGTGCTTGAACGGGAGCCGTTACAAATGTTCCGGTGGCCGATGCGTTACCTAAGCCACCATAAAGATTACTGCCCCAGCACCAAACGGTTCCATTCGCTTTAAGTGCCATCGAATGGGCTTCCAATTGATCACCACCTCCCGAAACAGCAATGATACCCGATAAACCAGCAACCGTAACGGGTGTAGTTTGATCTACCGTATTCCCGTTTCCAATTTGTCCGGTTGCATTTTCGCCAAATGCTTTTACTGTACTATCGTTGCAAATGCCAAGCGAATGCCATCCGCCGCCGCCTAAACTTTGCGCCGAAGTGTTAGCTACGAATCCGAAAAGACCAATAGCTGTGGCGAGTTTTAAAATTTTGTAGTTTATTTTTTTCATAGGTATAATTTTTTTGGGTAATAAATTTGAGACCAGCTCCTTTGAAATTTATTTTAGTTAATCATTAAAATCTTGCTTTTAAAGCGGCAATAATATTTCTTCCTGAGGCACTAATGCCCGATCCATAAGGTCGGTAAAGTATATCACTTATATTCTCAACGCCTGCCATTACCACCACGTATTGATTTAAAAAGAAGGCGGCTTTAAAATTGAGAGTGTACCAACTATCGGTATAGGCTTGTCCTTTTGGGTCTTTAGTAAAATCGCGGGCGTACGATGTATTCACACGTTCTGTTAATGCTAACTCCTCATAATCCATTCGGCTATTATATATTGTATAAAAATCGAATTTCATTTTTTTATGCTGATAAGTAAAGTGAGCACTTCCAAACGCAGGTGCAGCATGGCGTAAGGGGTAATAAATTAAACTATCCGGACTTTGCTCTTTGCCTTGTTGCCACGAGTAAGCACCACGTATGCCAAACCCTTTCCAATTGAACTCAAGCCCCGCTTGCAAGCCATACACATAAGCTTGTGCAACATTTTGAACAGCTTGTATATTACTTTTATTACCTTGATATCTTATAGTAGATTGTCCATTGAACGTAAAATCTTTACGCTCCATGGCATTTTTCAGTAACGTGTAATAGCCCGCCACATCAGCCTTTAAAAAATTACCAAACGTTTTCACCGTTCCAATTTCGGCATTGTAAGCATGTTCGGGTTTAAGGTTAGGATTGGGAACCAGCAAGTAGCCCGGCGTGGACTCAAATACTTTGCCCATGTCGTCAATGTTGGGTGCTCTAAAGCCAGTAGCCACATTTAAGTACATTTGCCACGTACGATGCGGGGTATAAACTAAACCTAAACTCCCGTTAAGCGTTTGGTTGCGCATGGTAGCACGTGTAAATGGAAACGGAAAAATAAGTGTATCAAAAGCTGCTTCAATCCGATACGCACTCCACCGTATGCCACTACTCACAATTAAGTTTTTATGCAGCTTGTATTTTAAACTCGCATAAGCCCCATACGATTGCCAAATAGAACCATTGGGATAACGTGTTACCGTCGAGTCCACTTCTTTAGTAATAACGTGTGTTAACGATGCCGTAGAGCCAACTTTATTTTGAACCAACTCTAAGCCGTAACAAACCGTTAGTTTTTCGCTTATTTGTTTATCAAGATCGACGTTTAATGAAAGGGCTTTTACCGTTTCTTTTTGCATGCGTAATTCCCTCACCATAAACTCGCGGTCGTATCTACTCTCTTCAAAATCTTGCATGGCCATTGTTACTCTTAAATGATCGTAAGCACTATTTTTTTTAGAATGGATAACTCCTAAACGGTGCATTTTCCATACTTGCGGCCCATAATACCACTCTGCCCAACGTAACTTATTTTTATAAGGGCCTTGCGTTTGCATCACGTACAATCTATCGTAACGGTTATAAGGCGAGGTTTCCGAAAAATGAAAACCATAATCTATCTCCCAATTTTTATTGGGTTTAAAACGTACTTTTTGCATGAAATTATTTTGGCTATATTTTGAACCTACTTGTAGCGTGGAATCGTTATTAGGCACCATGTAATCTTTATTGGCAATGGTTTGCACGTAATTAGGACGATAAAAATGCGCATCGCCCCCAACAGACCCTGCGCGTAAATCGCCGTACTCGCCTCTTGTGTAACTGGTAACAAACGCCCATTTTTTAAGTCCGATATTAAAATTGAGGTGGCGTGTATTTTCTGAATTGGCAGTCGAAGTGCGCATAAGGGCATTCCCCTGAACTGTAATTTTAGTGGTGGTATCACAAAATTTTGGTTCAAGTGTATTAAAACTCATCACGCCCCCAATGGCATCGCTGCCATACATTACCGACCCTGGCCCAAATAATATTTCGGTACCCTCTAGCGCATTGGCATCTAAAGAAATAACGGTTTGCAAATTGCCCGCCCTAAAAATGGCATTGTTCATGCGCACACCATCCACAACCAACAATACACGGTTAGTGGCCATGCCGCGTAGCATGGGCGAGCCACCGCCTAACTGACTTTTCTGTATAAAAGCGTAACCGCCCGTTCCCAAAAGGTCGGCGGTTGTTTGCGGATTTTGAAACGCCACCTCTTTCATATTTATTTTTTGAATACGGTTAGGCGTTTCAAGTTTATCTTCCTTAATACGGTTAGCCGAGATAACAACTTCGGATAGTGAAATATTTAGTTCTTCTAGTTCAACAATAAACTTCATTTTTTGCAATTGCGTGTAAGAAACCATTTGCAGTTTATAATTCGAGAACGTAATAAAAATACTATCCTTATCTTTTAGTGTTGTTATGTCGGCTTTACCTTTACTGTTGGTAAATAAAGGTGTTTTAGGATACGCTACAACACCAGCACCCACAAGCGGTTCGCGCGTTAGTCTATCTACCACGGTTACCGTTTGAGCGTTGATATACATACCACATAATGCCAAAAGCATTACTAAAAAATGTTTCATTTTGAAAGATGCGTTTAAAGGGTTTTGACCTTAAAAACAGAAGGTCAATTGTTTTATTGAAAAACATTAAAAACAGATTATGCAACAGGAATCGTAGTGAGAGGTGAAAGCCCAATAAAACGAGTATTTTTCGACCACTACATAGCAGCACTATGGTGAAGAAGAAAAAGTAATGAAGAACCTTGTTTTGAAGGGATTTCGGCTCGTAATAGATTGCTATTACATAATTTGGGTTAAACGCGTGGGGGCTTTTCGGTGCGGGCATTTACAACTACACCGCTTTTTAAAGTGAAATGGGTATGGTGCTTAACGCATACCGAGTCCGATTGTTTCAACACCACGTATTCGACTGGAACAAAGTGCATACCTAATAAAAATAAAATGCAATCGGCTAACTGTCCTTTGCGATCGGTTTGTTTAAAGAAGTTTTTAAATAATTCATTTTCTTTAGTGTCCTCAATAATGTTGACTAGAAAAATATTTTCCTTTTTTTCGATTGAAATTACTTCGTAGTAGTTTCCATTCATTACAACTTCTTTATTGTTTTCTTTCCACTCAATGCCTTTACAGTTTTTATATAACTCATCGGCATTAAAACAAATTTGTTTTAGTTCATCTTTTTGATGCGCTAATACTGTTTGCCTAAATTGTTTTTTTTGAATTTTAATGGCCGTACTAAAAACAGCAAAACGAGCCGTAATGAATAACATTACGGCTAGTATAAATAACGAAGCTATTTGTCTTGATTTTTTCAGATAATCAAATATACAATTTTGTGCGCATCTTTTTCAAAGTTTTTAACACCTCTGGTGGAATTGAAAAACGAATTTTTTTCTGTTCCTACTGCACGAATTGCCTATTGGATGGAATACCAAGGTCATTTATTAGAGTTTTAAGCCAATGCCAAACCGACCACTAAAAAATTTTGGGAATCCTTCAAAGCTAAAGTTGGCATTGGTTCTATTTTGAACGGAAATAGCAGGATCGTTTTCTTTGTAAGAGGAATAATACGTGTCGAAAAAGCAAAGCGGAACATTCACATCAACAAAAAATTTTGAAGTTACGAAATAGGTAATGCGTGGAATAATAAAGGATTTCAGGCCAATATTCATATTGGATGTTGGTAACGCATTTGACGTTTTTGGAGAATAACTACTTTGGTGATAGTAGGGATTAACAGCAAAACCTATGCTAGGAACCCATTTACGTTCTTTCGATTTGTTAAAGGTTAAAATGTATTCATATCTTACTGCAATGGCCGTTGTGTTTAGGTTACCACTACTTATAGTTTGTGTGTTGTTCAACGAATCATTTACAATTTCTGTTTTTGTACTCGTTTTTCCCAACATGAAACGTACCAATTCTATTTCGTGAAAATTATTTTTTGTGGATTGCCATTGAAAAGCAATAGTTGGATAAAGAATTTGAAACGTACTACTTGTATTTTGATAACGTAACGATGAGGTATTGTTGAGTCTTGTGGACCATACTTGTTCATCTACGGTGGTCAAATTATAAAGTTTGATAGCACTTTTATAATTAATGTTGGTGTTTTGAGACCACCCTATTTTACTTGCAATAACAAATACCCAAAATGCTAAGCGTTTAGTGTTCATCGTTCTATTTTTTAAACTAACGGAATTACTTTGGTTTTATTGGGTATTCTATAAAATGAGATTGTTGCAAGCTATAACCCTTTATAAACAAAGGTTTCATAAAGTTTTTTGTTAAATCGCCACAAGCCAGTAAAATCGTTTTTCATCTCTTAAAAAACGTTTAAAACCCAGTAAATATACCTTGCAGCGGTCTCAAAATATTAAAACCAGTAGTGGTAGGTTATAAAACGAAAAACTCTAAACACTAGGCTAACGGGGGCTTGCCGAGTGTTTAGAGCTTTATCTTTAGCGTATGGCTAATAGTTCTATTGTTTTACAACACGAATGGTTTGGCTTTGATTATTTTGTTTAATCGTTACAAAGTATAAACCATTGCTATATTTACTTAAATCTATCGGTGTGATAGAACTCTCGGTATTAAATTGCCACATCAACTCGCCTAATACATTACTAACACTTACTTGCGATGGTGCATTGAGTTCTAAATTTACAAGACCTGTAGATGGATTTGGGTAAAGCGAAACCGTTAAGGCGTTAGCTTGCGGTGTTGATAATCCAACACATAAACTAACACTTTGTGTAATACTTACTGGTAAACTTACGCAACCTAAAGCGTTTGTTCCGTTTACGGTATAGATGGTGGTGGTTGAAGGCGACACTGTAATTGCAGCCGTATTACCTCCAGCACTCCAAGAATACGTGTTTGCGCCAGATGCCGTTAAACTGGCAGTTTGCCCAGTACAAATTAAGGTTGCCGAAGTAGAAACGGTTAATGTTGGTAAAGCATTCACCGTTACTGTGGCAATGGCAGAACCGTTACATCCTAAAGTACTTGTTCCGCTTACGGTATAATTGGTAGTTGCAATTGGGCTTACAATAGCACTTCCACCACTAAATGTATAAGTGGATGCGCCGCTTGGCACAATAGTAAAACTATTTCCAGCACAAATACTTCCGCTGTTGGCGGTTAGTGTAGGCAATGGATTTGTATTAACCGTTACACTTGCGCAAGTAGGTGTAGTAATACAACCTCCCATACCGCTCACAAAATAACTGGTAGTGTTTGTAGGAGCCACGTTTACAGAAGTACCCGTTCCAGCACTACTACCGCCGCAACTGCCACTATACCAATTCCAAGCAGTGGCATCATTTAACGTACCAGTAACAACTGATAAAGCCACAGTTGAGCCAGCACAAACTAAGCTGTTGCTTACTGCGGCTGTTGCCAACGATGGATTCGTACATACTTCATCAAATCCCATGTCAGGGGCTGTGGTATTTCTTACATCGCAATCCACATCGGTTGGCACGGCAGCAATTGGCGTACCTGCATTTTCAATACCTGTGTTGCTATTGGCCACTAAATGTAAATCATTGGCTGAAACAAAGGTTGGAGAAATGTTAACCGAGTTTAAATCTTTTCCGGTTTCGGTTTGCCAATTGGCTAAGGTTACTTGTTGCGTGCCCGCTGCAAGTGAGCCAACGCGACCAATAGAAGAACTTGCACCAGAAACAAAAATAGCATTATTAGAACTGATTAAATTAGCGTAGTTACCCAAAGTACTGGTATAAGCTAATCCAATACCTGTATTTCCATTAAATCCGTTAGACCCTGTACAGATTAAAATATTGTTGCGAATGTTAACAGGAGGCGTAACGCCGTTTATACCCAAAGCAATATTAGGTTGACTGGCGCCTGTTAAAGTTCCTGTCAGTTGCACCGAATTATGAAACACGTTTAACACACCTGTGCCACCGCCATAGTAAATGCCTACACCAAAATCGCCACCAGTTCCATTTGCATATAAATTATTTACAGAGTTATTGGCAATTAAACTAGTACCCGTTGTAGTAGCCGCTAACACAATACCTCCCGATGAATAGGTTCCACTTTGTGAGATGTTATTGATTACATTTCCAGTAACCGTAGCATTGGTTACCTCAGCACCCGTTGTTAATGAATTAGCAAGCGCATTACTACCTAATGTAATACCCATCACATCAACTGAACCAGCCGAAATAATATTGGCAATGGTATTGGCTCTAACTAGCGTTGCATTATCAAACAAAATCATAATACCTACTCTTCCAATGGCATTAGCGCCTACACCATTCAATTCATTCAAATCAACTGTTGTATTATTATTTTTAATGGTGATAGATTGACCCGCAGAAAAGACCCCTATTTGCGCACTTTGAATTAAATTGTTAATGATGCTGTTATTATCGTTATTAACCGCACCTGCACCACTACCAATAGTTGGTCCACTGATGTTGATGGCAACACCAGTAGTTAAACCACCATTACCTGTAACAATTGAATTTAGAATAGCATTATTAGTGGCAGCATTTCCGGCGGTGTTGGTTTGTATAGAAAGAACAGCCGAAGCCGTTGAAGCGTTCGTGTTGATGATACTTAAATCTCTACTCGCTTTTACTAGTGGACAAATTGAATTGGCCGTTGTGCCATTGCTGCCGTTAATGGTAATAAAATCGCCACCATTAATCACAATAATTGCTGTTGTTGACGAACCTGTGATGGTTGGGCTTACTCCCGCAGCAGGTTTAATTACTAAGCTATTTGTACTACTCGCATTTACATTACTAATAAAAGTGATTGGAAATGTTTCGGAAGGGTAAGTAGCATCAATTAGACTGAATACCACAGGGCCTGTTAAACAACTGTTATTGTAAGCATTAGCTGCGGCTGTTAAAGTCGAATAAGTTCCAGCGGCACCCACAGTATAAAGCCCTGAAAGATTACCACTAATTAAATAGGTATTAGGAGTAGTAGGAGGCGTAGTAACCGCGTTTACATTTGTTGCAACCAATCCAGCAGAAGGATTACTGCCAATGTTGCCGAGTATATCTTGTGCAATTACATAATACCCTACCACATCTGATACTGCTAATCCACCCATTGCGGCCGAACTAATTGTAAAACTCCAAACGCCATTGGTTGCAGAACCCGATACTAATGCTCCTTGAGTAGAAAACCATGGACCCGCATTTTTTCTGAAATAAACACGTGGTTGTAAAGTGCCAGTTGTTGGAACACCCGATAAATCTAGTAAAGTAGTGGTAAATGTTCGGTCGGCGGTGCTACACGTAAACGTTAAAAGAGGTAATGAAATATTTGGCGCATTAATGTCTAAAGGAACTGCGTCAATTTCATCGGCACCAATATCGGGTAAAAATGCCCCACCATTAACAGAACCCACAGGACCTGGACGCACTTGGTTGTCAATATCTGTAGAGATGCCCGCAATAGTTTGCCCATTTGATTCAATTAAAGTTGGGGTTAAGCCCATGTTTAAATGCAAGTCGTTAGCTGGGTTTACATAAGTAACGGCAATACCTGAATAACTGTTTGCATCAGCGACAGAAGTGGTTTGCCAACTGGCAAAAGTTTGTGCGGTATTCCACCAACCTACATTAGCTGGATTAGCCGCATTTAAAACGTTGTTATTGGAAGCGTTAGCGCCCCAGCCAGCATTACTTGCGGTGGTTGCACCAAAATTATTAGAAATAGCGCAATGTACGCCTGTTCCGCCACTACGTGTATTGGTAATTAAATTATTACGGATATCTACTGGAAAAGTAACAGCTGTAGCTAAAAAATTACCTCTATAGATACCAAAACTAGGTTGTGCACCACTTGCGGCAACTCCTGTAATATTGATTGTATTGTAATAAATACCTGTTAATACAGGGGTAACCCCTCCACTAAATACACCTACACCCACAAAAGACGTGTTAGCCGTTTGCCCAGTTCCTAATGAAATCATATTATTAGAAATAATTACACTTCCTGTGTTTGCTCCACGTATATAAACACCTATTACCAACCCAGGCGCAGTTACAATCGTACCTGTAGCAGCATTTGATAAATCAAAAATAAGATTAGACTGAATGAGTGGGTTACTAGCTGCTGCGGTAGATATACCTGCCATACAAACACTTGCAGCAACCGTTCCAGTCATAGCAATACCACTAATAGTGTTGCTGGCAATTGTATTGCTTGTTCCATAGGTAATACCAATACCTAATGTACCTAACTGACCATTACCTTGTGTTACATTTGCGTTATCAGTTACTAAATTGGTAATTTTATTATTTACTACAGAAAAAGTAGTAGCACCACCAGTACCTGTTGTAAATATGCCTCTTAGTGTTCCGCCAAAACCTGTACCGAAGCTTGCAAAATTCTGAATGGTATTACCCGATGTAATAACCGTTCCCACAGGTGCGGATGCAAAGTTTATACCTACGCAAAGTGAGTTGCCAGTGGTTAAACCCGAAGTACCGCTTCTCATGTTGTTAGTCGTTGAGTTTCCAATTATGTTTGTATTAATAGATAAAGACCCTGTTGCTCCCGATATATTAATACCAAATATGGCACCTGCTACTGCTGCTGTAACTCCGCTTGATGACAAACCACCAATGGTGTTACTATTTATACTAATAGTTCCTGTGGTACTAGCATTAATACCGACTAACGCTCCTTGAGAGGTAGTAGGAAAACCTTGTAATAAATTAACACCTGTGTTACCACCAATTATGTTGTTGTTAATGCTTCCATTTCCACTTATAAAATTAATGCCACATAAAATGCCATTCGATGTAGCAGCGCCACTAGAGGTGCTGAGTGTTATAGCAGAAACAGTATTGTTGAATACACTTGTTGCTGATCCAGTATTCGGAGTATTAACAGAAATACCGATAAAGCGTGTTGCAATAGTACCTCCTAAAACCATAGTGCCAGTAGCATTGGCAGCCGAAGCACCTATGTAGTTATTACTAACAGTATAACCACTACCTGCAACAATATTAATGCCGTTGTGTGTGTTAGAAGTTGTAAAGGTTCGGGTGGCTGTTTGAAAAATTCGGTTATTAGAGAGCGTCCAACCCGAACTGTTAGACTGAATTTGGATGCCATTACAAACGGCACCAGCGTTAAAAAAATCAGAAATAATACAATTTATAATTTGATTGTTGTTGTTCTCGAACCCAAGTGTACCAGCCGAATAAATCATGTTAGTAGCTAAGTTAAGACTACTTACAGCGGTAATAGTTGTGTTAGAAATACTATTATTACTATTGCCAGCTGTTGTACCTATCGAAAAAAGAATAGTACCTAATGTATTACTGGTCGAAGCTCCTAGCACAGTACAGTTAGTTATGGTATTACTAGATGCGCCGTTAATAAAACGAACAGTTGATGTGGTTAAATTACCAATATCGGTATTACTAAAGGTTAGGGCATTACCGCCTGTATTTAAACCATTAATAGAAACATTAGTTGCCCCATTTAAATCAATTAGTGAAGCCGCTAAAACACCGCTTACCGTGCGCAAAGCACCCCCCGAAGGTGCAATGTTTAAGCTAGTCCAGGTTCCAGAGTTTAAAACCGCCGAACTGGTTTCGGTTGTGTTACCTACAACATCAACAATAATATTAGCACCTGTTTGGCTACCCCCGTTGATGGCGGTAAATGCAGCACCGAGTGTTGGATAAGTGCCGTTTCCTACTAATGCGCCACTAACATTAATATTTTGCGCGTTTAATCCCATAAAAACGTGCATGAGAGTTATCAAACCTAATAGCTTGGTATATTTTTTCATGTTTTAAAATTTTGAATTGTAAAAATAGTAATTTTTAATGAGAGAATGACTTAAATTCGTTTAGGTTCTAATCCCATAAAAAAGTTAAATGTTTAGCCCAAATTTGAAGAAAGTGATGCTTTAAGATAGGAGTTAAAATAAATCAAAAAACGTATATAAATAGGCTCTTGGTGAAATAAGTTTGTTAAGTTCTCAAAGAAAAAATTAAAAACCAATATCTTTCGAAATGGTGATGTATAATCCACTATTTGAAGCCGACCAATTGAAGTAGTAAGTTTTATCTACATTGTTTAGTTCTGTTTGAGTTACTTTTAAATTACTATTTATGCCTCTAAAATTTCGTTGTGTGAATCTGTAGTTAACACCAAGATTGATAATGTTATTATTTTTACGATTAATAATTTTATAGGTTAAACCAATAGATATAAAAAATTGCTTGGCTATGACATTTCCGTAAATGTTTTCAAAATTAAAGGTGTAGTTATTGGATTGAACTTTTTTTTGGTCAATCTCTAATCTATTGAAGATTGGAATTGATAAATCTCCTCCAATTGTAAATAACAATTGTGAATATAATTTTTTATTAGCATTTACGGTGTCTCTCCCTAAAATAAAGAAGTCGTAATGATTAGTAATTCTGATATAGCGGTAGGTTTTATCAAAATGATAAGCGGCAATTAAAGCGTTGTTATCAAAAATTTGTAATTGATTTTTTAAACGGTTATTATCTACAATAAATCCTAAGTAAGAACCTAGGTATTTTGACTTACGCCCCACTTTAAGGCCAAAATTAACCACATTCGATTCTGTAAAGTTTTTTGGTAAAACACGCCACGTTAAATTATTTGCGAAAAACGAATAGGACTCCACTTGGTTGGTGTGAAATTTGTATTCTAAAACAGGTTGTAAAACTATTTTGTTTTGTGCTTTAGACAAAACCGCAACCTGTAACAGGATGAGTATCGTAAAAAACCTCATCTGTTTTTTGGTTTAGATTTCTTTTTGAAAGTAATATCTTTCGAAATATTAAAATACCAAGCCGAAGCAGTAAGTTTATATTTTCTTTCAGCTACAAATAAATTATTTTCATAAACACTCACAAAGCCCTCGGCAAGGTTGTGCAAAGCATTGAAGCCCCAATACGTTTGTAAATTAAATAATGATTTATTTTTTTTAATTATTTTCATACTTAGTCCAAAGCAAGGTCTAAAACTTATTCTATTACTGTTTTTAATGGTATAAGTAACATCAATTTTATTTAAACCATTGGCAGAAGAATAGCTTATGCTTTCGATTCCATATATAGATCCTGATTTGTTGAGGAGTGCGTTAAATGAAGGGGTGAAAATGTCAATGGCGGAAAGCAAAAATACTTTTGTTTTAATTCCTTGATAGGTAGAAGCACTTTTAGTTGAGTTCAATAAGAAATTATATCTGAACGAAAAATTATAAATACTGTAGCTAAACTTTATTGAGTTACCAGTAACATTTATAAAATTTACTGTACTCGGTTGAGCCGTAGCGTAAGTAGAATATAAATTCATGTTGGCACCGTCATTCAAAAGCTTTAGTTCGATAATACTTCGTTCATTTAGTATTTTGTTTATGGAGATACCCAAATTCAAATTTGTAAAGGAAAAAAAATCAAATCTACTGCCATTAGTTGCAATTTTTAAATTACTATTATCGCTAAGTAAAAAGTTCTGTTCTTGTTTATTGGTGTTATCTACATGAAGTGAATTACCGAGAGAAATATTTAAAAAGTAAGATTGGGATAGTCCTATTCGAACTATCCCAACTATTAAAAATACTATTAATTTAAGATTCAATTCAATTACTAATTAAGGTACTATTTGAATAAATTGACTAATAGGTTGAGGCCCTCCAGCCCCCGTAACTCTTCGCATTCTCACTTTAACCAAACCTACATTCGTTAATCGCGTTCCATTATGGCAAGTATATTGTATGCCTCCACCAACAGCACTGCCGCTTACAATGTGTGTCATATTAGTTATACTACTGCAACATCTTTTATAATGTTCAGGTTGAAAATCAAATTGCCAAGAAGTAAAATTTGTTACTCCAGAGTTGTTGAATGATTGAACCCTCAACGTCCCAGAAATGCCCCAATTCTTCTTCCATAACCAGTAATCAAAGCAGGTGATACAATCAAAATTAAACATTTTTTCTAATTTTAAATTATTAAACATTCACACTAAGTACTATTAATATTTAGTTCGGTAAAAATATGTTTGCTTTTGGTATTACAATTCAACTGAGGCAATATCCATCTCAACAAGAGTTTTACAACACCTCTATAAGTTTGTATTTTAAAACAAAGAGTACTAAACCTGTTTTGGATTTTATACCAAACTTACTAAATATATTTTCGCGGTAACCATCTACGGTGCGGTGTTGAACCTCCATTTTATCAGCAATTTGTTCGTAAGTGTATTCTTTTTCGTGACAAACTAATTTTAAAAATAAACGTTCGCGTTCGGTGAGTTGTTCTAGTATTTTTTCTGACTCTGTTTTTTTTGTAAGTACTTGGTTGTGGCGCAACGAAAGGGTTAAAAACTCGTTGTGGTAGTATCCACTTTTAAAGATAGATGCGAGAGCGGCTTTTAAATCGTCGGCCGAACAATTTTTTTGTAAGTACCCTCTAGCACCTAACCGGAAAAGTTGAATAATGGTGTTCTCATCTTCGTTGAGGGTTAAAAATAAAACTGGCACTTGCCAATGTTGTTGCATGAGTTGTTGTAAAACTTCGCCACCATTTAAACGGGGCATGTTATAATCTAAAATAATCAAATCAACCGAGTTAGAGTCGGGTAAGGCTTCTAAAAAATCTTCGCCCGAAGCAAATTGTTGGCTAATGGTGTAAGGGCCTAATTTCAGAATGAGTTCTTGTAAGCCATTGCGAACAATGGTGTGGTCATCTATTAGAACGATTTTTTTGTTTTGTGTTGCCATGATGGAATGGCACTAAAGTAGTAAAATTTCATTAAGTCCTCGTCTAGTTTTTATCTAAATTAAAATTTAAACGACATTAAGTGTTTGGTTTGTAAATGCGATAGGTAGTGCCTTTCCCGATTTCACTTTTTAAATCTATTTGTAGGTTAGCTAGTTTGATGCGTTTTAAAATATTTTTTAAGCCCGAGGCATTCTTACTTTTTAAAATAGTATCTACTTCAAAGCCTTTGCCATTGTCGGTTATCATTAAATCGAATGTGTGCATTGTTTTGTTTACTTCTATTTGAAGGTGTGTTGCTGCCGAGTGCCGAAGTACATTTTGTGCTATTTCTTGTAATACTCTAAACACCATTAACTCTTGGTTTTTATCGAGTGCCGTGCTTTGGTTGGGCAATTGGCAAGTGATGGCGATGCGTTTAAGAGCATTGAGTCGCTCGGCTAAAGTTTGTATGGCGGCATATAAACCGATGTGTCCTAAGTAATCGTAATTGAGTGTGCGGCTTAACAAGCGCAATTGTCTATCTATGTATGCGAGGTGTATTTCGATGGGTTTAAAGCTATTGCTCAATTGAGGGTAATCGAGTTTTTGATTTTGTACTTGAAAGTTAAGAGCAGTTAACTCTTGACCAATATTGTCGTGAAGCTCCTGCGCCATTTGCCCCAATACATGTTCGCTAACTTCATTTTCGACCTGACGTAGCTCGCGCTCAAAATCGAGTTTGGCTTGCGCTTGTTTTTTAGTAGTAATAAACAAGGTTAGAATAATAGCAATCACTAAAACCAGCATAACAAACGTGGTAAGGACAATGGCAACAAATAACTCGTTGGTATTAGGCTCCATGGCGAATAGAATGTTTAGAAGATTTATAAACTAGCCAAAATCCTAAAGCCAAAAGACTGTACCGAAAATTGGCTAATACATCTACAATGATAAAAAAAAGAAATTCACTAAGTTTTAAGTGTGCCCTATTCAAATAATGAAGCATTGCAAAATAAGGGGCGGCTACTAAAAAGTAAAGAATTAAACCCGAACAAATCCACACTAAGGCATACTGCTTTTTTAAGAAGGCTTGATGAAGAATAATTAGAAGAAAGAGTGATACACACACACCGCCAATGGCATAAGTATAGTTGGTTAATTGCGTATAGCCTTTAACGTAAATTTCGATGAGGGTAAACAAGGGAATAAGTATAATGGCGAGTGTGCTTAACCACCGTAGGTTAAGATGTGCAGCAAAGTAAAGCCGAATGCCTAATAAGATAAACGTGAACTCGAATAAGATGGCACTGTTAAATAAGAAATGGTTATTATTATTTAGGAATGGAATTATGTGGGATGCTATATAAAAAAAAATCCAAATGCTTAGTTGCCAAAACATGTTTTTGTGAAACCCTGTAAAAGAGGGATAGGCTATGACACCGATGAAAAGTGCCAAAGCCAAAGGGTAGCTTTCTTTTTTAGAGAGTAATTGCCAAACACTATCCACGAATTATTTTCTTTTAAAAGTAAGTTGGTTGCAACTAGGCGGGCACAGGTGCGAGAGGTTGGCGTATTTACCTTTAAAGTCGCCAGTTAGTTTATTGATATTGCCATCAACGGTTAAGATAATGGAGTGGTAAATTAATGAGTCGGTACTATTTGAAATGGCTTTAAGAAATGCGGCATTATAAATAGATACGGTGTCTTTCGAGTTATCATTTAACAAGTCGCCTATTTCGGCAAGTGAAAAAATAGTAGATCCTACATCCACATTTTGTCGATAGGCTTGCCAACTAACAGTAGGGGAAGTATTTTTATTGATAACAATTTGGGTGTAATTGCTAATGGCTAAGGTTTCGTTTGGAGTGGCAGGTATAAACCCCTTAGCGGGTTCGTATTTGAAGATAGTATCGGTTTTATCTATTTTTTTAATAACGGCGAAGCGGACAGAGTCGTTTGTGGTTGCAGTTAGGGTTAAACAAACGGGTTGATAAAACAATTTTATTTTGTAATTCGTCGTATCTATGCCATATACAAAGCGAAGTCCGTTGATAGTATCTCTACAATTGGTAGTACACGTTCGACATGTTTGTTTGAATTTGCAAAAGTGATCTTTATAAATTTGTTCGATGATGTCATCTGTGAAATAAACGTAATCACCATTTGGCTTTTTATATCTGAAATTTTGAATAAAAAGTTTTCGTTCTCTATTAGCTTTTCCAACGTTTAAAACATGTGAATCAAGCGAAATAAGGTTTTCGGCACCCACAGGAGGGTATAAACAATTCTCAACATTTACTTTTTCTACGGGTGTGTTTGAATACTCATCTTGAGTTGGCGTTGACGTTTGGCACTGAAAAAAGATAAGGGTAAGTAGTATTAAAATAATGGTGTGTGGTTTATAGACCGAAGGATGCTTGAACAAATTTTTCATAGGTGTTTAGTTTATGTTATTAAATGTAAGAAAAGAAATTTTAAAAACTAAACATTCAATAAGCTATTGTATTGAATATTTAGCTTTAGCTATTAAGGTTGATTAATTTTATTGGTATAACCTAAATAGGAACTCGCCGCCACTGCAACTGGGTGGGCAAAGGTGCGAGAGGTCTAGGAAATTACTTTTTATGGGATTCAAACTAATTCCTGATGAACTGGTATTGTAAATAACGTCATCGGACGATAGCATTAAATCGTGTTTTACAATCGGGTTGGTACTCGAATTAATTTGTTTAACATAGTTCCATATTTTTACATCATTGATGCCTGGGTTTCCTGAATCTTGAAGTGTAAGAAACTCTTGGAAAGTAAATATAACCGACTTTACATCATTGGCAGTATGAGTTGTTCTCGTTGCCTCACCGTTTCTGCGTTTAATGTAAATACCCGATTGTGCGTCGGTATAACGTTGTATATTGGTATTAACTTTATTGGCTACACCAGCATCATTCATGTCTAGCGTTTGAAAACCAGCATTAATATCGTAAGCGTAATATACTGTTTCGTCTTCATTAAGCATGTACAAAGCGTATAATTCATTCCCCTGCCCAAATAAATCGTTTACCCATTTAAAGTACAAGGGTCTGAAATAAATTTTAAATACACTTTCTTCTACTGCATAGATTAATCTTAAACCACCTATCCATTTAACAGCACTTTCGCTTGGTTTAGATAAAGGATGATTGCGAAGTTGGGTTAAGTGTTCAAGTTTAAGAGTTAGTACGAAAGGATCAATAGCATTGGTGTTGCCAACGCTAAAAAACGCTGAGGACGAGTCTATCCAAGTTTTTGCATCACTAGCACTAACCTCTGTTTTATCAATGGCAATCGGCGTTTCTCCAGGTAAAACGGGTGGAGTTAGTAGTCTTTTTGCATCTGAGATGACCTCATTTAGAAATCCCTGAATTTCTTGAAGTTTTGAGTTTAAAATAGTCATAATTTTATGTTTTAAGGTTTCTACAAAACTCTGATACGAAAGGTACTTTTTCCAAATTTTTTGGCGTGTACTATTCCCCTTAAACCCCTGTGATTAATCCCCCCTCTTGTGCTGCATAAACTCCCCTAGTTGCGCCAGCCGCTATATGCCACCTTTGCATAAAACGGAGTTTACCGAAAATCCGATGAAGAGTAGGTGTTTAATTTTTATGATGATGAAAAAAATTACAATTTATTTATTTATCCTAACAATGGTATTTGTGAGGCTAAACGCTCAAAGTGTAGATCGGTTTTTTATATTAAATGGGCCTGCTGTATTAGAGGAATGCAACATGGCAGGACAAGGCAGTGGTACATTAAAGTTAGTACCGAGTAATTTAAAGTTTACGATTATAACTAGTGTGGGCAATTATTACGTCTTGTTATTTTGGAATCTTAAGAGCGAAGTAGTGAACAGTTCAAATTATAGTAGCTTATTTGGAGGGGCTAATCCACCTGCTCTTTTAACACGTCAACAACGAAAAGTGAAACGACTTTATCAGTTATCAGAAGATGTACTCGTAAATCACGCAGATGGTAACAGACGTTTCTTCTTAATGCGAAAAACGATGTTAGATTCAGTAGCTTCTAAAATAATAAGAAGATTTCTGCCGGTTTATGGCTCTACTGTTTTACCATTCAAATTCCGACCACAAACTGGAGATTTCAAAAAGGACTTAGCCCTTTCGGCTTTAGGAGGTGTAAAACTTTCAAGTACTCGTGGCTACCTTTCTCTTGCTTTAGTTACAGGTATAGGTGTTAGTTCGGTTAGCTTAGATAGTTTGAATACATTTGGTGTAGTGAAAAAAACTGAAGAGCGCGCGGCTATAACTGTTCCGCTTGGTTTAGTTATTGAATGGCGAAGGTTACAAATAGGGGTGTTTGCAGGATGGGACTGGTTAGCAAAAAGTAGTGAAGATAATTGGCGGTATCAAGGCAAGCACTGGTTAGCTTTGGGGATAGGTTTTACTATTTTCTCAGAAGAAAAACCAGCCAAGGAAGCAGGAACTAATTAATAAGTTAAGTAGTTTCCACTAACTTCTTCATCCCGTCTATTACTGCCGCCCAGTTGCCCTCGCTGGGAGCCGCTTTATCGGCATCGTAATTGCTTTGCGTAATTTGCAGCAGGGTACCCTCGGGTGTAGCACTTACTTTGTAAACAATATGCAAATAATTTTCGGGACTATCGGGCAAGCCGCTCCAATTACTTAAATACGAAAAACTCAAGGTATCGTTATGACTATAACTTAAAACGGTGCCTTTGTCTTCATAAGGTTTACCCTCCCACTCGCCTCTAAAATAAATGGGCGTTCCTACTTCCCACGAACAAATTAAATTTGAACCAAAAAAATATTGGGCTACTAGTTCGGGATTCGTTAAAGCCCGCCACACCTTTTCAACAGGTGCTTTTATAAGCGTTTCGTGGTGAGATAAAAAATCTGTTTTCATATTCGTTAGCAAGATACTTTAATTTTTAATACACACGGATTTAGAATGACCTACTAACTGTAAAAAATAGCACATTACTTGCAAGCCCTCTAAAGTAGTTTTATGCATCTGCAAATTCGGTAGCGAGCCAACTGTTAATGCTTAGGTTACACGACGAAACTATAAACTAAAACCCCTTAACGCCATCCGTTAAGGGGTTTAATTGAGTAGTCCCAGCTGGACTCGAACCAGCGACCTACGGTTTAGAAAACCGTTGCTCTATCCAGTTGAGCTATGGGACCAAAAATGACGGAGAACCTCCATTTAAAGGCGGTCAAAGATAAAAAAAACTTATTATTAAACAATTATAATTATTTTAGTGTTTCGATTTTTTGGGTCTGAAGCTATCTATCATCATAGTTAATTACAATGTTAAGTATTTTTTGGAGCAATGCCTCTATTCGGTGCGTAATGCAACGCAACACCTAAATGCCGAAGTATTTGTGGTGGACAATAACTCGGTAGATGGTTCTATTGCTTTAGTGAAAGAAAAATTCCCAGAAGTTACATTACTCGCTAACACCCACAATACAGGCTTTGCGGTGGCCAATAACCAAGCCATTCGTTTAGCTAAAGGCGAGTATGTTTTACTTTTAAATCCAGATACGGTGGTGCAAGAGGATACCTTTCAAAAAAGTTTGGCATTTATGGAGGCGCATCCCTTGGCTGGTGGTTTAGGTATTAAAATGCTCGATGGGAAAGGTAATTTTTTACCCGAAAGTAAACGGGGTTTACCAACACCTGCTGTTGCCTTTTATAAAATATTTGGATTGGCAAGTTTGTTTCCACGCTCTAAAAAATTTGGTTATTACCATTTAACTTACCTCGATAAAACTAAAAATCACGAAGTAGATGTGTTAAGTGGTGCTTACATGTTAATGCGAAAAAGTGTACTCGATAAAGTTGGGTTGTTAGATGAAACTTTTTTTATGTACGGCGAAGACATTGATCTCAGTTACCGCATTACCAAAGGAGGGTTTAAAAATTATTACTTTGCCGAAAGCAGCATTATTCACTACAAAGGAGAGAGTACCAAAAAAAGCAGTGTTAATTATGTGATTGTTTTTTACAAAGCCATGGCCATTTTTGCTCGCAAACATTTTAGTACGCAAAATGCACGAGTGTTCGATGCACTAATTCATATTGCTATTTACTTACGAGCCGCCGCTGCAATTGTGGCGCGCTTTTTAACACAGTTATTTTTTCCAGTAATAGATTTTTTAGTGATTTGTGCAGGCTTATTTTTGATTAAAGATTTTTATGAAACTAATTTTAAACTAGCGCAAGGTTTTTATTCAGAACGTTTAATTAACTATGCCTTTCCGGCTTACACTTTGGTTTGGATGTGTTTTGCGTTTTTAAGTGGAGGCTACGACGCACCGCTCAAACTATCGCGTATTATACGTGGGGTTTTAGCGGGTACAGCTTTTATTTTAATTGGATATGCTTTATTACCCGAGGCGTATCGGTTTTCGAGAGCTTTGATTTTATTGGGTACTTCGTGGGCTTTAATAGTATATTTTTTAACACGCGCGTTGTATCACCGCTTAAACCTTAAACGTTTTCGCTGGTATGGTAAAACAATCGAAAAACGTATTGCCATTGTGGGCGACGAAGCCGAGTTTAACCGCGTGAGCCAATTGATTAAACAAACGAAACTACAACCCGATTATTTGGCTTTTGTAAGCAATGAGGCCAATGGGGTTAAACATCCGCTATATATTGGGCATTTTAGTCAGATGAGTGAAATCATTGCTATTCATCAAATCAACGAAATTATTTTTTGTGCTAAAAATATTTCTTCAGGTAATATTATTCAACAAATGTTGAGTTTAGTAACCAAAGGTTTAGAGTTTAAAATTGCGCCTCCCGAAAGTTTAAGTATCATTGGGAGTAGCCATATAGATACCGCTGGCGAATTGTACATGATTGATGTTAATAATGTGGGTCGCCCCGAAAACAGACGTAAAAAACGCTTGATTGATTTTAGCGTATCGGTACTTTTTATTTTAGTATCACCCCTTTTAATTTGGAAGCAAATACACAAATTAAATTTCATAAAAAATTGTCTAAACGTTTTAATTGGCTTATACTCGTGGGTGGGGTATGGCAAAGCCCCTCGAAAAGATTTACCCGCCTTAAAACCGTCGGTGCTCAGTCCGGCAAGTGGTTTAGCTGATAAACCCACTCAAGAAGTATTTAATAAAATGCTGTTGAACTATTCTAAAGATTACCGAATCGAAAATGATTTTAAAATTATTTGGCGAGCCATAGATTTATTAGGCAGTTAAATTTTAAGTAGATAGGTAAAATCTATTCCAAAGCAAAACCTACCACAGCCATGAGAAATGCTCGGTTCTACAATCTTCAAAATAGCGTTTACTATTCTTATAGTCCTCGAATCTATGCTACTCAATGTCCTTGCAACTTTTGTCTTCCACCACGATTTTAAGTGTTTTACAGAGTAATACCAAAAGCATTTCTAAAAGATACGTTGACCCAGTTTCTTTTTCTCTTATACTTCCTCAAAAATTATACCCGTAGGCCTTGCTACGCCTATAATTTTTTCGTCGCCTAAAAGAAAAATAATTCTGGTTCAACTTGTATCTTTTAGAACCAATATTGGTATAAGCTATTTTATTCTAAAGTCCCTCTTTCTTGAAATCTCAATTAAAAATAAAATACAGCAATATTTATAAATAAATCTTATTTTTAAATAAAAAAGTTATTCTACAGCCAAATAGAAATACATGTTTAAAAAAATAATTTATAGCCTTTTCATAATGTGTACGTCGTTCTACTTGTTTCCGCAGGTAAAGCTCGACTCGCTGGCATTAAGCATAAAACTTAATAAAATAGATGCGCTTCTCGACCACCAAACCGACTCGGCCTACCTACTTATTAAAGCCAATACCAATCTTATATACCGAGCCAAAAATGCTTATGCCTACTCACGTCTAAACTTGCAGTTGGCGCGCTATTTTTTCTTAAAGGGATTTAATGACTCGGCCTTAAAATATTCTCCGCTTGCTATTAAATTTGCTCGCGCCAGTAAAGATACCACTCAAATTATAAAATCGTATCTAATGCACGCACGTACCCTTTCGGTATTGAATAATCATAACGAAGCCATTAATTTTTGCTTGCAAGCACAACGCTTTGCCGAAGAAAGTAAAACCCCAAGCATTCAAATTAAAGTATGGCACGATTTAGGGTTTGTATATGCCAACATTGGCGCACACGAAAAGGCAATTTACTACTATAAAAAAGGACTGCAATTAGCCCTTCAGGTAAAAGATACGTTTAACTACGCCAACATATCGGCCCGAATTGGAGGCGAGTACAGTTACCTCAAAAAATACGATTCGTCTTTATACTACAATTTACAAGGGATGCAGAACTTTCAAAGCATTCGTCACAAACGCGGCGTTGGCGTAACCTTAACCAATTTAAGTACCACATATACCGATTTAAAACGCTACGAAAAAGCCATCGAAACTGCCAAGCAAGCACTAACCATACGAGAAGAATTGGGAGATATGTACGCTATTCCCATCTTAAAATCAAGTTTAGCACAAACGTATTTAAAGTTGAATAATGTAACGACGGCTTTAAAATATGCGCTAGAAGCTCAAGCCATACTCGATAAGCAAGTAGAAGATATTAATATTTCAATAGGTAATTTAGAAGTTCTTCGATCTATATATACACAGTTGCATCAATACGAAAATGCTTTGACCTACTCTGAGCGTTACATTAACGAAAAAGAAAAGCAATTTAAAAACACGAACCTGACCGCTCTTAACGAATTACAAACCCGTTATGAATTAGATAAGCAAGAACGCGAAATTACTTTGCTGCAATTAAACACCAAACGCGATCGCGAAAAAACAGAAGCCGCCAATCACCGCCGAAATATTATTTTAGGAGCTACTTTACTAGGTTTACTGCTCATTTCAACATTTACTTTTTTATTGTATAAACGGGTTAAGCTATCGCAACAGCAAAAAACCATTATCGAGAAACAAAAAATGTTGGTAGATGAAAAACAAAAAGAAATCATTGACTCCATTAATTATGCACAAACCATACAGCAAGCCATTATTCCTTCTGAGCAAGATATAAGTAAAGAATTAAGCGATGCCTTTGTTATTTTTAAACCTAAAGACATTGTAAGTGGCGATTTTTATTGGTTTACCAAACACGATAACGAAGTTTATATTGTGGTGGCCGATTGTACGGGGCATGGCGTACCCGGTGCGTTTATGAGCCTAATGGGCGTTTCGTATTTGAATGAAATTATAAACGAAAGTAAAGTAAGTGATACTGCCACCATTTTAAATTTGCTGCGCGATAAACTCATTGCCACCCTCAATAAAACCAAGCGCGAACGCCACAACCGCGAAGGAATGGACGTTGCCATTGTTCACATTCAACAACAAACCTTACGTTTACAATTTAGTGCTGCCAATAATAATACTTATATTTTGTCGAAGGGCGAATTAAAAGAATTAAAGGGCGATAAAATGCCTGTTGGGTTTTATACCGAACACATGAAATCGTTTACCTCGCAACAGTATCAACTACAAAAAGGCGATCGCGTATTTATGATTACCGATGGGCTTCCTGACCAATTTGGTGGCGAGAAAGGTAAAAAGTTTATGTACAAGCGGTTCGAAAAATTAATTACCGAGAATGCCAATCAACCCATTGAGCAAGTTAAAAAATTACTTCAAAAAACCATTAACGATTGGCAAGGGCAAGTTGAACAAGTGGATGATATAACTTGCTTAGCATTTGAAATATAATTCCATAACCTTTACCATAAAAAACTTAGCACCAACGTTTCCTTCTCTTCTTCCTTTGCGTTCTTTGCGCCTTTGCGTGCTATTAAAAATTTCGTACTAATATTTCCTTCTCTCCTTCCTTTGCGTTCTTTGTGCCTTGGCGTGCTATTTGAAAATGTTTCCTTCACGTCTTCCTTTGCGTCCTTTGTTAGTAAAACCTACTGGTTATAAAGGTCTTCTCTCCCCTTATTATACCAAGTAATGTCAATTATAAATCAAATTGGCATTAGAAAATAGTAAGAAAAAAATAAGTAATTTAGTTTTTAAGTTTAATCGTAAGGCATACTATAAAACGATACCTCAAAAAAGGCAAATCAATGAAAACAAAAATAGTTGAACCTAGCAGCGACTTGAAAGCGTTTGTACAATGCTATTGGACATTGGAAAGCATCAAAGAAGAAACTCCTAAAAAAAACACCATCGTTCCCGATGGAACAATGAAATTAATTTTCCATTATGGTGATACTTACAAGCACCATCCTAAAAATGGAAAAAGTATAATTTTACCAAACTGCTTCTTAATTGGTCAGTTAACAAAACCTTATGTTGTAGAACCTATCGGCGTAACTGGAACTTTTGTTGTGCGTTTTCAACCTAACGGATTTTTACCTTTTACAACCATCCCCATTAAAGAAATGGAAAATAAAGCTATTCCTTTGAGTCAATTGTTTGGAGAAGCAGGCAATAATCTTAGTGAAAATATTTTAAATGCCAACTCGACTTCTGAACGTATAGAACGCATCGAAAGTTTTTTAGTGGAGCGTTTAAGCCATCAACAAACCATTGATAACATTGTAAAATCAACTGTTGATACTATTTTAAACGCAAACGGTCAATTTTCAGTAAACGCATTTTCAAAACAAAATAGCATTAACCGCAGGCAGTTAACTCGAAAATTTTCATCAACAATTGGATTAAGTCCCAAACAACTTTCAAAAACAATTCGAATTCAAGCCTCGCTAAAAGCCTTATTAAAAAAAGAAGTTACAAGCCTTACCGATTTAGCATACCAAAACGATTACTTTGACCAAGCCCATTTCATAAAAGACTTTAAAGAATTTACAGGCTTAACGCCAAAAGAATTTTATGGCGACGATTTAAAAATGTCGTTGATTTTTGATCACTAAATAAAACCCTGTCCCATTTTTACAATTTTGTCTTTATGAAGCCCAATAATTTTGTGAGGCGTTATTGCAAATAACTTAATCACTAATAAAATGAAAAATTCAAATTCCGTAGGTTGGTTCGATATTCATGTATCCAATTTAGACCGCGCAAAAAAATTTTATGAAACCGTATTCAGCATTCAATTGTTTGACTTGCCCATTGAATGGGGTCGGCAATCGCTTTTTCCGTTTAACCCCGAAAATCCAAACATTTCGGGAGCCTTGGTAGAAAAAAAAGATATGCTACCAAGCGAAACCAATACCATTGTGTATTTTGAGTCGGAAGATTGCGTTACCGAAGAAAAAAGAATTGAAGAAGCAGGCGGAAAAATTATACGTCCAAAAATAAGTATTGGTGAGTTTGGTAGCATATCTTTATTTCTTGATAGCGAAGGCAACACCATTGGTCTTCACTCGCGACATTAAACGATGGCTTACAATATAAATTGCGTTAACCAAGTAAGAGAGTACCTAGCCGAAGTACCTAACATTCACGTTGAAGAAAAAGAAATGTTCAATGTTTTAAACTTCATGGTAAACGGAAAAACGTGTATTTGTGTGAGCGGCGAAAACCTCATGTTACGTTTTGACCCCAACCTGCAAGAAGAGTTGTCGGAGAAAACAGGCTACGAACCCATGTTAATGAAGGGGAAACCTTACAAAGGGTATTGCTACATAAACCCAAGTGGCTTTAAAAACAAAAAAGATTTTGAATACTTTATAAATCTATGCCTAGCTTATAGTAAAATTTCAAAATCATCGAAGCAACGAAAAAGAAAACCGTAAGGTAATCGCCTAAGTTTTCAGCGCGGGCGCTTAGTTTAAATATAATGGATCAACACCGTTTCTGAAGTTAACAAATTAAAAAAAACATTATAAAAGGTGTTGATTTTTTCCATAAGGGGAAGCAGCTTTCAATGCCAAATTTTGCGAGGGCTTGAGCCAATGCTTAACAAGATACCTCCTCAATAAACTAGAATAATAATAAAGCATTTTGAGAATATACTGTTTTGCGAAAGTGGAGGTTTTGTTAACTAGCCCAATCCATCATTTAGTGGTAAACAAATACCCACCTATAAATCTATTCTAGTGCTTAATTTTACATAACTTAATTTACTTATGAGTCGCTAAAAAATAGTTATTCTCTATTTAGTATAAGTAATTAGCGTTCAACTTCTTTCACAATCCAAGCATCCAGCCTCACCACACTTTATGCCAATATCTTTAATCCATCTATAAAACTATTCTACCCCCTCCTCTTTCTTAAAATTCAAATTAAAATAATAATTTCTACCCAAGCAATTTATTCGCTTCTTTTCTTAGCTTAGCTAAATATTTATTACTATGGCAAATGCGTATAACGAACCCAATGCAGAAATGGTGAATACCATAAAGTGTAAAGATTGTGGTGCCAACTTAAAATTTAAGCCAGGCACACACGCACTCAATTGCGAATACTGCGGAACTAATAATGTAATCGAAACCGAGAAAACCGAAATTATTGAAAACGATTATAACACTTACATTGATAACTCAGTTGCAAACGACGAAACGCAAGCCATTAGTACTGTTAAATGCGCGCAATGCGGTGCTGCAACAACTCTACCACCAAATGTAACCTCTTGCACTTGCCCTTATTGCGATACACCCTTGGTTATTAAAGATGCCAGCAACACTACCATTATTAAACCTAAATATATTTTACCATTTAAAGTTGAACGCAATAAAGCAAAAGACGAATTTGTGAAATGGGTTGGCAGCCTTTGGTTTGCGCCCAACAAATTGAAAGAATACGCTGCCAATAGCGCCGAAAAATTAAATGGTGTGTACATGCCCTACTGGACTTACGACTCGCAAACGCATAGCCAATACCAAGGCGCACGCGGCGAGTATTATTATGTTACCCAAACTTATACCGATAGCAATGGCAACACCCAAACCCGCCAAGTGCGCCACACCAATTGGTACACTGCAAGTGGACAAGTAGATGAAAATTTTGACGATCTCTTAATTTGTGCCTCTCACTCTTTGCCCGAAAAATTAGTGAAAAATTTAGACCCTTGGGATTTGCCCGAACTGGTGGCATTTGACCCTCGTTTTTTAAGTGGCTTTGTTACCGAAAGCTACCAAGTGCAATTAAAAGAAGGCTTCGAGCAAGCGAAACACATTATGAACAACCGCATCGAAAGTTTGGTAAGGCAAGATATAGGCGGCGATGAACAACGTGTGCATGCCGTTAATACCGATTACAACGCCATTACGTTTAAACATATTTTATTACCCTTGTGGATTAGTGCCTACAAATATGACAATAAGGTGTATCGGTTCACCATTAACGCCCGAACCGGCGAAGTGCAGGGCGAACGGCCATATAGTGCCATAAAAATTATATTATTTGTATTAATGGTAATAGCTATTGTTGGCGGAATGGTATTTTTGTTGCAAAAAAAATAGAGATGAAGAAAATCTTTTTATTACTTAGCTGTTGTTTAGGATTAAGTTCACTAAACGCTCAATTACGTTTTTCGCTGCTTACCCAACGCGATGCCAACAAAAAAGCCAAAGCCAATGTGGTTACTTTAGTAGATGGAAAAGATAAAATAGACTATACGTGGAACGACACCACTATGCGCGACCCCGAAACCACCAAAATTTTATTTGAGGCTCAAAAAGGAGATACACTGTATGCGTTTTTATACGTGGCCACATTTTCGAAAGTAACCACCACCAGTATTAACGGAAAATGCGTGGCAGGAAAAGAAAAACGCCTATTTTTTGTAAAGTGGGACAGAACCAACAACCAAGCCAAATGGAAAAACAAAAGCATTGAATCGTGTTTGCTCAATGTAACTTTAATGAGCAAAGAAGAAGAACTAAACGATTGGGATAAACAATCGCCCTTGGTTATAAAAACGCACAAAGCTAATGCCTTTGTTGACCTCACCTTTGACCCTGCCAAATTTTGGGAAGGCATCAAATCAGAACAATAGCTGTCAAAGTCGTTTAACCCATTTTTTTGACCACAGTTGCTAATTAAACACATAAAAAATATTTATGATTTATATTTAAAATATAAATAAAATAAATGCTTTGAATTACCGATATTTGCATTCTAACAAATTAAAAATTTATGGTAAGAATAACAGTAGCAAAAGGAGATGGAATAGGTCCAGAAATTATGGATGCCACTTTAAGTATTATTAAAGCCGCAGGCGCACAACTCGAAGTAGATGAAATTGAGGTGGGAGAAAAAGTATATCTAGCTGGAAACACCGCAGGTATTGCTAAGGAGTCGTGGGATATAATTCGTCGTAATAAAATATTTTTAAAAGCACCGATTACTACGCCACAAGGCGGCGGTTACAAAAGTTTAAATGTTACCACTCGTAAATTTTTAGGGTTATACTCTAACGTGCGCCCATGTATGAGCCTACACCCGTTTGTGAAAACCAAACATCCTAATATGGATTTGGTAATTGTTCGCGAAAACGAAGAAGATTTATACGCAGGTATTGAACACCAACAAACCGATGAGGTCATACAATGCTTAAAATTAATCAGTCGTCCGGGTTGCGAAAAAATTGTTCGCTACGCATTTGAATACGCCAAACAATATAACCGAAAAAAAGTAACCTGTTTTACAAAAGATAATATTATGAAACAAACAGATGGTTTGTTTCACCAAGTGTTTGATGAGATTGCAAAAGAATACCCCGAAATAGAAAACGAACATTGGATTATTGACATTGGTGCTGCTAAAATGGCCGATACCCCCGAGGCGTTTGATGTTATTGTAATGCCAAATTTATATGGCGATGTATTGTCAGATGTGGCAGCACAAATTGCTGGTTCAGTAGGTTTAGCGGGCTCTGCCAATATTGGCGAAGAGTGCGCTATGTTCGAAGCCATTCACGGTTCGGCACCACGCCGTGCTGGGCAAAATATGGCTAATCCTTCAGGTTTATTGCAAGGAGCTATTATGATGTTGAATCACTTAGGGCAAACCGATGTGGCTGAAAACGTTCAAAACGCTTGGTTAAAAACCATTGAAGACGGTATTCACACTTACGATATTTTTAAAGAAGGCGTAAGTAAACAAAAAGTAGGTACTAAAGAATTTGCAGAAGCTGTTATTGCTAATTTAGGACACAAACCTTCTACTCTAAAACCTGTTACTTATGCCAAAGGAGCCAAATTAAATTTACCAAAATACAAGCGCAAACCTGCTGCCAAAAAAGAGTTAGTGGGCGTGGATGTGTTTGTGCATTGGGCAGGCACTAACCCCAATGAACTAGCCAACGTAATTAGTGATTTAGACGATAACGATGTTAAACTCTCGATGATTACCAACCGCGGTATTAAAGTATGGCCCGATGGTTTTGAAGAAACATTTTGTACCGACCATTGGCGTTGTCGTTTTAAACCCGTTGAAGGTGCTACCATTTCGAAAGCACACATTGTGGGTTTATTAACGAAAGCCTTAGATAAAAACATTGATACTATTAAAACCGAAAACCTATATGCGTTCGACGGTAAAGCCGCTTACTCTTTAGGACAAGGACAATAAAATCATATCACATGAAAATTCAATTAATTGATGGTCATTTTTCGGCAGCCGATGCGCTCGAATTAACCACGCGAATGGTTCAAGTTAAAGTTCGTTTTTTAGAAGATAAAATTAAGGGCTTGGAACACGAAGAAGACATTAAAATGCGTGAAGGACGAATCAAAAATTTACAAAACGAATTGGCAGCAGTTCGTAAATTGTGGAGTGAAAATGGTTCTTCACAATTGTATTTGCACGCTGTGATTTCTACTAACGAAGAAAAGTAATATTACTTGCACTTTGCATATATAAATGCAATACGTTAAAAAGTCAAACGCCTAACTTCAACTCACCACTTGAAGTTAGGCGTTTTTTTATAGCTTGACTAATGCCAACATCATTTCTAAAAGATACGTTGACCCAGTTTCTTTTTCTCTTATACTTCCTCAAAAATTATACCCGTAGGGCTTGCTACGCCTATAATTTTTTAGTCGCCTAAAAGAAAAATAATTCTGGTTCAACTTGTATCTTTTAGAACCGATATTGGTATAATACGTTTCTAAACAGTAAAGACAACCTAGTTTAATCTAAGCGAATGAATACCAAAACCAAACTACGCAAAGGGCGAATGTTAATTTTTTTCAAAATCTTAAACTTTTTTGAAGTTGCTTCACAAAAAGAATTACATTTGAATCAGTTAATGAATTCAAAAATAAAATATATTGCTTGTTCATTGTTGTTAGCATTTCTAACTTCGGTAACGTTAAATGCTTTAATAGCGCACAACGGTTACCAACTGCATAAAGGCATGGTTGAACTGGTGCACAACACGCACGACGAAGCTGGAAGCAATGCACTTGTTTTTGAAGAAACCGAAAACGACGTTGAAGATTTATCAGAGTTTGCTTGTTTAGTATCGGCTTTTTTACTGTTCGATTTCCAATTTGTAAAACCAACTCCACAAACACAATGGGTAACGTATGTTGAACGTACACATCAACCCATTTTCTTAAGTATCCGCGTTCTGAGGATATAATTTTTCATTTTTAAGCGAAATAAGTTTAGCCTAAACTAGGCACTTATGAATGAACCCTAACTGGGTTTAAAGACATTTCTCTGTCTATTTTTTCAATCACTTAAAACTATTTATTATGAATACCTCCAAAACAAAATTACCATTAGACGGCTGGGCTGGTCTCAAGCAACATTATAAAACCGATGCCATGAGTGGCTTCTTAGTATTCTTATTAGCAATGCCGCTTAGTTTAGGTATTGCTAAAGCATCCGATTTTCCGCCCATGATGGGTTTAATAACCGCTATGATAGGTGGATTAGTTGTTAGTTTTTTTGCAGGCTCTTTATTAACCATTAAAGGCCCTGCGGCGGGTTTAATTGTTATTGTAGCTGGCTCCGTTGCCGATTTAGGTGGCGGCAACCCAACACTTGGTTGGCATTTAGCCCTTGGTGCTATTGCCGTTGCGGGTGTCTTACAAATTATATTTGGTTTATTAAAATTTGGTAAACTCAACGACTTTTTTCCCTTTTCGGCGGTAGAAGGCATGTTAGCCGCCATTGGCATTATCATCATCAGTAAACAATTACATGTGCTGCTGGGTGTTAATCCAACCAACGCATTGGGCAAACCATTGGTAGAACCTTTTGAATTGTTAGAAGCATTGCCGCATACATTTGCTAATGTTAATGTTGCATCCGCTATTATTGGTATTGTAAGTTTAATCATTGTATTGGCTTACCCGCTTATTAAACTACCCATTGCCAAAAAAATTCCGGCAGCACTTGTTGTATTAGCTGTAGCTATTCCATTGGGCATACTCCTTAATTTAAAAAGTACCAACCCAAAAGGTTTAGTGCATTTCGATAAAGGATTATTTGACAGTTTAACCATTAACATCAGCTTTGCGGGTCTTTCCAATATGGGGGTGTTTATTAAATACGTTATTATGTTTGCCTTAGTGGGCAGTTTAGAAGCCTTACTAACAGATAAAGCCATTGATAACTTAGATCCATACAATCGTAAAGCAAACGCCGATAAAGATTTAATAGCATTAGGTGTTGGCAATATTATCACTTCCATTTTAGGGGGCTTACCTATGATTAGTGAAGTAGCCCGCAGCAGCAACAATGTAAGCAATGGTGCAAAAACACGTTGGGCCAATTTCTTTCATGGTGTATTTATTTTTCTATTTTTAGTGTTAGCTACTGTGTTTAGCGATTTAATTCCGAGTGCAGCCCTCTCGGCACTTTTGATTGGCGTTGGTATTAAATTAGCACACCCCAAATTATTTAAGCATGTGTTTCATGTAGGTAAAGAACAGTTAGCCATTTTCTTAGTAACCATTGTAACCACCTTGGCCACCGATTTATTAATTGGAATCCTAGCTGGTATCTTAGTAAAATTTGCATTCGAACTAACAGGCGGCATAAAGTTAAAATCTATGTTCCGAAATAATTTTAAACTCACCAATAAAAATGGCGTACAGGTTTTAGTGATTGAAGATGCGGCTGTTTTTACCAACGTGATTGCCCTTAAACAAATACTCGAAAAAATTCCACCTTCCAAAGAAGTGATTATAGATTTATCAGAAGCAAAAATGATTGATCATACCAGTTTGTGTATCATTGATCAATTTCAAAAAGCCTACGAATTAAATAATGGTCATGTGAGCATTCTTAACTCGAAGAAGCATACACGTCTAGGCTCTGACGCAACTAGTACCATGATTCTAATTGATTAACGCTACTTACCAAAGACCTTAGTATATTTTATCTTTTTTATTCCCAAGGTCCGAGGTAAGCCAATTATGATATTATGAAAGCAAATAGTTATTTATGGAGTTTGTTTATGTTAGTACTAAACTTCTCTGCTCAATCGCAAATACCCAATACCCGTTTTAAAGATGGGATTAAACTCTACCTCAGTAAAGATAGCGTCAGTTGGCTCAAAACAACGGTAGCCTTGCAAACGTGGGTGCGCTATACCGAAAATAATCCGGGTACAACCCTTAATGGTTACTCGCAAAAAGAAACCTTTGATATTGGTATTCGACGGATGCGTATGCAATTGTTTGGTAATATTACCAATCGCGTATTTTTTTACTCACAGTTTGGTTTAAATAATTTTTCCAATACTTCAACACGTAAACAAGGTGCTTTTTTTCACGATTTAACAACGGAGTATGCTTTACTACCAAAGCATTTGAGTATAGGCTCGGGGTTAAGCGGCTGGAGCGGTTTATCGCGCTACGCCTCACCCGCCATTGCCTCTACTTTAATGTATGATGCGCCTTTGTTTGAACAAACCACAAACGATGTAACGGACCAATTTTTGCGCAAATTAAGTATTTATGCAAAAGGTAAATTAGCCAAACTCGATTACCGTGTGGCCGTTAGTAAACCCATGAGTATTCAGGCGGCTCAACAAGGTTTCGATACAACGCTATCGGCCAATGCCACCTTTGCACCCGAGCCTCCCAAATTGCAATACCAAGGTTATTTTAATTGGCAATTTTTAGATCAAGAAAATAATCAAATTGCGTATATGCAAGGAACGTACTTGGGTAAAAAACGTGTGTTTAATATAGGTGGTGGATTTATTTATCAACCCGATGCCATGCGTTATTTAGACACCAAGCCAACGGTGCCGCAAAAACGTTTTACGGCCATGAACTTATGGGCCATAGATATTTATTTAGATTATGCCTTAAACAAAGACAAACAAAATGCCATTAGTTTATATGGTGGTTATTTTAATTTCGATTTTGGGCCTAACTACTTGCGTAACCTCGGTGTGATGAATGATGCCAATGGCAGCTCGATTAGTGCTGTTAAAAAGTTTTCAGGTTTTGGAAATGCGTTTCCTATGTTTGGAACAGGCCAAGTCATGTACGCACAAATGGGTTATTTATTTAAGCACGATTTATTAAAGCAACAGGGCACTATTATGCCAACGGCCGATGTAATGGTAGCTAACTATACCGCGTTAAAAACACCAATGCTGGTGTGGGATGCAGGACTTAACTACTTTATGAATGGGCACAATAGTAAACTGAGTTTAAACTATCAAAACCGCCCCGTGTTTAGCGAAGATGTTAATACCTCAAAAGGTATAGAATTGAAAGGTCAACGTAAAGGCATGGTAGTTTTACAATATCAAATTTTCTTTTAAGTATGGAGACAACTGTTTTAAAATACTCGACAACGCAAACATTTAATGTAGTACATGTATTAAATGAATTGCATCATTACTTGCCTGCGCAAGCACCACTAAAGGATTTCATTCACCATAATACTTTACATGCGTTTCAGCATTATCCATTTTTTGAAGGAATTAAACGTGCTTCCAGAATTTTTGGCTATCAAGTTACTTTGCCTTTAAGCGAATATCGAAATTTATACACGCAAGGTCGAATTAATACGCATGTTTTAGAGCGTTGCATTCAACTAGAAGGGGAGCGTGATGTTGAAAAATGGAAGAAGAAATTATGCAACACCTCTTACGATACTTCTGTTCAAGCGCGTGTGGGGCAATTGCGTGCTAACTGGAAAACACAATATCAATTAGACATGGATGCGTTAACCCATCCGTTATTGTTTCGTACACTTTGTAGTTATTTAGATCAAGGCATTGCGATATGGCCGTTTCCACGTTTACAAGAAGGGTTTTTAGCAAGCCTCAAAGCCCTCGAAAAACAAGCCTACACGAGTTTTTTTAAAAGTAAACAAGCCCGTGAATTATTGTTGAGCGATGATTTATCCATTCCTTATTTACTTAACCTTTTAGTTGGCGAAGAAGCGTTATTTGAAACCTATTTGTTCGATCAGCAATTTTCGCATCAAGGTTGGAGTGGCATGGTTTGTTCGGTAGAAACGCAACCACAAACCCTACTCGATACTAGAAAAATAAGTTTATATGATGTTATCCTTTTTGAATTGTTATTAGAAATAGATGCGCTAAGTACTAAACGTAAGCACTGGATTCCTTTAGGACAAACCCTTGCCAACAAAACATCTTCATTCTTTTCGGAAGTAGAAACCACTGAACTTGATAAAGTAATTCGTATTTGGCAAAAGGCTTTTGAATGGAGTTATTACGATCAAGTATTAGCAGGTATTCGATTAGGAACAAGTACTAAAAAATCTATTGAGCAAAAATCGTTTCAAGCACTTTTATGTATTGACGATCGCGAATGCTCGTTTCGCCGTTACCTCGAAACGATAGATAGTAATTGCGAAACCTTTGGCACACCTGGCTTTTTTGCTGTTGAGTTTTACTTTCAACCAGAGGGCGGCAAATTTTTAACGAAACTTTGTCCGGCACCTGTTACACCCAAATACTTAATTAAAGAAACGGCCGCAACAAGTAAACAAAAAAAGGATATACATTTTTCACGTCAATCGAATGCTCTGGTAAGAGGTGCTTTAATGACCAATGTACTTGGGTTTTGGAGTGGATTAAAATTGGCAACGAGTGTGTTTCGTCCTACTAGCGGAGCAACCGATGCTTCATCGTTTAAACACATGGTAGCGCATTCTGAACTGAGTATTGAGAATAAAGATTTAACCCATCGTGAACACGATTTACAAATTGGGTTTACCATCGAAGAAATGGCAAATAGAACCGAAACCTTGTTAAAGAGTATTGGTTTAGTTAGCCATTTTGCGCCACTCGTTTACATCATAGGGCATGGTAGCAGTAGCGTTAATAATCCGCACTACTCGGCTTACGATTGCGGGGCGTGTAGCGGGCGCGCGGGATCGGTTAATGCGCGGGTGATGGCGTTTATGCTTAATCACCCAAGTGTTAGAGCTATCTTAGAAATTCGTGGGATTAAAATTCCGGCTAACACCCAATTTATGGGAGCCTTACACGATACCACGCGCGACGAGATGGCATTTTACGATCTAGATTCTTTAACCTCGGTAAATGGCGAATCGCACATTACACATCGTCGTGTGTTTGATAAAGCTTTAGATAAAAATGCAAAAGAACGTTCGCGACGTTTAGTTTCTATTAATACCGCCTTAAATGCCGAAACCATACACGAAAAAATACGCCGTCGCTCGGTATCGCTATTTGAACCTCGCCCCGAATTGAACCATGCCACCAATGCCCTGTGTATAGTGGGACGCAGAGAGTTAACTAAGCATTTGTTTTTAGATCGCCGTTCGTTTATGAACTCGTTCGATTACAAAGTAGATCCAGAAGGCAAGTATTTGCTAAGTATTTTAAATGCAGCGGCTCCGGTTTGTGGTGGCATTAATTTAGAATATTATTTTTCGAGGGTTGACAATCAAAAACTAGGTGCTGGCACCAAATTGCCGCATAATGTAATGGGGCTGTTTGCGGTTGCCAATGGCATTGATGGCGATTTAAGACCTGGGCTACCCAGTCAAATGATCGAAGTACACGACCCCGTTCGTTTACTTATTATTGTCGAACATTTTAAAGAGGTGGTTTTAAAAACGATTCAAACCAACCCCGCTACCTACGAGTGGTTTAAAAATGAGTGGGTTAATTTGGTGAGTGTTGACCCCGAAACAAAGGCTCTATACGTGTTTGAAAAGGAAGAGTTTGTGCCTTACTTGCCTCTTACTAAAAACTTGCAAACACTTTCTGATTTGGATGCGTTATTGGCAACCCACGAAAATAATTTACCAGTTTATCTTTTAAAGAAATAGTTGTATGATAACGACCTCCATTAATTTATTTATTCTAATTCCGCTAGTGGGTTACCTCATTAGTTTACTCTTACCCAAGCGCAACGAAAACGCATTATCTATTACCGCATTTGCTATATGCGGCTTACATCTCATTTTTTCAATTGTTTTTTTGATAGTGTGGTTGGTGAGTGGGCATTCTACTTTAAACGTATTCGATTGGATTATTTTTAAAACCAACGACTACGAATTTTTTATTGATTTCTGTTACGACAAAGTTTCGGCTGTATATGGCCTAACTGGTTCGGCTTTGGTGTTTTTAGTAATTTGGTATAGTCGTTACTACATGCACCGAGAGGGTGGATACAAACGGTTTTTTAATACTGTTTTGTTTTTCTTTTTGGGTTATAACGTAACGGTGTATTCGGGTAATTTTGAAACCTTGTTTATAGGTTGGGAAATTTTAGGCATCTCTTCATTTTTATTGATTGCTTTTTACCGCGATCGGTTTTTACCAGTTAAGAACGCCGTTAAAGTATTTTCGATTTACCGTTTGGGCGATGTGGGCTTGCTGTTGGCCATGTGGATGAGTCATCATTTATGGCATCAAAACATTACCTTTTTACAGTTGAGTAATAAAGAGTTGGTGCATGCCCATTTGCTCGAACATAGCATGATAGGTGTTGCTATTGCAGTTATGATTTTAATTACGGCGGCGGCTAAATCGGCGCAGTTGCCCTTTACCAGTTGGCTCCCCCGCGCTATGGAAGGCCCTACGCCATCGAGTGCTATTTTTTATGGATCTTTGTCGGTGCATTTAGGTGCTTTTTTATTGTTACGCACGTTTCCATTTTGGCAAGAGCAAACTTCGGTGCGCGTGTTAATTGTGTTGTTGGGATTATTTACAAGTATCATTGCTACTGGTATTGCCAGAGTGCAGTCGTCTATTAAAAGTCAAATTGCATACGCATCGGCTGCGCAAATCGGAATTATTTTCATAGAAATTGCTTTGGGTTTAGAGTACTTAGCCTTGTTTCATTTTGCAAGTAATGCGTTTTTAAGAACGTATCAATTGCTGGTTTCGCCTTCGGTAGTGAGTTATTTAATTAAAGATCAGTTTTATAATTTTACACCGAATACGAGTAAACTCTACACATTTATTCCGGAGCGTTGGCGAATTACTTTTTATTTATTGTGCATGAAAGAATGGCACTTAGGCGATTTTATTAGAAGTATTTATTGGCATCCCATAAAATATGTAGGTCGCTACCTTCATTTTTTAACGCTAAGAACTATCCTTTTATTTTTTGCTCCTATTTTTGCGATTGGCGTGGTGTGTAAATACGATAACTATTATTTACCGAGCAGCATTCATAGTGTATTACCCTTGTTGTTTGCGCTGTTTGGTTTGATGATGATTTTACGTTCGTTTACTGAACGACGTAATCCGTATTTAAGTTTTATATTGGTGGCATTAAACCATTTTTGGATTGCCTTAGCCATTTCGTTCAACGAAAGTTTTAGTTCTACCGAAACGGTTCTGTATCTTGGTGGTGTCAGTGTTTCGGCTGTTGTTGGCCTATTGGCTTTAAAACGTTTGCAAGAGTGCGAGGGGCAAATTAGTTTAAGCCGCTTTAATGGACATGTGTTTGAACATCCGAAAATTGCCTTTTTATTTTTATTGGCTTGTTTAGGTATGGCTGGGTTTCCAATTACATCGGCATTTATTGGCGAAGATTTAATTTTTAGTCACATTCACGAACATCAATTGGGCTTGGCATTTTTGGTGTCGCTAAGTTTTGTGATAGACGGTTTAGCTTTAATTCGACTTTACGCCCGTTTGTTTATGGGGGTTCACATTAAAACGTATCATGAAAATCCGTTTCGGTCGTCGTAACCCTAATAGTGAAAAGTGTTGTGTAGTTACCATTACTTTTTTTGTTTTAATCTCAACTTTAGGTATTCGGGCTCAACAAAATTTCATTAATGTGCCTTCGGGCGAAGTAACTTTGGCGCACCGATGGTTTTTTCAACAGCAAATTAATGTGAATCAACTGTTTCAATCGAATACAACGATTGACTATGGTTTGGGTAGAGATTGGGAAATAGGAATGAATGTATTGGGTTTAAACATCAGAAGTAATAATTTTAATCTGATTGAAAACGATTCGAGTGACATTGACCCTTATAATCCTTTGCTCCTTTTAAATACGCTTAAACGCATCCCTTTGAACGAACACTTGGCACTTGCTGCTGGCATTCAATATGGCGGCGATTTTACAGTAAGACAAAAAATTAAGCCCTGTGGTTTTACTTATCTTAACTTTAGTGCCAAAGATATTTTTTTTAAAGAGAATGTACTTGTAGCTGGGGTTTACTATAACTCTTTACATTATGGTGGCGAAGGCAATAGATGGAGTGGCATGTTGGGTTTTGAGCAAACGCTTTCCTCGCGCTGGCATGCAATGGCCGAAACTATTTTAGGAACAAATGCCTTGGCTTATACCTCGTTAGGTTTAATTTATTATCCAAAATCGTTTATAGCGATTACCACAGGCGTACAAATTCCTAACACGGCTAAAAATAGTTTTGGTTTTGTGGTAGAGTTTACCATTTTACCGAAGCGTTATACCAATATCGGTTCTAAAAGATACAAGTTGAACTAGAATTATTTTTCTTTTAGGCGACGAAAAAATTATAGGCGTAGCAAGGCCTACGGGTATAATTTTTGAGGAAGTATAAGAGAAAAAGAAACTGGGTCAACGTATCTTTTAGAAATAATATTGGTATTAGTTGGCAAGCACTTGTGAAGACGTATAAATGAAAAAAACAAGTAGGTTAGACCAGATAATGGTTATAATTGGTATAATCTATATTTTAAGAAAGTGTTACTTTAGAATAAAAATTTAACTTTCTGAATTTCTCAATAGTGTGAAGCGACTTTTAGAAAATAAGTTGAACCCTTTCCGTGAGTGGTGGAAGCGGCAGCCCAATGCAACACTTTGCGATTTTTTGTGCGAGCGAGGAGGCGACCTCAGAAGCCACCGCAGCCGCTACAAAAACCGTAAAGGGTAAATTGGCTAAAGCGGACAACACGGCCCCAAGACGAACTTAATACCAAGTGAACTATTTTTGTAGTTATGCTTGTCTATTTTCAAATACGCCATTGGGGGCACGGCATACTTTTATTTAATTTACAAATAGTAAGGATTAACGTGTTCGATTTTTTCATTTACTTCGGCACACAATTAACAAACGTTTCTTCCCTCTGATTAGTAGAACTTAAAATTTCAGTTTTAATCCAAAGTCTTGTAGTTCTCGTAATTGCAAGGGCTGCATGGGTTGCATAGGTGCATTATTTTGAATTTCAGCATAGTTTAAGTGATGAATTTTTTTAAATCGCATCGGATCTATTTTTAAATCATTGTTATTAAGATACAATTGTTCTAGATGTTTAAATTTAAAAAGTGTTTTGGGTAAATCGGATAGGTGATTATTATCGAGGTGTAGAATTTTGATGTGCTTTAAACTGGCTAAAGGTTTTAATCCTGTTTTAAAATCAAATTTTGTTTCATTGTTTAAATACAGTTCCTCCAAATTTTCAAGTCGTTTTAGTTCAGTAGGCAGGCGTTCGATGTCGTTTCCGCTCAGGTCTAAAACTTTTAATTTTTTGAGTGAAAATAATTCGTTAGGAAAGTTACTGAGGTGATCGTTACTTAAATTTAAGTACTCCAAATTTTTGAATGTACTGAGTTTCGTTAATAAAGCCGGTTCGAGGTGTTGATTACTTAAATTCAATTTAATAACCTTATCTGGAATTTTTAATGCTTCTTCTATGCTTGTATATTCTTTAATAGTTGAAGTATCGTCAGCAATGGTTTGCCCCCAGGTTAAAGAAGTTAAGCAGCTTAGTAGTAATAGATAGTTATACGTTTTCATGTGTTATTTGCCAGTTTCTAGCATTAAGGGATTAGTGCCGTTGGTAATTATAATTTTAGAGTTATTGCTCGTTGATAAAATTTTAAATGCTTCAATACTATTGTATTTTAAAATTTCGGGGGTAATCCCTTCTGCAATAATTTTTTGGGCATCGCGCGTACCTTCGGCTGCAATTTTTTTCCGTTCGGCTTCTTTGCGTTCTTGAACCAAGGTAAACTCCATGCGTTGCGCTTGCTGTTCGGCTTCTAGTTTATCTTCGATGGCTTTTGATAAGCCTGCGGGTAGTTTAATACTTTTCATAAGCACCGATTCGATAATAAATCCACGGGGTTCTATTAACTTCGACATGGTGTTTTGAATTTCGCGTTCGATGATGGCGCGCTCGCCACTGTGCAAATCTTTCGCAAAAAAGCGAGAAGAGACATCGGCGGCGGCCGAACGGAAGGTGCTTAAAATCATTGTATTTTCATAATCCATGCCAATGGTTTCTAACACTTCCCAAGCTTTATCTTGTTTGATGTGGTAAAGAATAGAAATGGTTGAATTAATGGTTAAACCTTCTTTAGAGGGTAAATCTAATTGTATTTCTTTATTAACGGTTCGTGTAGGTAAGCGTAATACTTTACTTGTAAAAGGATTGTAAGTAACAGGTCCTGGTTTATATACTTTATCGGATAAAACCCCTAAGCGGCGTTTAATGCCTACTTCGCCTTGGTAAACAATGGCGCATGAACTGAACAAACTTACAGTGCAACAGGCTATAATAATTGATTTCATAAAAATATTCTTTATTATTTTAAACAATTGCTATTAAACTATTGTTTTAATTGGTTTGTTAAAAGAACAAAAAATGCGTATTCGTTTCTTTTTAAGTGGAAAGCGTAGCTTGGCAAAGGTACCATAATAACTCGTGTTCGGTAGCCGATAAGGTAATGCCACGCCGTTGATACACTTGTGTGGCGGTTTCTATAAATTTATCGAATTGGTAAGGACGCATGGTGTTAGCACCACCCCAACTAAACGAGGGCACATGGGTAGGTGGAAAATCGGATCCAAATACATTACAAGCTACACCTACTACCGTGCCAGTGTTGAGCATGGTGTTGATGCCTGTTTTGCTGTGGTCGCCCATGATTAATCCACAAAATTGTAAATGGCTATTGAGCATTTGTTGTTGACGGTAATTATAAATTTTTACGTTGGCGTAATTGTTTTTTAAATTACTGTTATTGGTATCGGCTCCTAAGTTACACCATTCGCCTAACACGCTATTTCCTAAAAAACCGTCGTGTGCTTTGTTGGTATATCCAAATATAACGCTGTTGTTAATTTCGCCGCCTACTTTGCTGTGTGGGCCAATGGTGGTGGGGCCATATATTTTAGTGGCTAGTTTGGTAGCACTGTGTTCGCATAGGGCAAAAGGGCCGCGTATTACAGAGCCTTCCATGATTTCTGCTTGGTGTCCAATATAAATAGAACCGTTGTTGGTATTTAAAATAGCGGCTTCGCAATAGGCGCCTTCTTCTAAGAATACTTTATGTTTATCGCCAATAACCGTTACCGAATTACTTAGAACTTGACTTGTGCGATTGGCGGTAATGTGTTTAAAATCGTGTTCGATGGCGGCTCCATTTTTTTGAAAAATATCCCAAGGGTATAAAATGAATTGAACGGCATTGGCATATACATTACCAGATCGTACTAAGTCGTTTAATTGTTGTCGGTTTTTTAAATGCCCATTAAAAGCCAGTAAATGTCCGTCTTTAACCAAAGCGGTGTTGTGTGGTAAATTTAAAATGGCATTTACAAACTCGGCATCGGGTAAGCATTTGCCGTTGATGTAAAAATTTTGCGTTTCGGTGTGTAACGGAAATTTAGCTTGTAAATACGGTTCAAACGTCCAGTTCGAAAAATGAGCTTCGGGTAAATACATGGCCCATTTTTCTTGGATGGTTACGATGCCTAAGCGCACATTGGATACGGGGCGTGTAAAGGTGAGTGGTAACAAATCTTGCCAAGTAGCATCATCAAAAAGAATGCAATTCATCATGGTTTTGAAGTTACAAATAATACTTAAACTATAAATAAACAGTTGAAATTTATTCCATCTAACTTAACTCAATTTGTTAGTAACGGCAATGGTTTATTCTCGATCCAACATCAACAATTCCTCTGTTTTTTCCTTTGCGTCCTCTGCGCCTTTGCGTGCTATTTTTAGTGCAATCTATTCTTTAATCGAGTTATAGCTTTTATTCTAAAGCCCTACTTTCCTGAAATTCCATCTAACTTAACTCAATTTGTTAATAACAGCAATGGTTTATTCTCGATCCAACATCAACAATTCCTCTGTTTTTTCCTTTGCGTCCTCTGCGCCTTTGCGTGCTATTTTTAGTGCAATCTATTCTTTAATCGAGTTATCGCTTTTATTCTAAAGCCCTACTTTCTTGAAATTATGGTTAAACCTAAACTAATTACTTTTTTTTTCTGCTAATATTTTTCCAGAAACGAGGCTATCGGCATAACGCAAGGTATAATATTTATTGCTGTACCTCACCTCTAAGCAATTTTCGGGAAGGGGCTTGCTGCATTTTTCTTCAAAGATGCCATAGTGGTAATTACAAAAGTTACCGTGTTGCACATAAAAAATAATGCTTTCATCTACTTGAAATTGTTTAAGCTGTTTAATAGCAATGGTGCGTACATAAGCACCAAACATGTCAAACTCAAAAATACCTTGTTCGGGCGAATTTAAAAATAGATGTCCGTTATGTTCTATCATGTAATTGGGTTCAATGTTTTCTTTTAGTAATTGTTTTAAGTTACCTGTATTTACTAATTTGCGAGAGGTTTCATCGAATCGAATGACTTCATTGTTTTGTTTACTGTAAATCCAAAAGCTATTGTTGGCACTGCTGCAAGCCAATTCGGTTTGTTCGTAGCCTAATTTTTCGAGTGAGATGGGCGCACTATTTTCGGTAAGTTGATTGTCTAAAAAAACAAGTTGTTGGTAATCTTTATAAAATAACAATGGCTTTAAAAGGTTGGTGGCATCTATGGAACTGATGTTGCCCAATCGTAAATTACTGTAACGGCGAAAGAGTTTTCCGTCGGGGGTATATTTTAATAATTCATCGTGATTAATTAAATAAATATTGCCTATGTTATCGGTTGTAAATGCGGTAGAGGCGTGTTGGATGGTGTTGTCTCTTGAGGTGGAGAATGCAAAGACCACCCCAATAAGTAACCAGGCACTGTATTTTAAATTATTAATCTTCATTTGATTTTAATATTGCTTCGAGTATAATTCGTGTATTATTTAAACGCGGCACTTTGTATTGACCACCTAATTTATTATTTCGTTTTAACCAATTGTAAAATGTATTTTCGGGTACGATGCGCACAATGGGGGCGTGCAATACAAAGTTGTTGTAACGTTTGGCTTCGTAGTCGCTGTTTTGTTTTTTTAGGGACTCATCTAGTAGTGAAACAAAAAACTCGAAATTATTTGGGGCTTGCTCAAATTCAATTAACCATTCGTGTGCGCCGGCACCTTCGTTCATAAATACAGGGGCGGCCGTGTAATCTTTTACCAAGGCATGTGTTTTTTCGCAAGCTGCGGCAATGGCTGTGTCGGCGTTATGTACCATTAACTCTTCGCCAAATACATTAATAAATTGTTTGGTGCGTCCGCTAATTTTGAAACGGTAGGGATTTAAGTTTGTAAGCCGAATGGTGTCGCCTAATTGGTAACGCCACAAACCTGCATTGGTGCTAATGACCAATGCATAATCTATATTCATTTTTACGGCTTCTAATGGAATTGTTTTAGTAGATGGTTGGGTATTGGTTTCATCGAGTGGAATAAATTCGTAGTAAATGCCATAATCTAACATCAACAACATTTCATCGCTTTCGCGTTCATCTTGAATACCAAAAAACCCTTCGCTGGCACTGTATAGTTGCAAGTAATTGACTTTATCGCTATTAAACAATTGACGAAATTGTTCGCGGTAAGGGGTAAAGCTAACCCCACCATGAAAATATACTTCTAAGTTGGGCCATACGTCGTTTATACTTTTAGCTTGTCGTTTTTCGAGTACACGTTTTAAAAGTACTAACATCCAACTTGGCACACCTGCTAAACTGGTTACGTTTTCGTACAGCATTAAATCGGCCATTTTTTCGAGTTTGCTTTCCCATTCATCCATCAAAGCTACATCTACGTTAGGTGCTCTAAAAAACTCGGCCCACATAGGTAAGTTGTGAATAATAATGGCACTTACATCGCCATGAAAGGATTTGTAATTATCGAAGTTATCGGTTTTAAAGCTGCCGCCCAATGCTAAATTTTTACCTGTAAATAATTGGGTGTCGGGGTTGTTGATGCAATGTAAGGTAACCATATCGCGCCCAGCATTGTAATGACAGCCGTCTAAACTTTCTTGACTTACTGGAATGAATTTACTTTTATCGGTTGTGCCACTACTTTTGGCAAACCATTTAATGTCGCTGTTCCATAGTAAACGTTGCTCGCCTCTGCGTGTGCGCTCGATAAGTGGTTTTAAACTTTCGTAATCTTGTAAGGGAATTTTTTGGCTAAATTGTTGTGCATTTTGAATACTTGCAAAGCCGTGTGTGCGGCCAAATTCTGTTTCACTTCCATTTTTAATTAAGTCGCGTAATACATCTTCTTGCACATCAATAGGGTATTTCATAAACAACTCTATTTGGTGCATGCGCTTTTTCATTAACCAACTTGCTATAGAATTTATGATGGGCATGCGTTTAGGGTTCTATTATTTCTTGACACAATTCGATCAAAACGCCGTTTGTACTTTTAGGATGTAAAAAACAAATCCATTTATTATCGGCTCCACGCTTAGGTTCGGGGTTAATTAATTCGAACCCTTCGGCTTTTAAGCGTTCTATTTCTGCATAAATATTTTCTACATCGTAAGCAATGTGATGAATGCCTTCTCCTTTTTTTTCGATAAACTTAGCAATGGCACTGGTTTCGTTGGTGGCAGCTACTAATTCTATTTTGGTTTCGCCGAGTATAAAAAAACTTGTGCTTACGCCTTCGCTTTCTACGTTCTCAATTTTGTAATGATCTTTTCCAAACAGTTTACTGAATAAGGCGTTGCTATTATCGAGTGATTTAACGGCAATACCAATGTGTTCAATTTTTCTTAGCATGAACCTAAGTTAGTTGATTTTAAGTAAGGCGGCAAATCTTTTTAGTTTTCTTTAACTCAACTTGTGTGCAAGGAATTGTAGGAGGGAGGGGATGAAAAAATTTGTTACATAGCCCCAGCATACAAACTGGCTCAAACATATACTATATGTTTGCCCTGAAACAAATTTTTAAAGAAGTAATGATGAAAAAGAACGAGTAGATTGGACTAAAATATAAGTTCACTTGGTATTATCTCAAGCAAACTTTTGAAAAATAGTTGAATAGTTAAAAGTTAATTTTAGTTTGTCTATTATTCCCAAGGATTTTAAACTACACAAAAAAACACATCATATTCGTAAAACTGTTTTTATAGGCTATGCATTAGGGTATATAAATCAGTTGTAGAAAGGTTGGCAATTGCTATTTAGCAAGATCTATAATCATTAAAAATTCATAAATTTAGTCTTAGTAAAATGTAATATTTTAAAGCTACATTTGATGCGTGTATGTGGGTCTCGAAATTCTATTCTGAATTAAAAAATAGTTCGTTTTTGAAAATTAGTTACTTTGGTTTTCTGGCAACTTTACCATTAGTATATACCGAAGAATTAATGGATCCAGCGTTACTTCCAAGACAAGTATATCTATCGTTATTTCTACTAGGAGTATGGCTATTCCTTATTTTTAAAAAGCGAAATGAGCTAACAACAATTTTAGTTAGTAAGCTTTCATATATTTTAGTTATTATTAATTCCTTACTTGTGATTCTTGCAATTGTGTCAATATTTTACGCACATTTAAAGTCAGAAAGTATTTTTGTAAGTTCAAAAATTGGAATCACTTACCTTTTTTCGATAACAACTTATTTTCTTATTTCAATGGGTTTACTTAAGCAGTCTGATTTAACAAAAGGTGTTTATGCTTTTCTGTTAGTAAGCCTCACTTATGGTATTTACGATGTGTTTAACCTATGGCAAAACAATTTATCTATTTTATCAAATTCAGCATTTATTAAAGCAACCTATGCCAATAAAAATTTGTTTGCATCTATTTTAATTTTATGTTTCTTCGCCCTTTTCGTACATCATAAAAATAAAATTGTAACGGGCTTACTTCTTGTTGTATTCATATTTTTTATCATCTTGTTGCAAAGTAAAATTGTTGTATTTGTTTTTTTTATGATAAGTTTTTTAATGGCTTTTGTTTATTTCAAAAATAGAGGCAGTGCAAATATCAGAGCAACGAAAGCATTAGTCTTATTCTTTTTTATTTCTGTTATATGTATAATAGGGTTTAATAGTTCAAGCTTTGAAAACCTATCCAATACGCATACACTGGTTCTTCGGCTTGCTGCTTGGAAAAATTCTTTTAGTATGATTAATGAATTTCCATTTGGAGTAGGAAGTGGAAATTGGCAAGTATATTTTACCAAGTACGGGGTATCCCATTTTGACATCGATTCTGTAAAAAAGGGGGTTATGACGTTTCAAAGACCTCATAATGATTTTATATGGGTTTGGTGCGAACTCGGAATTCAAGGTTTAGTTTTATATCTCACCTTTTTTACTCTGCTATTGTATATGCTGGTAAAGGTTTTTAATGCAACAAAAACACTATCATCGTATTTATTAGCAATTTCTACGGTTGGATATATGCTAATTGCTTTTTTTGATTTTCCCTTAGAACGGATGGAGCATCAATTGTTACTGGCAGTTATTACGGTAATGGCAATGAATAATTACGATCGTTTATATGGAAAAACAAAGCCTTTAATTCCCCTAAAAGCAATACCAATATTCCTAATGTTAATTGGCTTTTCATTGGTGGTTTGCTGCTATCGCTTAAAGGGTGAGTATTATACAAGGGCATTTATTTTGATGAGTAAAAAAACAAACCCAGATCGTGTTATTGAAAATGCAGAAAAATCAAAATCATTATTTTATGATGTTGATTTTGCTTCTTTACCAATTGATTTTCATATTGCTAAAGCATTAGCATTTAAAAACAAACCACTCGAAACAAAGGAAAAGCTAGAAAAAGCCTATCAATTAATGCCATACAATATCAAAGTACTGAACAATCTAGGTAAGGTACACGTTAAGTTAAATGAAAATTCACAAGCCAGTATTTATTTTGAAAAGCTTCTAAAAATATCGCCTTCATTTAAAATTGAAGAAAAATAAAAAGGTGTAACAATTTGTAGTTACACCTTTTATTAACGTATGCCTCTTGGTAAAGGAAATACCAATTGAGTCAAAGTTGTAGATAAATTATTTTAAGGTACAAGTAGCAGTTTTGGTTACTTTTTGGGTAAATACAACTGTTCCACTTGCGGAATAGGATTGATCATCTTCTACTTCTGTATAATTACTACAAGCGGCATTTGCTGCTTTTTTATTGGTGGCTTTCAAGTCTTTTGTTACAGTTGAAGATCCTGATGTACTATACGCCACAGTACACTCACATTTGTAATCTTTTTTGCAGGAAAATAATCCTAAACCAACAGCCGCTAGGGCTAAAATCATAACTTTTTTCATATTCTTTTTTAAATTTTGCTAAATATATATAATTAAATTAAATGGATAAACTAATCAAGTAGTATAATTAATCAAAACCTATTAAAAGCACGCAAAGTTCGCAAAGATTTAAGGCTAGCAAAGCAGGAAGTGAATGAGTTGGATGGGCTAAGTTTTTGAATGTCACGCAAAGTTCGCAAAGATTTAAGGCTAGCAAAGCAGGAAGTGAATGAGTTGGATGGGCTAAGTTTTTGAATGTCACGCAAAGCACGCAAAGATTTAAGGCTAGCAAAGTAGGAAATGAATAAGTTGGATGGGCTAAGTTTTTAAATGGCACACAGAGTTCGCAAAGTTCGCAAAGAGGTAAGGCTGGCAAAGTAGAAAATGAATGGATTGGATGGGCTAAGTTTTTAAATGGCACA
>JAAFIL010000017.1 GCA_013297775.1 Bacteroidota bacterium
CACCCTCATGCTCCTTGAGGGCAGATAAAATTTGTGTTTCGCTAAATTTACCTTTTTTCATCGTTTTTACAGTTTAAAGTTAAAATTTTCTAGTTCTAAACTGTCCGATTTTTGGGGGTGGTTACATCAGCCAGATCTTTTTTTTGTATTACTTGGAATTTAGTAGAATCTATTTTGCTATATATATAATCACATTCCGCTCCTAATTTACGTTGAATTCTATCTGCTCCAAAAAAATTTACTATAGAGAAATTTGGTATTGCTTTATTAATAAGTTTTTTTTCCTCTATTTTAAAAACAATCAATTTATTATCTCTAGGATTTTTGGTGAAAAAAGACCAACCTTGCTTGTCAATATAATTGATAGTTAATTTAAATCTTCTGCTTAATTTACTTGATAAATAGGCATTAGGTGTATATACTAAAAACATAATAAAAGCGCATGAAAATAGTGCGATTTTGACACTGTAATCTGTTAACAACCACTTGTTTTTCATGCGCTTATTACTGAGAAGAATTATTCTATTTAATTTATAACTCCGTATAATTCTGACATTGCAAGTTCGAAGGCGATAGGATCGCTCTTGTTTGTTTTAGCATTAGAACCCCAGAAGCATACTTTTGCCCAAACAGCAACAACGGCTGTTGCCACAATGGCTACGTTAACAGCAGCAGCAGCTTCCCAAACAACCAAAACAACAACAGCAGCAACAGCTAAACATACTTTATTTTGGCCTCCTAGTCCTATACCTTCACCATTTGAGTAAAGTATCTGTTTTAGAGCTACGGTATCATTGTTAATGAGAATGGTAGCCACTTGAGCTGCACTAAGGTTGTACAAATTGATAAAGTTATCCTTAACATTTTGATCTTGTAATAATACCATTGCTACATCAAGGCTAGTTCTTTCAATGATAGCTTCGAAGTCGGCAACTTCGGCGTTTTTCAGATCCTCTCTAAAATCCTTGAAATACTCTTGATTTTTAGCAATTAGTTTATCCTCTATGCCTTTAATAACTAAGTCAACATTTGCTAATTTGTTACTGGGCATACCTTCGTATGTCAATGAAAAATCAAATGAAGGTAACATTTTAACAAGCTCTCCTCTAGAGAAAAAAATCGCTTCAAAAATTTCCTCGCCAGTATATTTAGCTTGTACTCTTGCGAGTGTTTGATTTGCGCTTTCTGTTTGATTTGCCTGGCTTGTTGATACAGGCACTACGGTTATTTTTTGACAACTTACGAACGTAAACACGCCGATAATTGGTAACATTATGTACTGTTTAGTACACCATTTGTTGATTTTTCTGAACATGATTTTTGATTTTATTGGTTAATATGACTTCGAGTTACAAATTAAATTTTAATAAGCAAGCATTAAAGCAACAAAATAATGTAATAATAAAGTGAATAGGTGAAAAATCTTTGAGACTTATAGCTGATTTGACTACAGGCAAATAGTGTATATAATAGCAAAGCAGGCTAATGACTGCCAAATAATTATGTGTTGTTTTTACCAGATGTATTCATGATCACTTCTAAAATAAAAACCGTTTTCACTTACGCGAAAACGGTTAATGTTTGAAGTAGTCTCTTTTTTTACAGTTTTACAACTAGTAACAATATAGTAATAATTTTTTTATACAAAATCTTAATGATTTACTATTAATCTTGAATTGACTGAATAGCCTTCATTTGTGGTTACGGTTAAAATATATGTACCATTCTGCATAGAACTTGTATTCAAATTTGTTGAGTTATATCCTTCTATTACTGAAATGTTTTGAGTAGATATAAGTGCATAATTAAGCGTTTTGAATTCTACCCTTTTAACTCTAACGTTGTACAAATATAAACTTAATAAATTATTACCTATTGAACTTCAGTTCCTATTGCCTAATTCCACTCTAAGTATAAAAATAAACAATACCAATTTTAACTTTTAAAATGTAATTAACGACAGCCGTTAGGCTAAGTAATAACTCCTTTCGGTAAGCTTAATTAATACCCCAACACCGGCCCTAACCACTTTTGAATTTTATCAAAATCCTCGCCTTTACGTTGGGCATAATCGCTTACTTGCTCTTTTGTAATTTTCCCCACACCAAAGTAGTGGCTTTGCGGGTGCGCTAAATATAAGCCGCTCACAGCCGCCGTAGGAATCATAGCTAAACTTTCGGTTAAAGTAATGCCCGTATGTTTTTCTACATCTAGTAATTTCCAGATCGTGAGTTTTTCTAAATGGTCGGGTTGTGCAGGGTAACCCGGTGCCGGTCGAATGCCTGCATATTCTTCTTTTATCAAATCTTCATTCTTTAAATTCTCATCTTTGGCATATCCCCATGTTTTGGTGCGTACTTCTTTATGCAAATATTCGGCTAAGGCTTCGGCAAGCCGGTCGGCTAAGGCTTTTAGCATAATGGCACTGTAATCATCGTGTGCACTTTCAAAACGCGCCACGTGTTCATCAATGCCAAAACCCGTACTGCACGCAAAAGCACCTATATAATCCCACTCCGCTTTTTGATTTACAAATTTAGGACGAACAAAATCGGCTAAAGCTACATTGCTTTGCCCTGTTGGTTTTTTAGTGTTCATGCGTATGCTACGAAACGTTGCTTCGACCGATCTAACCGATAAACTTTCTGTTTCTTCTAAACTATACACTTCAATGTCGTCATCGTTTACCTGATTAGCGGGAAACAATCCTACAACAGCTTTTGCGCTTAACCACTTTTCGGAAATAATTTTTTGCAACATGGCTTGGGCATCCGCAAATAATTTTTTGGCTTCTGTGCCGCGTTCTTTATCTTCTAAAATTTTTGGGTAAGATCCTTTCATTTCCCAACTAATAAAAAAAGGAGTCCAATCTATATATTCTACAAGTGAAGATAAATCAATCGCATCAAAAAGTGTTACACCAAGTTGATTAGGTTTAACAATGGTTGTGTCATTCCAATCTATTTTAAATTTATTGGATCGTGCTTCGGCCAACGAAATAAATTTATTTTGAGCCTGCGCATTTTTATTTTGTTCGCGCACACGCTCGTAATCTGCATTCACTTCTAAAACAAATTTGGCTTTTAATTCTTTGCTAATTAAATTACTTACTACTGGGATAGATTTGCTGGCATCGTTTACATGCACTACTGGATGCGAATAATGCGGGGCTACCTTAACCGCGGTGTGTACTTTACTCGTAGTCGCTCCTCCAATTAGTAATGGAATGTTCATTTTTAAACGCTCCATTTCTTTAGCCACATCTACCATCTCATCAAGCGATGGTGTAATTAATCCACTCAACCCAATCACATCTACATTGTGTTTTCTCGCCTCTTCCAAAATTTTTTCTTTCGGAATCATCACGCCTAAATCAATAATCTCGTAATTATTGCAGGCCATTACCACGCCGACAATATTTTTTCCAATATCGTGTACATCGCCTTTCACGGTTGCTAACAATACTTTTCCGGCCGAGGTGCTTACGGTGCCCGATTTTTCTGCTTCTAAATACGGTTGTAAATATGCTACGGCTTTTTTCATAACGCGTGCACTTTTTACAACCTGCGGTAAAAACATTTTGCCTTGTCCAAATAAATCGCCTACCACATTCATTCCATCCATCAACGGGCCTTCAATAATATGCAATGTTTTTTCATAATGGCTGCGACATTCTTCTACATCAGCATCAATATAATCGGTAATACCTTTTACCAACGAATGGGTTAAACGTGCTTGCACAGTGCCATTGCGCCACTCTTCGTTTTTTTCTTCTTTTACTTTTCCTTTGTTTTTAAGGCTTTCGGCTTTTTCAATGAGCCGCTCCGTCGAATCGTCTCTTCGATTTAATAAAACATCTTCAATTCTTTCGAGTAAATCTTTTTCGATATCATCATACACCACCAATTGCGACGGGTTAACAATGCCCATGTCCATGCCACTTTTTACAGCGTGGTATAAAAAAGCGGAGTGAATAGCCTCGCGCACATGGTCGTTGCCCCTAAACGAGAAACTAACATTGCTAACGCCACCACTAATTTTAGCGTGAGGTAAGTTTTCTTTAATCCATTTGGTAGCATTAAAAAAATCGAGAGCATTTAACCGATGCTCGTCCATGCCCGTAGCTACTGGAAAAATATTGGGATCAAAAATAATATCTTGTGGCGGAAATTTTACCACGTTTACTAAAACATCGTAAGCGCGTTGGCAAATATCAATTCGACGTTGTAAGGTATCTGCTTGTCCAGCTTCATCAAACGCCATTACAATAACTGCGGCACCATAACTTTTTACAATAGTGGCTTGCTCTATAAATTTAGCCTCGCCTTCTTTCAAAGAAATGGAATTAACGATGCCTTTACCTTGAACACATTTTAAACCAGCTTCAATAACATGAAACTTACTGCTATCAATCATGATGGGCACGCGTGCAATATCGGGTTCGGCAGCAATTAAATTTAAAAAAGTCGTCATTGCTTTTTCAGCATCTAACATCCCTTCGTCCATGTTTACATCTATCACCTGCGCTCCACCTTCTACTTGCTCGCGGGCAACAGCCAGGGCTTCTTCGTAACGTTCTTCAATAATTAGTTTTGCAAACTTACGGCTACCCGTAACGTTGGTGCGCTCGCCAACATTCATAAAATTACTTTCGGGGCGAAGCGTAACGGGTTCTAAACCGCTGAGGTGCATCAGCGCATTCGGGTTATTTTTTTTACGTGGTTTAAAATTTTTCGAGAGTTCGGCAATTCTGCGAATGTGAGCTGGCGTTGTGCCACAGCAACCACCAACAATATTTAAAAATCCTGCTTTTAAAAACTCTTCGATTTGATGTCCCATCTCGTGCGCATCTTGGTCGTACTCTCCAAATTGATTGGGCAAACCGGCATTCGGATAAGCACTCACATAAAAATCAGATTTGTTGGCTAGTTCTTCTAAGTAGGGTCGCATATCTTTAGCACCCAAAGCACAATTTAGGCCAACACTCAACAAATCTACATGCGAAACCGAGTTTAAAAATGCTTCGGTAGTTTGTCCCGAAAGGGTTCGTCCACTTGCATCGGTAATGGTACCGCTTACCATAACAGGCATCTTAATATTTTGTGCTTTACACACATTTTGTATGGCCATTAAGGCGGCTTTGGCATTAAGCGTATCAAAAATAGTTTCGATTAATAATAAATCAACGCCGCCATCTAGTAAGCCTTTTACTTGTTCTGTGTAAGCCTCTACCATCTCGTTCCAGCTAACGGCACGGTAACCAGGGTTATTCACATCGGGCGAAATGGATAAAGTACGATTGGTGGGACCCATTGCTCCGGCTACAAACCTAGGTTGCATGGGCGTTTTAGCGGTGTACTTATCCGCCGCTTTTCGCGCACATTTTGCAGCAGCTACGTTAAGGTCGTAAACAATATGCTGCATATCGTAATCGGCCATGGCAATGCTAGTACCACTAAAGCTATTGGTTTCAATTATATCGGCGCCTGCTTCTAAATAGTGTTCGTGAATTTCTTCAATAATATCAGGACGGGTGATGCACAATAAATCGTTATTGCCCTTCACATCCTTATGAAAATTTTTAAACGGCTCGCCTCTAAAATCTTCTTCGGTTAATTTATAGTTTTGAATTAAAGAACCCATTGCACCATCAATTACCAAGATGCGATTTTCGAGCTCGGTGTAAATATTTGCTTTTCCCATAGATGTCAAAAAAAATCCCTTCTGTTTTTAGTCAGAAGGGATTAGATATTTTTAAAATGTTATAACTAATGTTTGTACTGACTTATTTGCCAAAGCAATGCTTTGTCACGATTTACCACCTTCTTTTTTAGGTTAGAAACTAAAAAGTAACGAACCTTAAAAGGGTTGGGAAGACTTCAACGGGCGTGTCCCTCTGTCTTTCTGAATAAGATATAAAGAACGGATAACAAAAGTACAGTATATTATGGGATAAACCAAATCTGTTTATTCGTATAACTCAATAAGGTTTTTTGTCGCGATAAAACATCAAAACCAATTAGCCCATCTAGGTTAATTTTATATCCTGCATTCAAGTGAGAAATAGTACTAAACGTGGTGTTGCACTTTTTAAACGTTAGCGTGCCTAATTGAAGCCGATTAATTTTCCCTTTTTTTACAAGCCGTGTGGCATTATCGGCACCTATTAACGTTTCGGTTTTGATAGCGGATACATGGGGCTTTACAATTGAAAATAACGAATCGCTTAACAAGTTACTTTCGGCACCACAGTCTATTGCTAAATGGACATCTATATCGCCTATTTTTCCTTTCACACAGGCGAGGTGCGCATTTAGTTCGAGTGGTAAAATACGCATCGCTTTTGAGTTTGTAGTTTCGTTGACATACATTAAACTATGTGCTGGTTTAAGAAGCGTAAGGGTTTTGTTGGGATAATCGAATAACAAATCAAACGTTTTGTAAACTTCGTATCCAATTAAGCCATAAATAGGGGTCTTTAATTCTTTTTCTAAATGGCTAAGATCTATGCTTAAAACAGGTTGATGATTTAACTGCACACCATAAAAGTCAAACGTTTCGAGCTGAACGATGTCTAAATTTTGAATGCTGCCATTTACTCCTTTTGGCACGTCGGCTTGAATGCGTTGCCCTGCGCTTTCTTTACTTTTAAAGTAATGCTTATTTAAAATAAGTTTGGGTGCCCCGTTATCTACTATAAACAATCGCTTTTCGCCATTTACAACCGCTTCCACACCTATTAAACGACCTACTTTTTGAAATGGAATTTTTATAACATTAGCATCAGGAAGTTGAATGGTAGATGCTGAGTCGAGGGTTTTCACTTCTATTTTAAATAACTCCATTTCTTTTAACGCTTCATTGGCATCAAATACAAACCTTGCTGTTTTTTTACCCAACTTATCATACATTACTTCGTAAATCAATTCTAGGTTAGTGTTGAGTTTAGCGCTCATTAACTGGTAGCTACTAACGCTAGTAGTTGCTTGCGTTAGAAGAGCCGAAACAATGCGCTTGGCCAATGCCCCTTCTTTTCCCGAAAAGGTAAAATCATTGGCATACATAGATTCTATAGTGCCTATATTTTTTTCGTTGAAGGCTTTAAAAATAAGAGCTACTTTGCGTTCGCAGAGCATTTGGTTTTGAGAAAAAGTAACGCTCACCCATAAACTGAACGCTACTAATAAAAAGAAGGATTTAAAAAACATAAAAGAATAATTTAGTGGTTGAAGCACTAACCCGCCGCAAAGACTTTTATTTTTTACAGCGGGTTAGCACCTTTTTTAATGATTAATCAATAACCAATTTTTTAGTAGTTACTTTTCCATTTTGAGTAAGTGTGGCAAAATAAATGCCTTTAGGTTCATCGCCCAAATTAAGTTGACTCGAAAATTCGCCATTATTATTTTTAAGCGTTTCGGTGCGAATGCGTTTACCATTTATATCTCTTACCTCTAAATGAGCCTCGCTTACATCGGCACTTTTGAAACTTAAATTAAAAACACCACTGCTAGATGGATTGGGTAGGCAACGTAAATCGGATATAGTGAGCGGCGTTTTCGTTTCAGTAATGCCTGCCTTTCTGAAGTCTGCGGCACTGGGTTCGGTACACGCTACGTTATAAGCATATACTTTTATTAATTTCTTCGACGAGTTATTTTTATCTACTAGTACCTCTTCGCCATTCACTATAACACGGGTTTCGCCATCGGTAGTGGTAACGTTTACGTGCTGCATGTTATCTTCGAGTGCCAGTTTATCATTGCCTGTTTGTTTAAAAGTTAATACCGTTACTTTGTTGGGTTCACCCGAATTATTTTTTGTATTCATAACAAACCCGTCGCCCGCTCTTAATGTGTTCACATCAATTCCCATGTCCTTTAATTTTTTTTCTACTTCGGGTGTAAGCTCGTTGGCTTCAAAAGTAGTTTCTTTACCCTCTTTGTTTTCGTGGACAATAATTTTAGTTACTTTTTTTTCCTTCGCTTTGTTTTGTGCGTTCAAGTTGCCCGTCATAGCCACCGTTAGGGCTAAGGTTGCAATAGATGTGATTAGATTTTTCATAATGAATGTATTTTTAATGTATTGACAAATTTATTTTGAATGTTTGCTGCTAAAGGTTAATGCTTGCTTAAACCTCGTTAAAGAAAAGTTAAAGTTTGGTAGCCACCCTAACTGTTTTGTATTTTTGGATGTGTTTAAATCGAAAAACCTCATATTTAGTGTTTCGTTGGCGGTGTTGGCTTTGCTTATCTTACAAGGCTTATGGCTTTACCGTTCGTTTAAGCAAGAAACAAAATTACTAGAAGCAAGTGTGCGCCAAGCTACACACGAGGCTCTGGCTATTGTTGAACAACAAGAAGACTTGCAAGTATTAGAAAGCCATTTAGATACTTTATTGAATCAAGAGCCGAGTCTAAAAAAACAAGCCACCAAGGCTCAACTAAAAATTGTGGTTTCGAGAGATAACCACATCATACTTAGCAATATTTCGGGTGCAACTGAAAACAAAGTTTCATCATACGCGTTTAGCCACTCTACTAACGATAAAACCTCGGCGCAAACCATTGAACAAATTTTTATTAGTGATACCGACGAAAGGGTTGTGGCAAAAGCGAAAGACTATGAGAAACTCTTCAAAAAAATAGTTCTTCAAACACGGTATAAAAATTTAGACATGCAGCACCGCCTTCCAATTAAGCAACTGCAAGCACTTATTAATAGCAAATTACTTCTAAGAGGCATCCCTTTATTAGCCGATTTGGCATTGGTAACGCCCAGCGATAGCATTCTACTTAAAACCAAAACCTTTTGTTTAGTTAATAGTTTGGCCTTGCCCTTATTTACAAAAGATATTGTTAACCGTCAGTATTCGCTTAGGGTTTCTTACCCGCATGGCATAACGTACTTACTAGGCAAAGGGGCTTGGTTAATTTTGCTTAGTGTATTTATTACACTCTTACTCATTTTCACATTGGTTATCCTTTACCAACGCATGAGAGCCGAGGAGCGATTAAATCAATATAAAAACGATTTCATTAATAACTTAACCCATGAGCTAAAAACACCTTTGGCTACTATTGCCTTAGCCAATCTTAACATTGGCAACAAGGCGACCCAATTACGCGAAGAACCCATTTTAAATTACACCCGTATTATAGCCGAAGAAAACAGTAGGCTTAACTCACACATCGAAAAGGTATTAGAACTATCGCTACTCGAAACCCTTAACACTAAACCCACAGAATTAGTAGATGTAAATATGTGTATTGAAAATGCCGTGATGCACTACACTTGGCCCTTGCAAAATGCACAGGCGCAATTAAATTTAAACTTGGCTAAACAAGTCCTCATTGTGAATGGAAATGCCTTTCATTTCACAAATGTTATTGGTAATTTAATAGATAATGCTATTAAATATTGCCAAGATAAACCCATCATTCGTATTGAAACGTTAGAAATGAAAGAGGGCGTTTGTGTGCAAGTTAGTGATAAGGGGATTGGGATTGCCGCCGAACATCAATCGCATGTATTCGATAAATTTTTTAGAGTAACCCATCAAAATTTACATTCGGTGAAAGGCTTTGGAATGGGTTTAAGTTACGCCAAACAAATTATTGAAACCATGAATGGAACCTTGCGCTTAACCAGTGAAAAAGACAAAGGATCAACATTTACCATTTACTTACCGTATGCAAAAAATTAAATTACTATTGGTTGAAGATGAAAAGAATTTTGGTGTAGTGATGCGCGATTACTTGCAGATGAATGATTTTGAAGTAACGTGGTGCGAAGATGGTTTAACGGGTTTATCCAAATTTCAAAGCGAGCCATTTCACGTATGTATTATAGATGTGATGATGCCCAAGATGGATGGCTTTACACTTGTTCAGCACATTCGGAAAGAAAATCAAAACATACCCCTCCTATTTTTAACGGCGCGTGCCATGCGCGAAGATGTATTAAACGGTTACCGCAGCGGTGCCGATGATTATATTATTAAGCCTTTTGATACAGAGGTTCTCATCTTAAAAATTAGAGCACTACTCAAGCATTCGCTCGAACAAAGCAGTAACGCTACCGTTCTTATATTTTCGGAGTTCACCTACCAGCCGCCATTGCGTCAATTGTTGCATGCTTCGGGTGTGCAGCACAAACTCTCGCCAAAGGAAGCAGAACTGCTTTCGCTTTTACTAAAACATAAAAATAGAGTGGTTTCAAAAACAACCTTGTTGCAAGCGATATGGAAAGAGGATAATTATTTTACGGGGCGTAGCATGGATGTTTATCTCACCAAATTACGGAAGTACCTAGAGGTTGACCCACACATCTCTATCGAAAATATACACGGGAATGGCTATTGCTTAAAGCAACAAGCGAAACCAAATGCCTAATGCGTTTGGCATTGCTGCTTAGTTTTTCTACCTTTAAACGAATGATGTCTATGATGAAGTCTATTTTAATACTTACGATGTGTTTCGCATTTGGATTTTCTAAATCGCAAAAAGCGGTTGTAGAAAAAATTCGATTAGCCATGAATGCCCAGCAAATGGCGTGGAATGCGGGCGATATAGAGAAATTTATGGCGTATTATTGGCATAGCGATAGTTTAAAATTTATTGGGAGCAAAAGCATCACTTACGGCTGGCAGGGCACTTACGATAATTATAAAAAGTCGTATCCAACCCAAGCGGCCATGGGCAAGTTAACGTTTACCTTGTTAGAAATAACGCCTGTTGCGCCCAATTACGTTTATGTTATTGGCAAATGGATGCTTCAAAAAGAAAAACCAGTAGGTGGGCATTTTACGTTGTTGTGGAAAAAAATGAAGGGGCAATGGCTCATTATAGCCGACCACACCAGTTGATCTAAATGATCGAAATGTGATGTAAATAAAAGCTCGATTTTTAAAGTATGGAAAACAGGTTAAAAAAAATTATATAACCCCTCCATTAGACCAAAATTTGTTCTTAACTTCAATGTCGGATTTTAGCTTCTATTAAGGCTATTTTAACCCCAATTCGCTTAAACAGATTATGGCATTATTTGATTTTTTGACTCAGGACATTGCAATTGACCTTGGAACGGCAAACACGATTATTATTAGTAACGATAAAGTAGTAGTAGATCAACCCAGTATTGTTGCTGTTGACCGCACCACCAACAAGGTGATTGCCGTTGGCCGACAAGCACAAATGATGCACGGTAAAACCCACGAAAATATTAAAACCATTCGCCCATTAAAAGACGGTGTAATTGCCGATTTTCAGGCGGCTGAAGAAATGATTAAGGGGATGATTAAAATGATTAACCCTGGTAACCGTTTGTTTAAGCCTTCTTTAAAAATGGTTATTTGCATTCCGAGTGGCATTACCGAAGTGGAAAAGCGAGCCGTTCGCGATAGTGCTGAACATGCTGGTGCAAAAGAAGTATATATGATTCACGAACCCATGGCGGCGGCTATTGGTATGGGCATTGATGTTGAAGAACCCGAAGGCAATATGATTATTGATATTGGCGGTGGCACTTCTGAAATTGCAGTTATTGCTTTAGGCGGCATTGTGTGCGATAAATCTATTCGCATTGCTGGCGATGATTTTAATGCCAACATCGAAGAGTACATGCGTCGTCAACATAATATTTTAATTGGTGAGCGCAGTGCCGAACGGGTTAAAATTGAAGTGGGTGCAGCCATGACCGAAATTGAAAATCCCCCAGCCGATTTTGCAGTGCAAGGGCGCGATTTAATGAGTGGCATTCCGAAAGAAGTATATATTAGTTATGTAGAAATTGCGCATTGCCTCGATAAATCTATCTCTAAAATTGAAGAAGCAATATTAAACGCTTTAGAAATGACACCCCCCGAATTAGCTGCAGATATTTACCGTAAAGGAATTTACATGGCGGGCGGCGGGTCTTTATTACGTGGATTAGACAAACGTATTTCTATGAAAACTAAACTACCCGTTCACGTGTGCGAAGACCCACTTCGTGCAGTAGCGCGTGGTACGGGCATTGCACTTAAAAATGTTCATAAATTCCCCTTCCTCATTAAGTAAGCCTCTTAATATTGACGTAGCTTTAGTATGGTAAAAACAATTTTTTTAGCTACACGTTTAAATGCGTAATTTGATTGCTTTTTTTGTTAGGCACAATTTCACTTTTGTGTTTTTGCTACTGCAACTTCTTTGCTTTATTTTGATGTTGCGTAACCGAAATTACCAAGGTTCGCATTTATTAAATTCTACCAACCAAGTTGTGGCCAAAGTTTATGAGACCTCTTCTAACACTAAAATTTATTTTTCGTTGCGCGAAGAGAACGATCGTTTAGCCAAAGAAAACGCCATCCTTAAAAATTACCTCAAATCGAGTTATGCGGCTATTCCTTTAATTGAATATAAAAAAAACGACACCTTTTACAAACAACAATACACGTATTTAGATGCCAAAGTAGTGAATGCATCGGTTAATCGCCGCAGCAATTACCTCACCATCAATGCGGGCTCGGCGCAGGGACTAAGCCGCGATATGGCGGTGGTGCATCCCGAAGGAATTGTGGGTATCATTAAAGACGTGTCGGCTAATTATGCCAGTGTGATGAGTGTTTTGCACAAAGATGTAAGGGTGAATTGCCAATTAAAAAAAGATGGGAGTTATGGTCCTTTAATTTGGGATGGGAAAGATTACCGGTATTGTTTGCTTACCGATATTCCGACACACGCCCGTTTAAAAAAAGGAGATACGGTTATCACCTCCGAACTTTCTGGCATTTTTCCGGAGGGGATTATGGTAGGCACTATTGACTCGTATGAGCGGCGTCAAAACGAACAATTTTATACAGTGAAAGTAAAGTTAAGTGTGGACTTAAAAAAAACGAATCACGTTTACATCGTTAAAAATAAATTTAAAACCGAACGCGACTCTCTCGAAAAAAAATCGCAAACTCAAAGTGACGACTGATCTCATTAAAAATATTATCCGTTTTATCGTACTCGTGCTGCTGCAAGTAGTCATTGTGCAAAATATTCATTTAGGGATGTATATTATTTTACTGCCATACACTTTATTTATTTTAATGTTACCCTTCGAAACGCCACGCGTGTTATTACTTGTTGTAAGTTTTATAACGGGTATGGTTATAGATGGATTTTTTGACACGCAAGGCTTGCACACAGCCGCTTGCACGCTCATGGGGTTTTCGAGGTATTATCTTTTACGCTTTATTTCGCCACGAGATGGTTACGAACCAGGTTTAGCAGCTACCGTCGAAGACATGGGTTTTACTTGGTTTTTAAGTTATGCAGGTACTTTAATTTTAATACATCACTTTTATTTTTTCTTCCTCGAAATTTTTCGCTTTGGTGAAATTTTCAGAACACTTTTGCGCATCCTATTAAGTAGCATTGGCACATTCACCTTTGTGTATCTTATCCAATTTTTGTTTTATACTAAACGCCGTAACCGATGAATAATAACAATCTTCTGTCGGATAGAAAATATATTGTAGGAGGCTTTTTTATTTTGATTGCCTGTATTTATGTGGCGCGTTTATTTTACATTCAAATTATTGATGATAAATATAAACTAGATGCGCAAGCCAATGCTTTCCGATACATTACCGAATACCCCGTGCGTGGATATATATATGACCGCAATGGAAAATTAATTGTATTTAACGAAGCTAGTTACGATTTAATGGTAACCCCAAAAGAAACTAAAGGTTGCGATACCATGGCTTTGTGCGAGGTGCTACAAATTACTAAGGAAGAGTATTTAAAACGCATTAAGAAAGCCTCGCAAGCACCTAACTCGCCCCGTAAACAAAGTATATTTGAAAAACAAATGTCGGCACAAACGTATGCGGCGCTTCAAGAAAAATTATATCGCTTTAACGGATTTTTTGTACAAAAACGAACGGTACGAAAATACCCACGCCCCATTGCCGCCCATTTATTAGGATATGTGGGCGAGGTTACTAAAGAGCAAGCCGAAAAAAACAGTTATTACCGCGAGGGCGATTACATTGGTGTGAGCGGCATTGAGCGCAGTTACGAAGAAGCCTTGCGGGGTAAAAAAGGCGTTCAAATTGCCATTACCGATGTACACAATAAAATTGTTGGGCGTTACATGGATGGCAAATACGATACACTAGCCATTCCGGGTAAACCCTTGTATTGCACCATTGACGTAGAACTACAAGCCTATGGCGAACAATTGATGAAAGGAAAAAAAGGAGCTATTGTTGCCATTGAACCCCAAACAGGCGAAATTTTATGTTTGATTTCGGCACCAGCCTACGACCCTAATTTATTAGTAGGAGGTAAAGAACGCTCACGAAATTTCACTAAATTATATTATGACTCGCTCAATTTACCCCTTTTAAACAGAGCCTTGCAAGGACAATACCCTCCGGGTTCTACGTTTAAATTAATTGATGCTTTGATTGCACAAAAAGATGAAGTCATCAATCGTAACACCGTTTTTCCTTGCAGTCATGGGTATCCGCCTATGGGTGGGCGACCCAAGTGCCATTCGCACCCTGCCATGAATTTACCTGGTTCTATTAGCACATCGTGTAACTCGTATTATAGCTATGTGTTTAGAGCCATTGTTGACCAAAAAAAATATCCCAAATTTGTAGATGGCTTTGAACATTGGCGAACCTGCGTTAAATCGTTTGGCCCCGGCACCAAATTAGGAACTGATTTACCTTACGATAAACCTGGTAATGTGCCTTCTGTAAAATATTATAACAAAGTATTTGGCGAAAACCGTTGGCGAAGTAATACGGTGGTATCATTAGGTATAGGGCAGGCCGAGTTAACGTTGGTGCCTTTGCAAATGGCCAATGTAGTGGCTTTAATTGCTAACAAAGGCTTTTATTACTCGCCTCATGCTATTAAAGGCATTGGCGGCGAAAAATATTTAGATCCTAAATTTAAACAGAAACATTATGCGTATGTGCAAGAGGCGGCTTATTACGACATTGTACACGATGGTATGCAAGGCTGTTTAGAAGGTGCTTATAGCACCGCTCGCACAAGCATCATTAAAGGGATAACGATTTGTGGAAAAACAGGTACGGCCGAAAATCCGCATGGAAAAGACCACGCCGTTTTTTCGGCATTTGCCCCGCGCCAAGACCCAAAAATTGCAATTGTTGTGTTTACCGAAAATGCTGGGTTTGGCGGTACTTGGAGTGCACCTATTGCCAGTTTAATGATCGAAAAATATTTGAGAGGAAAAATTACACGTCCCGAAATAGAAAAGCGAATGATGGAAGCCGATTTAATAAATAGTAAAAATTTGATTGTAGAACGCAAACATTAAGCCCATGCGTCAAAACGAATATAGCTTGTTTTACGGAGTAGATCGGTTAACGGTGCTTATCTATATTCTATTAGTATTAATGGGCTGGGGTAATATTTATGCAGCGGTTTATAACGAAGAACACAGTAATATTTTTGACCTCTCGCAAAAATATGGCAAGCAATTGATTTGGATTGGCAGTGCCGCTATAATTGCGTTCTCCATCTTATTGGTAGATACAAATGTTTATACCGCTTTTGCTTTTGTTTTTTATGCACTATTAATTATTAGCAATATTATTGTAAGATTTGTTGGTCGAGATATTAAGGGGTCTCATTCCTGGTTCATTATCGGCGATTTTCGTATTCAACCCGCAGAGTTTATGAAATTTGCGACTAACTTAGCCTTAGCCAAATTTTTAAGCAATCAAAATATTATAGTAAATGCGCAGTTTCGTTTAAGGTTAAAAGATTTGTTGAACAATTACCGCAATACAATCATTGCTTTATTAATTATTGGTGTTCCGCTTATTCTTATTAAAGTTTTACAAGATGAAACGGGCTTAGCCATTGTACTTATTGCGTTTGTGGTGGTGCTTTACCGCGAGGGTTTATCGGTTAATTTTTTAATTTTTGGGTTATTGGCTGGTATTTTATTTGTGGTTTCGTTAGTGGTTACACAAACTTCTACACTACTAATTGTATTAGGGTGTATTGCCGCACTGTCTTTATTTTTTGTAGGACGCCAACGAAAAAATATTTTAATAGTTGTGGGCGTTTATATATTAGCAGCGGGCGTTGTGTTGGGAACCAATCAATTTTATAATAAATTGGAGGCGCATCAAAAAGTGCGCATTGATGTGTTATTAGGTAGAGGAACGGTTAACCTTAAAAAGGAAGGCTATAATGTTAACCAAGCTAAAATTGCTATTGGCAGTGGGGGCTTTTTAGGAAAAGGCTATTTGCAAGGTACACAAACTAAATACGATTTTGTACCCGAGCAAGACACCGATTTTATTTTTTGTACGGTTGGCGAAGAATGGGGGTTTGTGGGAAGCACCTTGGTCATTTTTTTAGAATTATTTCTCATCTTACGCATTATTTTTATGGCCGAACGGCAACGCTCGCCATTTAGCCGTATTTACGGATATGGCGTGGCCTCCGTACTGTTTTTCCACTTGGCCGTAAACATTGGCATGACGATTGGTTTAATGCCTGTGATTGGAATTCCTTTACCGTTTTTTAGTTATGGGGGAAGTTCGTTGTGGAGTTTTACTATATTGCTCTTTATTTTTATCAAGTTAGATGCTTACCGATTACAAATTTTACGCTAGTTAATGCTCGATTTTTTAAAACAGTTAACAGACCCCAATAGCATTATCACTTACGGTGGTTTGTGGTTACTTGTTTTGGTGGTGTTTGCCGAAACAGGCTTGTTAATTGGCTTTTTTTTACCGGGCGATAATTTAATTTTATTGGCGGGTATTTTATGCCAAGCTAAACCCGAGTTAATGAAAGTGAGTTACTTTACTTTGGTTACTTTATTAATTGTGGCGGCGGTGCTAGGTAATGTGGTGGGGTATTGGTTTGGGCGCTATGCTGGCGAAAAATTATATAGCCGCAACGACTCGTGGCTATTTAAAAAAAGTCATATAACAATTACTAAAACGTACTATCAAAAGTATGGTGGTAACCGCACCTTAATACTCGCTCGTTTTTTACCGGTGGTACGCACGTTTGCACCTATTATTGCAGGCGTTATTAAAATTGATTTCGGGCGTTTTATGGTGTTTAATGTAATTGGTGCTTGCGCTTGGATTTTATCGTTAAGTAGTATTGGTTATTTTTTGGTGAAAATTTTTCCGAGCATTACCAATTACATGGGTTATATTTTTATTACGCTTATTGTATTAACGGCTATTCCCATTTTGAGAACTTGGCTTAAAAATAGGAAATAAAATACTGAGGGTTGTTCCATCTTATACCTCGTTTCAAAAGGCCATCTTACTTTAAATAAAAAGTATACAACTTACGGCGAAGCGGCTAATTTTAGGAAATGTACAATTAGTTATATGGAAAAGACATTTTAAATATTGTAGTAAAAATTTAGCCACAATGGATTCGAACAAAAGATTTCAGTTACAGTTCCTCGCCGCCTGAATACGTTAAAGTGGTTTTAAATGATTGATAATCAAAGTCAAAAAAATCTTAATAACACTTTGAAAATATGACAAAACGTGGTAACTTTAGTTATTAATAGAGTTTTTGAACTATGATTATGCCAACTAAACAACAAGCCGAAATAATCACTGATATTACATCTCACATGGAAAAAAGTGGGGGTATTGACGGTTGGTTTGTAGGTGTTACTGACAAACCTAAAGAGCAATTATTCGAAGTTTGTAACGTAGACAAAGAAAACGCTTGGTGGATTTATAGAACCGCTGAGGACAGTCCAACTGCCACTAAAGTAAAAGTGGCTCTCCTTAATAACGGATTTAAACTCGATAGTTTTGAAAAAGATGGGATTACGGAGGCAAAAATCATTTATGCTTACAGAAAAAGCTAGCTTATAGACGAGCAAATGACTAAACTTGAGAGAAACAAAACCATAGCCATATTAATTACTGTTCTGTTAGTAGGACTTGTAATTTTTCTCTTTTTTTATTTTAAACCAAAAGTTCAGCCACAACCAATCATTACGTTTCAGTTTTATCAATTAGTGGTTATGTGTATTTCCGCGTTTTTTACACTAAGTGCAGTTTTAGTGGCTCTCTTTAAAGATCAAATCTATGCAAAATTCAAGTATGCAGAACTGTTAATCAAAAATAGAGAAGATGCTTTTATTTGCGAGAACGAAGCACATAGCGACCAACAAGTAATGGGAAGCCCCATTATAGAATCTTATGAAACAATTCTCATAGTAGAAAATATTGGTAATTCATTAGCTGAAGATTGTACCTTTCAATTAACAGCTTTAGTTTTTAAAACAGATAACAATACTGAAATAAAAGAAGACATTGATGTTTCAAAAGTAAAATTTTTAAACTGGAATAATAGTGAAAAAGAAGAAACATTGATTTATCCTAAAAACAGAGCAACGGTTTCGGTTCTCAAAATTACTAAAGATGAAATGAGAGGTCCAAATAATGGACAGGGAGACCAATCTGCGGCTCCAATATTAAGTATTGGTGGCATTAAGGTTAATCAAAAACACATGAGTAATGGGGTATGGATAGCAGACTTCACCCTATGCTCTAAAAGAATTGATCCTATTAATTATAAACTATGTGTAGAGTGGAAAGGGAGTTGGAAATCAAGAAAATATGACTTACTAAAAGAACAAATCAGAATTAAACGTATTAAGTAATTAACATAATGAGCGTGTATTTAGTTTCATACGATTTAAATAAAAATTCAAAAGACTATGAGGGGCTTTATAATGTGCTTAAAGTCAATCAGGCTTGGTGGCATTACTTAGAGAATACGTGGCTTGTTGTTTCATCCTTAGATAAAATGAGTTTCTATAATCAGATAAAGCCTCATATTGATGAAGACGATAGCTTATTTATTATCGAATTAGAAGGAAATAATTATACGGGTTGGCTTCCACAAAAAGCTTGGGATTGGTTAGATAAAAATCTACCAAAACAACCTTAATAATTTGATTTAAAGACAAGCGTGTTGTCAGATAAACGATTCTTCAAATCACATTAAAACTCTAAAAACTACACCGCTAGTTTTTTATACCTTACCCGTTTAGGCTCCGCATTGCCCAAACGTTTCTTACGGTTTTCTTCATACTCGCTGTAACCGCCCTCAAACCAATACACCGAACTGTTTCCTTCAAAAGCTAAAATGTGTGTGCACACGCGGTCTAAAAACCAACGGTCGTGACTAATAATAACCGCACAGCCTGCAAAGTTTTCTAAGCCTTCTTCTAATGCCCGAAGGGTATTAACGTCTAAATCGTTAGTCGGCTCATCCAGTAATAACACATTGCCGCCTTCTTTTAAAGCCATAGCCAAATGCAAACGGTTACGCTCGCCCCCCGAAAGCACACTACATTTTTTACTTTGATCGTTACCGCTAAAATTAAAACGAGAGATATAGGCACGAGCGTTAATGGATTTTCCTTCAAACATTAAGTTTTCGAGGCCGCCGCTTAACACATCGTAAACGGTTTTATTAGGGTCAATGTCTTCGTGCGTTTGATCAACATAACTTATTTTTACGGTGGGTCCTACCTTAAACTGCCCGCTATTGGGTGTTTCTAAGCCCATAATCATTTTAAACAAAGTGGTTTTACCCGCACCGTTTGGCCCTATGATGCCCACAATACCAGCAGGTGGTAATTTAAAATTCAATTGCTCGTACAATAAACGATCGCCATAGCCTTTGGCTACATCTACCACTTCAATCACCTCGTTGCCGAGGCGTGGCCCGTTTGGAATAAATATTTCTAAATTCTCTTCTTTTGATTTAACATCTTCGCCCAACATTTTTTCGTAATTGGCCAAACGTGCTTTTTGTTTTACGCCACGCCCTTTAACCCCAGCGCGCACCCACTCTAACTCGCGCTGTAAGTTTTTCTGACGCTTACTTTCTGTTTTTTCTTCTTGGCGTAATCGCTCGCGTTTTTGCTCTAACCACGAAGAATAATTCCCTTTCCATGGAATACCTTCGCCGCGATCTAACTCTAAAATCCAACCTGCTACATTATCTAAAAAGTAACGATCGTGGGTTACTGCAATAATAGTACCTTTGTAGGCTTGTAAATGTTGCTCTAGCCAGTCAACGCTTTCTGCATCTAAGTGATTGGTTGGCTCATCTAATAATAACACATCGGGTTCTTGCAGTAACAAACGGCACAACGCCACTCGGCGGCGCTCGCCACCCGATAAAACATTTACTTTGGCATCGCTATCGGGGCACCGTAAGGCGTCCATGGCTCGCTCTAAGCGGTTGTCTAAGTTCCATAAATCGTGTTGATCTATTAGCTCTTGTAATTGCGCTTGACGATTGATTAACTTATCCATTTTGTCGGGATCGTTCAACACGTCCTCATCACCAAATTTTGTATTTACCTCTTCGTATTCGTTTAATATATCCACAAATTTTTGAACCCCTTCGCGCACCACTTCAATAACTGTTTTTGTTTCATCTAACTTTGGCTCTTGCTCTAACATGCCTACACTATAGCCTGGCGAAAAATGTACATCGCCAACATAATCTTTATCAACCCCAGCAATAATGCGCATAAGGGTAGATTTACCCGAGCCATTTAAACCCAAAACACCAATTTTGGCACCATAATAAAACGAAAGGTAAATATCTTTTAAAACTTGTTTTTGAGGCGGGTGAATTTTACTCACATTCACCATGCTGAAAATAATTTGACGACCTTCGGGCGTTGTACTCATAGCTATAAAAATTAGAATTTAAAGATAGGGACTATTTTTTATACTTTTACGGTATGGAAGATGGAAATACAGCAAAGTCGAAAAGTAGTTTTACGGAAGCCGATTTAATAACATTAAAAAGTTTTGATGGTAAAATACTAACGCAAGTGGTGTGTTATTTGTGGCAAAATTTAGTAAACGCACAAGAGCCTGTAGAGTTAATAGATGCTTTGGAATTGCGCTTTAGCGATAAAACCCGTTTAACGTTTTCGAGCGATGAGTTGGGCGAAGGACTTAGTTTGCGCCCCTATATTTTAAAAGAAGAAAACGAATTATTAGCAACAGAGTTTAACGGCCAAATTAAAATTTTTGGGTTGGATGCCTCTTCTACAAAAATGTGGCAAGATGTAGTTGGAAAAACGTTGGCGCATATTAAAGTTACAAAAGAAGACGATTTGTTTTTAAACGACGCAGTGATGTTAAACTTTGATGCCGAACCTCGCACATTAGAAATAAGCCCCATGGATGGATTGGTGATTGATTATTATGAAGAGTAAGCAGAAGCGCTATTATACTCTGTTTATACCTTTGCTATCGCACTCGAGGTAAGTGTTTAAAAATGTACTTTTTAATGCGGCTACAACGGCGTGTTCCGTTTCAAATACTTTCATCCACACCGACCAAAACCCAGATGATGTAGCTTGGTTGGTTATTAAGATAATTGCATCAGAAGGTCTTCCCTTGCTAACATAATAATCAAAAATTGTTTGAGCTTTACTATATGCCTCTGCACGTTTCACCCATCGTCTATCAGCTGCACTTGCTGTCGAGCCAAACCTATCCAAACCCGTTAATGCCATTGTTGCGTTTGCTATTGAACGATTAACAGTACCTGATAAATGCGGTTTAACAGTAATAACTCCTAGCGGATGAAAATCAAAAAGTAAAAACGTATTGTGCTCATCGGGCCAATAATAATGGGCTAGTGTTAACGCAGCACTCCCTTTAATGCTATTGCAAGTAACACAAGCTAACAAAACGTGAATTATGGATTAAAGTAATTGGTTTTCAATTACTCATCGTATAGCATTCAAAATGGAAATTGTTTTATACTATTTGATTACCCAGTAAAATCAATAAGTCCGAGTTGTTATGTTAACTATTAAAAAATCTCTTTTTATTTTTAAAGATAAATAATTGATTTTTAATCAATAAAAAATTATAATCCATAATTCACGTTATTTAATACATTAAGCATTTCTTAATTCCTCTTCCTCCGTCGTCCTTGTTTGAGCGTTAGCGGAAACGAGGACGGACTAAACGGGCGTTTGTAACGCCCACACCATCACTTTATCTGCGTTACAAACGCAGTTCTCAAACGTCCTCGTTACGCTTCGCTAAACAAGGACGAGATAGGGGTGATCCATAATTCACTTTAAAATAAGATTATTCCAACTTAATGCTATACCTGGTGCTTGGCTTTTAGGTTGTATATGTTCTACCGCTAAATTTGTTATTTGGTTTTCACAATACGAACAGTAATCACCTATTGTATTTATAAGATAAGGTCGGGCATTGCCATAAGTATCAAAAACAACGGGGCTTCCGTGTGCTTGAGGGTGGTTGCCTTTATTTATGGGTCTCATTATTTTAATAAGTGTTTAAACGATTCGAGATACGTTACATAAGCAGGATCGTTATAAAAGGGTATTAATAAATTATCTAATTTTTCTTTTTCGGCACTAATCTCATTTTGGTTTTGAGTATCCTGTCCTTGCTGTATTAAACGATAGTATTGATCGGCAACAGCTTTCATGTTTATAAAACGTGCGCTTTTTTGTGTATCTTTAACTCCCATCTCACCTTCCACAATTTCTTCTAAGCCTATATTTTCATAATCGTCGTCCATCTCTTTGCCAACCAAATCAATCAACTCGTTATTTTTTAAACTCTGAATAATGAAAGGCGAGTGTGTTGTTGTAATAAATTGAATATTTGGAAATGTTTCTTTTAACTTAGAAACAATGGTACGCTGCCATTTAGGATGCAAATGTAAATCTAACTCATCAATTAAAACAATACCAGGACTTTTAGTTGCAGCGTCTATCTCTAAATATGGATTCAACAATACGCATTTATAGGCAATATCAGCCACTATTCCAATTATGTTTCTTTGCCCATCACTCAAATAATTAAATGGTAATTTCTCTAACACGCTTCCTTCCAAATACCTCATGGCCATCAATTGGTCTTCTTCTATGGCATGGTAAATAGTTTCCCAGCCCTCTAAACATTGGCGAACTGCACGTTTAATTACTTGGGCACGCCACAAGGCTGTTTCATTTTGTTGAAGTGCCGCAAACTCCATCGTTTTAAACCAAGAAGCAAAACGTTTAATATCAGAAGTAGATGCTAAACAATTGTAATACCCTTCGTAACGCGAGCCTTTTGGTAAGGTTTTTAAACTCGTAGATGGTTCGCTAAAAAGACGACCACAACCCAAGTAATTAAACACGGGGAGTATAAGGTCTTTGCCGCCGTTGTTGGCTAAGATTAAAGCGTGTTCTTTGGCAATACGTTTTATCGCCTTATCATTCCCTTGCATAAACCCCCAATCGAAATGCGATTTTTTCAAAGTCCATTCCAACGCTTCGCCATTTATCTCACCTTTTACAATAATAGCCGTCTTGATTTTTTTTTCGATGCTCGGTCCAAAATTTGTAACTCGTACGTCTTCCTTTCTAATAGGACGTACATTTTTACCTTGACTAATGGCAACATACGGATTGATGGCAACTGCCAGAGCCTCTAAAATCGAGGTTTTTCCTGATCCATTCTCACCTATCAACACATTAAATTTAGGGTTGAATTGAAAAGTTCTATCTTCAATCCCCCTAAAATCTATTACTCTAATACTGTGAATTTTCATTTCGCTTTTCTCTACTAATTGCTTTTAAAAATTCTTTACTTATTAATTATGTTTCAATCTATATAAGGTGCTTTTCGATTTTAACCTTACAACGTTGTTTCGCCTAAATCACAAATTCTAAAAAACTCATCTTCGCTTACACCGCTTACGCTTAACCGAGCCAAGCGCACCAATTGCATATTTTCGAGTAAACTATCTTTTTTTATTTGTGCCAAACTAACGGCCTTTTTTAAAGTTTTATACGGTGCAAAATCTACAGCCACCCAAGCTGTTTCGTCGGTAGTGGGGTCTTGATAATGTTCTTTAACAACCTTGGCAATGCCTACCACTTCTAAGCCTTCGTTACTGTGGTAAAAAAAAGCCAAGTCGCCTTTTTTCATCGCTTTTAAATTATTGCGAGCTGCATAGTTGCGCACACCATCCCAAAACGTTTTCTTATCTTTCGTAAACTGTTCCCAACTGTATTTAAAGGGTTCTGATTTAATGAGCCAATAATTCATACCTAAAATTTGATTAAAGATAAAGGTTGTTGGTTTAATACCAAAACCAAATAAATCTTAAATAAAAGCACTTCTTACAAAATTAAGTTTTATATCACTTAAAATGATTGTATTTTTAACCAAAGGAATGAAACGCTTTATTTTATACGTTTGGTTGGTGTTGAGTTGCCATGTTTTTGCACAACGCCCTAGTGAACAAGATTCACAATTGGCACTTCAATATTTCGACCAAAGGGAATACGATAAGGCCAATGTTTATTTCGATAATCTATTTGATAAAAATCCAGATCGCTGGTTTACTTACTACTACAAAAGCCTCATGGCTGTAAAGGCCTACGATAAAGCCGAAAAAATAAGCAAACGTCAAATTAAAAATCGAAAAGAAGAAGTGTCGTTTTATGTTTATTTGGGTAAAGCTTATAAAGCCCAAGAAGACCTTAAAAAAGAAAAAGAGGCTTACGACAAAGCACTAAAAGAATTAGACCCTCAACAATACTTGGTTCAATCGTTAGCCATCGCCTTTATAGAAGAAAGCTTGTTCGATTACGCGCTTGATGCGTATCGCAAGGGACGCAAAGCCACACCTGATTATCCTTACCATTACGAAGTAGCCGAAGTGTATAAAAAGAAAGGTGATTTAACCGCCATGATTAATGAGTACTTGGATGCTATTGCCTTTAGAGAAACGGAATTAGGTAATGTACAAATGGCGTTGCAAAATAATTTGGGCTACGACGATGAAGAAGGCGGCATTAAAAATCCGTTATTAAAACAAGAGTTACAAAAACGCATCCAAAAAAATCCAGATAAAATTGTATTAACCGAGTTTTTGATTTTTATACAAAAACAACAACGCGACTTTGACGGGGCGTTTGTGCAAAGTAAAGCCCTCGATAAACGCTTAAAAGAAGAAGGTACGCGTGTGTTTGAATTGGGACAAATGTGTCAGCGCAACGAGCGTTGGGAAACCGCACAACGTTGCTTTCAATACATTTTAGACAAAGGCATTAACAACATGTATTACGATGCGGCTAGCATAGATATTTTAGATGTGGAGTATAATTTAATTACGCAACAACCCAAACCCGATTTAACAGCCATGCAAGCCCTCGAAGTCAAGTACCAAAAGTTGGCCGATAAGTACAAGGGTTCTGCGCTATACGCCATGGTCATTAAAAGTCAAGCTAACTTGCAAGCCTTTTATTTAAACAAACCTTTAGTGGCTATTGATAATTTGAATGGTTTAATAGCAATGCCCGGCATGGATAATGTTAGCCGTGCCACGTACAAATTGTTATTAGCTGATATTTATTTATTGTCGGGGTCTATTTGGGATGCCTCTTTACTTTACTCGCAGGTAGAAAAAGATTTTAAATACGAACCCATTGGACAAGAAGCAAAATTTAAAAATGCCAAACTTAGTTTTTATGCTGGCGATTTTAAATGGGCCAAAACTCAAGCCGATGTATTAAAAGGTGCTACCACAAAATTAATAGCCAACGATGCTTTAGATTTATCGTTAATTATAACCGATGCTATTGGTATAGACACTAATGATTTGCCTTTAAAATTATTTTCGAGTGCCGATTTAATGGTGGTGCAACACCGCTATACCGAAGCCATTAACCGCATGGATTCGGTAAACAAATTGTTTCCTGAAAATACCTTGGGCGATGATATTTATTTTAAGAAAGCACAAATTTACACACAACAAGGTGCGTTTAAAGATGCCGAGCAGCAATACAAAAACATTGTTGAATTTTATCCTTCCGATTTGTATGGCGATGATGCACAATTTAAGTTAGCCGAGTTATACGAAATTAAATTAGGCGATGTAGAAAAAGCACGGCAAGCCTATCAAGAGGTGTTAATCAAATACCCGGGTAGTATTTATGTGGTGGAGGCACGCAAACGTTACCGCCAGTTGCGTGGCGATGTAATTAATAACTAACTTTACAGCATGTATATTTATAATGTAACGGTTAATGTTGCCGATGCGGTGCATAACGATTGGTTAAAATGGATGCAAGAAACCCATATTCCGGATGTGATGAAAACGGGTTGTTTTATTGATAACCAATTGTGCAAACTGTTGTATGTGGAAGATGAAGGACACACCTACTCTGTTCAATATAAATTTTTAGAGATGGAAGATATAGAGCGGTATCAAAAAGAGTTTGCCCCCGCTTTGCAAGCACAACACAGCGAAAAGTTTAAAAACCAATATGCGGCTTTTAGAACCCTCTTACAAATTATGAATTAAACATGGCACAACCCGTTAAGGCAAAGAAACATTTAGGGCAACATTTTTTATGCGATGAAGGCATTGCTCGAAAAATTGTAGAAGCCTTGTTGCAAAAAGATAAATTAAACACCACATTTGAAATTGGTCCAGGTACAGGGGTATTAACTAAATACTTATTGCCCGCATTACCCGTATTTTATGCGTTAGATATAGATCAAGAGTCTATTGCTTATTTAAAGCAAACCTATCCAACCAACGCCGATAACATTCGGTATTGCGATTTTTTAGAAACTGATTTAATAAGCATTAGCGCACCACCCTTTAATATTATTGGCAATTTTCCTTATAATATTTCTTCGCAAATTATGTTTAAGGTACTCGATCATCGCAACGATATTCCAATAGTGGTGGGCATGTTTCAAAAGGAAGTAGCCAAGCGCCTAGCCGAAAAACCAGGCACTAAAGTATATGGTATTTTGAGTGTGTTGTTACAAGCCTTTTACGATATAGAGTATTTGTTTACCGTACACGAAAATGTGTTTAGTCCGCCACCTAAAGTAAAAAGCGGCGTCATTCGTTTAACGCGTAATAAGCGGCTAACCCTCTCTTGCCCCGAAGATTTATTTTTTAGAGTGGTTAAAACAACATTTAATCAACGCCGTAAAACCATTCGTAATTCGATTAAACCTTTATTAAATGGTGTTGTTTTGCCCAGCCATCCTTTACTGGATAAGCGACCTGAACAATTGAGTGTAGCCGAGTTTGAAACCCTAACCTTGTTGCTAACGACTTAGAATCAAGCATTGGTGCATTTCTTCTTTTACAAACGTTAGCATTCGTATAACGGATTAAAGTTCGTTGATGTGTTCTAAATACTGCTCGGCTTGCTCTAAAACAGCGGCTTTTTCGGCCGGCTCCATTTTATCTAAAATACGATACATCATGCCAATGCGTGGGTTTTTAGCTAATAGCGTGCGGTGACGTTCATAAAAATGCCAATACAAACTATTAAACGGACACGCCCGCTCGCCTGTTTTTTTGGTTTTATCGTAATAACAGGTTTGGCAATAATTACTCATTTTACTGATGTAACCCGAACCTGAAACGTAAGGCTTGCTACCTACAATGCCCCCATCGGCATATTGGCTCATGCCGCGCGTGTTGGTTATTTCGACCCATTCGATGGCATCTATATAAATCCCTAAATACCATTCATCTACCGCATTGGGATGAATGCCCGCTAACAGTGCAAAATTACCAGTAACCATTAGCCGTTGGATGTGGTGCGCGTAAGCTTGTGTTAAACTTTGCTGTATGGCATGTTTTAAACAATTCATTTTGGTATTACCATTCCAATACCAAGTAGGTAATGCACGCTCGTGATTAAAAAAATTCAAGGTTTTATAATTGGGCATTTGAGCCCAATAAATACCACGCATGTACTCTCGCCATCCTAAAATTTGGCGCACATACCCTTCTATCTGCGCCAAGCTTATGGTTGGCGAATTGGCTCGCCAAGTAGCAATGGCGGCATTAACCACTTCGGTTGGTGAAATCATTTTGGTATTCAACGAAAACGACAAGCGCGCATGGTACAAACTCCAATATTTGGTGTGCATGGCATCTTGGTATTTTCCAAAAAGTGGTAAAAAGTGTTGATGAAAATAACGCATCAATTGCAAACTTTGTTCTCGTGAGGTGGGCCAAAAAAAAGCATCGGCTTCCATCGTTCCAATGGTTTGAATGCCCGCTTTTTTAATTTCTTTTTCAATAGATTTATAATTGTGTTTAAATAAAAAAGGGGGTGGCACCACATCGGCACCTTTGTATGGGTTACGGTTATCGCTATCAAAATTCCATTGCCCACCTTCCGGATTTTTTCCTTCCATTAATACGTTGTGTAAACGCCGCATTTGGCGATAAAACGTTTCCATGAGATAGGTTTTTTTACCTTTAAATAGTTCTCCTAGTTCGGAACGGGTTGTGTAAAAATGTTCTGTATCTGAACAAGCCGAAGAAATTTTTAACGAACTCACAAACGTTTTTAAATACGCATCGAGACGGTATTCATCGGGTAATTGGTACTCAAAATGCTGAAAAGATTGGGCTTCTATAAGTGCTAAACAATTTTTACCAATATCTTGCTGGTTGGCGGGGTCGTTAATTTTATAATGAATAACTTGATGCCCTTTTTTTTGGAGGTACTCTACAAAGTTATACATGGCCGCAAAAAATCCGGTTACTTTTTGAATGTGATGCTTGGCATAATCGGTTTCCTGACGCACTTCCATTAGCACATAGCACACCTGCGGTTCTATGGTGTTATACCACGAGTGGTTGTAGTTTAATTGATCTCCTAAAATAAGCCGAAGCGTTTTCTTTTGCATACGTTTATAAACGTATAATATAGCGTTTAGTTGAAAAATTATTTTTATGCTTTAGTATTGAGGTGCCTTGCTAATTGCATGGCTTGTGCAAAACACGCCGTAATTAAATACCCGCCCGTTGGAGCGTCCCAATCTAACTGTTCGCCAATAACAAAATGGTTTTTTAATTGGTTTAGTTCAAAGTGTTCATTTACCTCATCGAGGGCAATGCCTCCTGCTGTTGAAATGGCTTCTTCTATGGGTGCTAAACCGCTAATTATGATGGGTAGTTTTTTTAATAGAGGCACTAGGTTGACCCAATTGGTAAACTCCGTTTTTGGTAATAAGGTTTTTACTAAGGCCACCGTTGCCGCATTTAGTTTAACCACTTGGCGCAATGTTTCGCTACTATTTCCCTTAGCGTTTTGGCATTGGTTAAGTAAATGCTCTTCGGTCCACATTGGTTTCAAATCTATAAAAACGGTGGCTTTGCCTAAGGTTTTTAACTGTTGGCGTATAGCGGAACTTAAAGGGTACACGCCGCTGCCTTCGATACCAAATGCGGTTAATGTTACTTCGCCTAAAACAGTTTGCTGCGCACAGGTGCTGCGTACATTTTTTAAAATACGTCCTGCTAATTGAGGAATGAGTTGTGCTGGCCACTTTACTTCAAATGCGCAATTGGAGGCTTGAAAAGGAAGTACCTTAATGTTTTTTTCTTTAAAGAACGCTACCCAATCGCCTTTGCTGCCTGTAACTGGCCAAGATGCGCCGCCCAATGCCAACACAATGGTTTCGTTTTTTAAATGAATCTGTTGCTGTTGGTGTTGAATAACAACGGCATTAGCTTCTGAAAAACCAATCCACTCGTGTTCAGTTTTTATACTAACGTGTTTAGCACTTAGGTGGGCTATAATTTTATTTAATACTTCGATGGGTTTAAGGTGTTGAAGCGGAAATACGCGCTTACTGCTGCCAACACAGGTTTCAATGCCTATTTGCCTAAACCAATCTCGTATTACTTCTACATTTAAAAACGAGTGGCAGGTATCAAAAAATGAGGCGGGGTAATAACGCGCTTGCAATACATTTGGCGGTTCGTTATACGATAAGTTTAAGCCGCCATCTCCAGCTACTAAAAATTTTCGACCGAGTGTTTTATTGCGTTCGTAAATGGTGATGCGGTATTCATCGGGGTTAAGGGTAGCCGCTAAAAATAAAGCGGCTGTTCCACCTCCAATAATATGGATGGCTTTTTTACTCAAAATATTCCTTCATTCGGTCGAAAAAACCTTTCTCGCGTTTGTTAGGGTTGGGCTGAAAGTTTTTACTTTCTTGCAATTGCTCGATTAGTTTTTTCTCGTCGGCACTTAGTTGACTGGGTGTAAACACATTGATTTCTACTAGTAAATCGCCACGAACATAGGAATTAACATCAGGCAAGCCCTTTCCTTTAAGGCGTAGTACTTTTCCACTTTGTGTGCCAGGTTCTATTTTAATTTTAGCTTTGGTATCAATGGTTGGCACTTCTACTTGTTTGCCCAATATGGCATCGGGTATGCTAATGTGTAAATTATAAATTAAATGTGAGCCTTCGCGTTTTAATTCAGGATGTTCTTCTTCTTCTACAAGGATGAGTAAATCGCCATTAACGCCTCCGCGCGGGGCCGCGTTTCCTTTGCCGCTCATGCTAAGTTGCATGCCATCGGCTACGCCAGCGGGAATATTGATGGTAATAACTTCTTCGCCACGCACAATACCATCGCCGTGGCAAGTATTACATTTATCTTTTATAAGTCGTCCTTCGCCGTGGCACGAAGAGCAAGTCGTTTGCGTTTGCATGGCTCCTAAAATGGTTTGTTGTACACGGATGTGTACGCCTGTGCCATTACATACTCTACACGTATCGTATTGCCCGCTTTTAGAACCGCTGCCATTACACGTATGGCAATTCACTTGCTTGTTTACTTTCAATTTTTTTTCAACGCCATTAGCAATTTCGCTAAGGGTTAGTTTTACTTTGATGCGTAAGTTGCTACCGCGGTTAACACGGCGACCACCACGTGAACCGCCACCGCTGCTGAAACCACCAAAAGCACCACCAAAAATATCTCCAAAGTTAGAGAAGATGTCGTCCATGTTCATGCCGCCACCGCCATATCCGCCACTCGCATTGCCTCCTACACCAGCGTGTCCGTATTGGTTATAACGTTGGCGTTTTTCGGCATTGCTTAATACTTCGTAAGCCTCTGCGGCTTCTTTAAATTTTTCTTCGGCCGCTTTATCATCGGGGTTTTTATCAGGGTGATATTTAATCGCTAACTTTCGGTACGCTTTTTTAATTTCGTCGTCGCCCGCATTTTTGTTCACTCCTAATATTTCGTAATAATCGCGCTTTGCCATTTTGCTTGTTTCTTAAAATCTGAATAAAATTTATTGTGCTATGATTACTTTTGAGAAGCGAATCACTTTGTCGCCTAGTTTATATCCTTTTTCAATTTCGTCAATTACTTTTCCTTTTTGTTCTTCGTTGGGTGCTGGAATGTAGGTAATGGCTTCCATAATATCGGGGTCAAAGGTTTGGCCAATGCTTTCGAAGGCGGTTAAGCCTTTTTGTTGGCAGTTTCCTTTTAGCTTATTGTAAATTAGCTGTATGCCTTCTTTAATGGGTTTAGCTTCTTCGATGGTTTCGTTAGCTTTAATGGCGCGTTCAAAATCATCAATAGCCGGTAAAATAGCTTTAAAGGCTTCTTCGGCGGCAGTTTTAATTAAATCGCTACGTTCTTTTAACGTGCGTTTGCGGTAATTATCAAACTCGCTGTAAAGGCGTAAATATTTGTCATTGGCCTCTGCTAGTTTTTGATCGGCATCTTTTAATTGCTCTTCAACTGTCGGCTCTGCCTTTATTTCCTGATTTTCGGCGGCATTGTCAGTGTTTGATTGAGTTTCCTCGCCGTTAACTTCGGTGTTATCGTTCATTTTATCAGTATTTTCCATGCTTAACGCTATTTTATTGCTTTTCCAAAAGGACTAAAGCAATTTGTTTGCCAAAGTACAAAATGGGTAAATTTGTCAGTTCTTCATTAATTTGAACTCTACTCGGGTATTCTTTTTAAGTTGTTCGTCGGTGCAAGGGGCGCATTTTTCGCGGGGTTGCGTTTGTCCTTTAAAATTAGTTCGTATGCGCGCCGCCAGAATGCCTTTGTTTATTAAAAAAGTGCGAAGGCTTTGCGCCTGATTATTAGTGATGGTAGTTGCTAACTTACTTTCTGTTTTTGTGCTTAGATGTGTGGTTAGTTCGACCACTAACGCTTTATTTTTTTGCATCAGGCTTACAATAGACTCCAGCTCTTTTTCATCTTTTGGAAGCAAGCCAAGCCCATTAGGTTTAAATTGTAAGGTTTTTATTACTTCGATTTGTTCAATGCCTCCCGAACTTTCTTCCTCTCCATCGCCTTCTATTAATTGATTGATAACTGATGCCGGCATAAGATACGTTAAATCGCCTATTTTAGGACTCGTGGTAACTATTTTTTCGCCTTTGGATGTGTAAATCGAAAACGCCATGTTTTGAGAGGGATTAAGATCCGTTTCGATTTTAATCACAAAATCTTGATTTAATTTTAAATCGTTAATGGTAAACACTCCTCCAGGGCTAACAGTGGTTTTGGTGATTGAGTCGCCATAATTGTTTAGCAAAAAAAGATTGCCACCTCTTAAAAATGCAGTGCTATTCTCGGTTTCGGCAATGGTGCCTGTAATGTTTTTGCGAACAACCTGAAAGTTTTTGCGCTCATCCAAAATATATTCTAACTCGCGCAAGTTGGAATTGATAGCAATTACAACACCGTTTTCGTCTATTAAAAAATCGCTGGGTAATTGCGTAACATTATATTTTTTACAAACCTCATCGTTATAGCTACGTGGGGCAATGCCATTAATAAACCCCGTTATACTATCGTTTTGAAGGGCTTCGGCCCATGCAGTTTTATCACTTTGAACGGCAATAGCAATAATATCAAAACCATCGGCGTTGCGGTAAAGTGCACTTTTATATTTATCGTAAAGGCGTGTTAGTTGGCGGTGGTTAACTCTTGATTTCCGAACGGTAGAAGACCAAAAATGAACCCATACTATTCGGTTGAGGTAGGGCATGTTGTAGCCTTGCACGGCACCCAATTTTTGATTTAGCGTAAACCCTGGTGCTTTGTCCCCTACTTTCAATTCGGGTGTGGCGGTTTGTGCCGAAAAAATGCCATTTATGAAAAGAGCTATTAAAAACCAGTGCCTCATGGTTTTACAACTAACTGTTCTAGTGCCTTGTCTAAAGCGATTCCGCGGAGGTTGCGAGCAATAATAATGCCATTAGCATCTATTAAATAGTTGTTGGGAATACCTTGTATGCCATACATTTGTGCGCCCACACTCCCCCAACCTTTTAAATCGCTAACGTGGTAGGGCCATGTTAAATTATCTTTTTTAATGGCATTTTGCCAAGCGTTTTTATCCATATCTAAACTTAGGCTATAAATCGTAAACCCATTAGCATTTTTGAGCGGTGCGTTTTTATATTTTTCGTAGGTAGCTACTACATTGGGGTTTTCGAGGCGACAAGGCCCGCACCAGCTTGCCCAAAAATCAATTAAAACAACACGCCCTTTTAAGCTCGAAAGAGGAATGGTACTGTCTGTTGGACTTTTAAATGCCAAATCAGGTGCGTGGTTGCCCAAGTTTAAGCCTTCAGGCGCATCTATCTGTTGAGGTTTATAGTTTTCGGTTTTATTAATTGCTACCGAATTTGCGGGCGATGATTCGGCTTTTCGTTTGGAGGCGCAAGCTATACCTATTAAGGTAATAAGGCTTATTGCGACCCAATAAATATGTTTCTTTTTTTTCATTAGGCTTTTCGTATAATTTCGGCACCTATGGCATTGAGGCGTGTGTCTATATGTTGGTAGCCGCGGTCTATTTGATTGATATTAAAAATGGTACTTTTTCCTTTAGCGCTCATGGCAGCAATTAGCAGTGCCACACCCGCTCTAATATCGGGGCTTGCCATTTGAATGGCACGTAATTGTGTTTTTCGATCGAGGCCCATTACGGTGGCGCGATGTGGATCGCATAAAATAATTTTAGCTCCCATGTCAATGAGTTTATCTACAAAAAATAAACGGCTTTCGAACATTTTTTGATGGATGAGTACATTGCCCCGTGCTTGAATGGCGGTTACTAAGGCAATGCTGATTAAATCGGGCGTAAAGCCTGGCCATATAGCATCGCTTACCGTTAAAATAGAGCCGTCAATAAAGGTATCTATTTCGTAATGTTCTTGCTCGGGAATGAATAAATCATCGCCTCTGCGTTCTACTTTCACCCCAAGGCGGCCAAAGATGGTAGGAATAATTCCTAAATCGTCGTAGCTAACATTTTTAATTGTGATTTCGGATTGTGTAACGGCGGCCATTCCGATGAAAGAGCCAATCTCAATCATATCGGGCAACATACGGTGGGTTGTTCCTTTTAATTCTTTTACCCCTTCGATGGTAAGGAGGTTAGAACCAATACCATTTATTTTTGCCCCCATTCGGGTTAGCATTTTACACAACTGTTGCAAATACGGTTCGCAGGCAGCATTATAAATGGTGGTAATGCCTTCGGCTAAAACGGCAGCCATAACAATGTTTGCCGTTCCTGTAACAGAGGCTTCATCTAACAACATATAAGCCCCTCGTAGGTTTTTACCTTCTACTTGGTAAATTTCATTATCGGTATCATAATTAAATTTAGCCCCCAGCGCTTCAAACCCTAAAAAATGAGTATCAACACGGCGGCGACCAATTTTATCCCCTCCTGGTTTTGGCATATATGCTTTTCCGAAACGGGTTAACATGGGCCCTACAATCATCATGCTGCCACGCAAGCTGCCGCCTTTCTTTTTAAATTCGGGCGAAACTAAATATTCTACATTAACAGCGTCGGCTTGAAACGTAAATTCTTCGTGTCCTGTTTTTTCTACTTTTACGCCCAAATCGGCTAACAGTTCAATAAGTTTATTAATGTCAACAATATTGGGAATATTGCCAATAACCATTTTTTCTTTGGTCAACAATACTGCGCATAAAATTTGAAGGGCTTCATTTTTAGCACCTTGTGGAATAATCTCCCCTTTTAAATTTTTGCCGCCATGAACTTCGAAAATTGCCATAAAATGAACGCTGAGTAATTAAGTTTAATATTTACGTTTGAATTTATTGTTAGAGTAATTATTGTTCTGTCCGCCTTTGTATTTATTATTTTGATTGCTGTTATTGGTATTGCTGCTGTGGTTTCCTTTGTTGTGAACGAATTTTTTTTGGCCACGCAGTTCTTGGTGCGAACTTAGTTGCGCATTTTCTGCCATTTTTAATTCGCCTTGACTTAGTTCATCAAGGTTTTTAAAAATGACATCATCAGTAATGCTATCTCTATTCCAGTTGAGGTACGATTTTTTAAGATGGTTTGCAATTTGTCGGGTTAACTCTGCCCGCTCGGCACCATAAGGTAATTTACGTGCTTTGGTAATAATCTCTTCGATGGTTTTACCATAGTGTTTATAACGGATGCGTCCTTTTGGATAGGGCATTAATCCTGGTTTGGTTTCAAACGTTTCAGGGGTTGGCTTGGGATACGGACTATCTACATCTAATTTGAATTTGGAGATGATAAATAAATGATCCCACAGTTTATGCACATAATCGGTGGCATCGCGCAAGTGAGGGTTTAACTGACCCATTACTTGGATAATGGCTTTGGCGCAGGTGTTGCGCTCATGACGATCTTTTATGGTGCAACAGTATTCTATCATCCCTTGGATGTTGCGTCCGTATTCGGGTATTACCAAATGGTCTAATTGGGTATTATATTCCATGCTTGATTTAACTTCTTAAATGAACAGATAAAGATAAATAAAATTAGGCTTGGTGCGGCAATTACAGGCTATTTATTCACCTACACCCTGTTGATAGTTTTTTAGGTTTGAACTCTGGTTTCGGAAAAGTGAGGCTTTGGAGTAGAAGTGATAGCTTGATTAATTGCTAGGTTAGATGAAGGGTGGCACGCAAAGGCGCAAAGGTCGCAAAGGAAAAGGTGTGTTAATCGTTGATGTTGGATTGAGAAGAAACAAACTTCTTCAACTACTCTTTAAATAAACTAAGTTACACCGAAGTGTGAAAATTTAATGAACGTGAGGCTTTGGAGTAGAAGTGATAGTTTGATTAATTGCTAGGTTAGATGAAGGGTGGCACGCAAAGGCGCAAAGGTCGCAAAGGAAGAAATAGATGAATCAATTATTGGTACAACAGTAGTTCTCTTTTATAACTCAATGGCATACATCGCTGGAACGGTCGCTAATTCTGGTAACTTGGTGTTTTAATAAAAATACGGCGTAATGGACATTTGTGGTGGTAATTTATTCTCACTAGGTACATCGCATTGCTCTTTGATAAATGGAATAAACGTTGTTGAATTATAAAAGAGATCTATAAAATTGTGTGTTTTAGCATAACCTGCACGTTGCATAAAAAACCCCCAGCGTTTTAGCTGAGGGCTGCAATTTGAATACAGTTTTTTAAGCTGTAACTTCTACTTTAGGCGCAGCGGCTAAAATTTCGTCGTTAGCGGCATTGGCATATTGACCAAAGTTTTTGATAAATTGTTCGGCTAAATTTTTTGCTTTTTCGTCATAAGCATTTTTGTCGACCCAGGTGTTACGAGGGTCTAACAATTCTGCTGGCACGTTAGAACAGGTTTTAGGATAAGCTAACTGAAAGAAACGGGTTTGCCCATACTCTGCTTTATCTAACTCGCCATTTAAGGCTGCTGTAATTAATGCCCGTGTGTAAGATAGTTTGATGCGGCTACCTACACCGTAGCTACCGCCCACCCATCCGGTGTTCAATAACCAAACGTTTACTTTGTGTTTTTTTAATTTTTCGCCCAATAACTCTGCGTATTTCGTAGGATGCAAGGGTAAAAACGCTTTTCCGAAACAGGCCGAAAACGTGGTAGTAGGTTCGGTAATACCCATTTCGGTACCCGCTACTTTTGCGGTGTAACCACTAATAAAATTGTACATGGCTTGTCCATTGGTTAATTTGCTAATTGGAGGCAACACACCAAACGCATCGCAAGTTAAAAAGAAAATATTTTTAGGAATATCGCCAACAGCAGGATTAACGGCGTTGTCAATAAAATGACTTGGGTAACTTACCCGAGTGTTTTCGGTTTTTGCAATGTTTCCGTAATCAACAGTAGTTGAGTTATCGAAAAAATTAATGTTTTCGAGTAAAGAACCAAACTTAATGGCATTAAAAATTTGTGGTTCTTTTTCGGCGGTTAAATCTACGCATTTGGCATAACAGCCCCCTTCAAAATTGAATACACCTTTATCACTCCAGCCGTGCTCGTCATCGCCAATGAGTTTACGATTTGGATCGGCACTTAACGTGGTTTTACCTGTTCCTGAAAGGCCAAAGAAAATAGCCGTATCGCCGTCTTTACCAATATTGGCCGAGCAGTGCATACTTAGTACTTTTTTCTCGTGTGGTAAAATATAATTTAAAACGGCAAAGATTGATTTTTTGATTTCGCCTGTGTAACCTGTTCCACCAATTAAAATCATTTTTTTAGTGAAATGGATGATAGCGAAATTATGTTGACGCGTGCCATCAATAGCGGGGTCAGCTTTAAAGCCCGGTGCATTTAAGATAACCCAATCGTGTTTAAAGTTTAAAATTTCTTGGTGTGAAGGTCGCAAGAATAAATTGTTGGCAAATAAATTGCTCCAAGGATATTCGTTCACTACTCTAATGTTAATGCGGTAGCTTGGGTCGGCACAGGCATACGCATCGCGCACCCATATTTCTTTTCCGCCTAAATAGGCCAACATTCGGTTGTGAAGTGTATCAAACTTATCGGCTTCAAAACGGTTATTGACATCGCCCCACCAAACGTTGTCTTTGGTGTTTTCGTCATATACCACAAACTTATCTTTGGGCGAGCGACCAGTAAACTCTCCCGTATCAATCGCCAGCGCACCCATATCGCTTAATACTCCTTCGCCGCGTATAATACATTCTTCTACTAATTCACTGGGATTTAAGTTCCAATACGCCGCTTCTACGTCTTTAAGACCTAATTGAGCCACAGAAGCCTCTGCCGCTCTAAAACCATATTCGTTCATTTATAAAAAGTGTTTAATTAGTTGGGCAAAGGTATAAAAAAAAACGGGTCTATAAAGCCCGTTTATTCACAATGTAAAATAGTGTTAATTAGTTGATACTGATACTAGTTGACCTCCCTCTGCGGTTTTTTTCAACTGTTCAATAAAGGCCGTTTTCTCTGCGCCTTTGAGTTCGGTTAAGGGTAAACAAAGTTCGGTTTCGCCTTCGCGCCCCATTCGTTTTTCGTCGAACTTGAGTTTTTTAGCCTCAATTAATTTTTTAATGGCTTCGTATTTAACGCCATCAATGCCGCTGCCATAACTACCAAAATTAACTTTGGCGGCGCAGGTTTTAGGTGCGTCGGTGTTGGCGGTTTTAGAGCTTTGCCCTGCCGATTTGGTTTTACAGGCCAATAAAAACGAAGCCAGAATAAGTGCCGAAATAATTTGTTTCATGGGATTAAAATTTATTAGTTTAAAGGTGAACATTTATTTACGAGAAACCAAATATTATGCCAAAAGTCGAAGTTAAACACTCAACAGTTCTTTCGCATTTTTTAAGGCTGAGTGTGTTGGCGTGCCTGAACTTAACATTTTAGCCACTTCCGTAACCCGCTCTTCTTTGTTAAGGGCTTTAATGAGCGAGTTGGTTTGGGTATCATCGTCTTGTTTGTAAACAAACAAATGGTGTTGACCTTTACTAGCAATTTGGGGTAAATGGGTAATGCTAATGACCTGCATGGTTTCGCCCATTTTTCCTAAAATAGTTCCCATTTTACTTGCTATTTCGCCGCTAACCCCTGTATCTATTTCATCGAAAATAATAGTGGGCAATTGTTTTTTACCAGCTAATAAACTTTTTAAACTGAGCATCACACGGCTTAACTCTCCACCCGAAGCCACTTTCTGCAACTCTTTAAATTCGCCGCCTTTGTTGGCACTAAATAAAAAGCGCAACTCATCTAACCCAAAATTGCCTAAGGTTGTTTGTTGAATTAACTCGGCTTTGAAACGAGCATTTGGCATGGCTAAGTCTTGCAATGTTTGGGTCATCTCCGTTTCTAAACGGTTTAAAACTGAGAGCCGTTGTTTACTCAATGCTTGAGCTTGTTTTTGACAATCGGCCAAGGCTTGGTTAATAGCTAGTTGCCCTTTCTCGATTTGTGTTGCGAGGGAATTAAACCGCAACAACTGCTGTTCGAGTTTTTCCTTTTCGGCCAACAAATCGTTTTCGGTAGTTACCCCATGTTTTTTAAACAAGCGTTGTAGCTGATCTATTTTTTCGTTAAGTAGAGCGAGTTGCTGTGGGTTTAAATTAACACTTTCGGCTTCTGTTTCCAATTCATTAACTAGGTCTTTAAACTCAATAATAATTGATTGCAAGCGTTGATGAAGGTGGCTATACGTTTCGCTAAATTTTGAAATGCCTGCCAATGCTTGTTTGGCTTGATTTAAAGCGGCCAAGGCACTTGTTTCGCTAGCATTTAAAACGTGATTGGTGTTGTTTAATTGTTGCTTAATGTATTCGGCGTTTTCGAGGGTGGCACTTTCTTCTTCCCACCTTTTTAAATCGTTGGGTTCAAAGCGTACGTCGTGTAATTCGTTAAATAAAAACTGTATATAGTCGTGTTCTTTTTTTGCTTTTTGCTCTTGTTCTTCTAATTGTGTTTGTTGCTTTAACAGGGTTTGGTAGTGTTGCCACGTTTTACGATAGGTTTTAAAGGCTTCGTTTGACCCAGCAAAGGCATCTACCATATCAAATCGAAATTGAGTGTTGCCTAACAATAAGGTTTCGTGTTGCGAATGAATGTCTATTACATATTCTGACAGTTGCTTTAAAACAGCTAAACTAACGGGGCTATCGTTTAAAAACGAACGTGATTTTCCTTCGGCGCTAATTTCGCGACGAATGATGGTGGGATTTTCAAAACTTAAATCATTGTCGGTAAAAACAGGTTGTACTTGTTCGTGGTTCAATTCAAACTCGGCTTCAATAATACATTTCTGTGTTTGGTCTTGCAGAGCCGAAACATCGGCTCGTTTACCCAAAACTAAACCTAAGGCCTCTAAAAAAATAGATTTTCCGGCACCCGTTTCGCCAGTAATAACTGTTAAACCGCCAGGGAAAGCAACATCCATTTCGCGAATAAGTGCAAAATTTCGGATATAGAGTTTTCTTAACATAGGTTGTAAAGTTCGGAATATTTAAACGTAGAATCCATTTAAAATTTTAGACATGTAGGTTTAGTTTTTCAACAAACGGCTTACTCAATAGTTGCGCTAATTCACTCATTATTTGTAAACCTGGTCTTTTTTAAGCGAAACCGCTTCATTAAATTCACGTATATTATTTCAATATTTTGAGATAAAATAAACACCTTTTTTGAACTATTAAGCCAAGGTAATATGAGACAACTAAAAATTACGAAACAAATCACGAATCGCGAAACCGCTTCTTTAGATATGTATTTACAGGATATTGGGCGTGTTGAATTAATTACGGCCGATGAAGAAGTAGAGTTGGCTAAAAAAATTAAAATAGGCGACCAGCGTGCGCTCGATAAAATGGTAAAAGCCAATTTACGTTTTGTGGTTTCGGTGAGCAAACAATATCAAAATCAGGGTTTAAGTTTGCCGGATTTAATTAACGAAGGAAACTTGGGTTTAATAAAAGCAGCGCAACGGTTTGATGAAACCCGAGGGTTTAAATTTATTTCGTATGCGGTTTGGTGGATTAGGCAAAGCATTTTACAAGCCCTAGCCGAGCAAAGTCGTATTGTGCGTTTACCGCTTAATAAAATAGGGGCTATCAATAAAATAAACAAAACCTTTTCGAAGTTAGAACAAGATTTGGAGCGAGAACCTAGCTTTGACGAGTTAAGTTCGGTTTTAGAAATGCTACCAAAAGATATACAAGACACCCTAAAAAACAACACGCGCCATTTAAGCATGGATGCCCCATTGGGGGGCGAAGACGAAGGTGGCACCCTGTACGATTTGTTTGTGAATACGAATGCGATAAGCCCTGAGTCGGATTTGATTAATGAAAGTTTGAACAAAGAAATTGAGCGTGCACTTTCTACGCTTACGGATCGAGAAGCCGATGTTGTAAAATTGTTTTTTGGTTTAAACGGCACCCATCCACATAGCTTAGAAGAGATAGGTGAAAAATTTGATTTAACCCGCGAGCGTGTGCGTCAAATAAAGGAAAAAGCCGTTCGGCGTTTAAAACATGGTTCGCGCAGTAGGTTATTAAAAGGGTATTTGGGCTAGTTCGCTTTTTGGTTTGTTACCATACTTGACCAAAATTTTCTTGTATCATGGGTTTACTCCATTTTTCGTGGCCAAACTTTTTTTCTACAAGTTCTTTTAATTCATTTAGTGTATATGTTTTTTTCTTTTTAGGTAATTCAAACAACTTCGCTTCGGGTTTAAACACTTCTACTTTTTTAGCAAAATAAACTACACCACCATCTTCGGTTGCTAAGCCCAGTATGGTTCCAGGCAAACCTCTAAAACTTTCGGGACCCGTTGAGGCTTCTAACTCTTGGCTAAACCAAGCGTAAATTTTAACCGAGTCGTTCACTTGCCAAATGGCTTTACGGCAATTATAGCCTGCTATTTTTCGGCTACTCTCCGTTATTCTCCAGCGCATCGTTTTTAAAGTATCGGTCATGTGTAATTCCTCGCCCCAAATTATTTTAACAAGGTAACGTTGTTGCGAAACAAAATTTTGATACACTGTATTTTTACTTGTAGCCCAACTAAACCTTTCCTTTAAGTCGTTTTCTTGTGGTTTAAACAACGAGAACGTATCGGTAAAATACAGTTCAAAAAAATCTGTTTTAATGCGATCTTCTTCCTTCATCCATTCTTTTACATTGTCGCCTTTAAACTTTTTATAAAGATTTGTTTTGCGTTCGTAAGTTACCTTTCCTTGCAGCACTTGCGCTAAACAAACACCATTAAACAATAGTATAAAAAGAATGCATCCTTTTAATTTAGAATTCATTTTCGCCCTCCTTTGCACTTTGTGAATTAAACTTAAATAAAACTTTAGCTAAAAAATATTGACGTATAATCGTTGTTTTGGTATCAATAATACGGTTATCTAAAATGGTGCGGTTGTTATTAATATTTTGATTTAAAATATCGTAGGCCAAAAGTGAAACTACTAAATTTTCGGTCTTCAAAAATGTTTTTGAAACGGAAGCATTCCAGATGACAAAACTTAAATTGTACCCTGCGGCGCGCTGCCCATTTTTAGTATAAACGGCATCGCTGGCAATGGCAAAATGTTTGGGTAGTTTAACGCTAAAATTAGCTTTAACGACATAATTGCTAAACGGCTGATTGCTATTGTTACTGAGGGAAGATGAGGGTCTGTTGTAAGTATATTCGCCGCTTAACCAGGCATCGTATTTTTCTCTCTGCTTGTATAAACTAATTTCTAATCTATTTTGAAAGTTACGTGTAATGTTTCGCTCGGCATTAATAAAGTTAATGGTGTTACTCAAATTACCGCTCAAGTTAACATAAATATTCATAAACCGTTTAAAGATAGGTGATCCACCGCCAAAAAAAGCACTTGCGTTATAATTCCCGTTTACGTTAACGGGTTGCGAGATGGCGCGCCCGTCAATATCGTAAATTAAGGTGTTGGTAATGGCGTTATTGGTGTTATTAAAATTGACGTTGGCAAAAAAACTTTGTTCGCTAATCCCTTTATACGTGTAAAATTCGAGGCGTAAACTATTATTAAACGATGGTTTTAAAAGTGGGTTGCCTTGATAAATGCGGTTTGGATCTGTGTTGTCGGTTACGGGTTGCAGTTGGCGCACGTCGGGTAAGGCCGCTGAGGTGTTGTAATTAAAGTTTAAATTCGTGCCCTGATTAAATTTATAACGCATACTAGCAAGTGGTAAAATATTTTGTACCGTTAGTTTTAAGGGTTGTGCGGTGCTTACATTAAAACTACTTTGATCTACTTGGCGTAGGCGTGTACCAATGGAAACGCGGTACTTTTTTACTTCATAAATAAAACGTGAGGTTATACGATTTACACGACGTGTATTTCGGAAATGATTGGATTGACTTGGGTTTTCTAAGTCGAGTGTGGTAGCAGTCGAGTCTAATGTTTTTCGATTATTATCTTGGTAGTTATGAGAAAAATCGTAACCCAGTTCTGTCTTTATTTTTGAAGTTAAAGGTTCGGTATAGGTTATACCTGCCGAGTGGTCGGTTTTATCGTTTAACTGATTTCGCTTTTGATTTAAAAATGTATTTAAGGACGAATTACTAAAGCTATAATCGGTTCGCAAGTTGGCATTGGCTTGGTCGGATACGTTGTTGAAATTATAATTGATATTTAAAAAGCGATCTTTCTTTTTAAAATTTCGGTTGATGTTAACTTGCCCTCCCAAATCGGTTACCGTATTTTTAGATCGGTTACGAATATACGTTTGACGGGTAAATGTATTATCGCTAGAAAAAAAATCATCTTGTTGAATGGATTGATTGGTGCCACTGCTGATGGCTAATTTAGGACTAAAAATAATTTCGGTTAATGAATCTAATTTATGATTTAAACGTAAATTAAACCGATGACCTTGATTAATTCGATCACTTGAATTGCTTTGCCGAGTGCTATAGGTGGTGTCGTTAAAAAAGAATTGCGTAAAAGTTTCGCTTAGGGTATTCATTTGACGATTATCAAATGTGTAATTTGTATTTAGCTTTGTTTTTTTTCCGAACTTATCATTAAAATAAAAGCCGGCTTTTAGCACTTGCGGAATTCCTTCGCCGCCGCCATCACCATTACTCCACGAATCATTGTCTTCGTCATAATTCCATTGATTTTCATTACTCAAACCGTATTTATCCGCATCCGACCAATCGAAGCCCTGCCGTGGTGTGTTACTGGCTAAACCAAATATGGATAGCTTTTGCGCTCTTCGAAAACGGTTCAATAATAAATCGCCTTCATAAAAGGGGTGGTAATCGCCTGCTGCACTTATCTTTCCGAAGTAGCCTTTTTTAGAATCTTCTTTCAGTTTAAGATTCATCACCTTCACGGTTTCGTCTTTGCTATCAGCGTTCTCACTTTTCTTTTCAAACACCTGAACCGTTTCGACGGTGTTTGCATTTAAGTTGCGTGTAGCCATGGTGGGGTCAGTTCCAAAAAACTCATCGCCATCAACTAATACTTGATCTACCTGTTTGCCTTCAATGGTAATTTTTCCTTTATTATCTACTCTAACACCGGGTAATTTTTTGAGTAGGTCTTCTACCGTAGCGTTGGGGCCAGTTTTAAACGAGTCGGCATTAAACATTAAAGTATCGCCTTTGTAATATACTTTTTCTTTATTGGCAATAACTAATACTTCGTTAAGCGTAACCGATTTGGGCGGTAAAATAATTTTTCCAAATGTATAAGCTGTATCGGCGGGTGTAGGCACTAAAAAGTAAGTTTGGTCGCTAAATTGTGGATGAGAAATAATAATGAAAAACGTATCTTTCGGTATTTGAATAGGTTTAAAAATACCATCAGCATTGCTGCGCGTATAGGCAACCAACGCCGAGTCCTGATAACGAATCACCATCATTAAAGCTTTATCCAAACCGTGTTTAGCAATTGTATCAGTAACTTGTCCTTTAATACTTAGTTTTGCCTGCTGTGCGAGAACCGAAAAACTAAAACTTATGCTAACCAGTAAAAAAAAGTAAAATTTTTTCATAAGGGAGTGTTCAATTGATAAATATAATGTACTTCTTTTAATAAGTTACGCTTAACTCGTTAAAAAATTATAAGATATGTTAAGTAAAACACTAATACCAACATCATTTCTAAAAGATACGTTGACCCAGTTTCTTTTCTTTTTAAAAATAAATGTACTTAGTACAAACTAATGTCAAAACCTTACCTTCGTATTTTGTACTCATGTATTCTGTTTCAGAAATAGCAAAGCAATGCAATGGCCGTTTATATGGCCCACCCAATTTAAAGGTAGAGGCGTTTATGACCGACAGCCGCCAACAAAGCATTGCCCCACACACGCTGTTTGTTGCTTTAGTTACCGAACGTACAAACGCCCATCGGTTTTTGCCCGAATTAAAAAATAAAGTGAAGGCTTTTTTGGTTTCGAGTTTGCCCGAAAATTATTTAACTTGGGGAGAAGACGTTGCTTTTGTTGTGGTCAACCATACGCTTAGTGCCCTTCAACAATTGGCGGCACACCACCGTTCGCAATTTAAAATTCCGGTTATTGGCATCACGGGTAGCAATGGCAAAACAGTAGTAAAAGAGTGGTTGTATCAATTGTTACAAAATGATTTTAATATTTGTAGAAGTCCGAAAAGTTATAACTCGCAATTAGGTGTGCCATTAAGTGTATTAAAATTAAATGCAACGCATACCTTGGCCCTCTTTGAGGCGGGTATTTCAAAACCTGATGAAATGGATTTGTTGCAAACCATTATTAGACCAAACATTGGCGTATTAACTAGCTTTGGCGAAGCGCACAGCGAAGGCTTTAAAAATGCTTCTCAAAAATTGAACGAAAAATTAAAACTCTTTCCGCAAGCTGAAAAATTAGTTATTAATGGTATTGAAAAAAATCTATTACCCGCTTCGTTAACACAAGGGGCATTGCTAATAGGTGTTGAAAATGCAACGCTCCAATTTAATTACACGCTTAAAGAACACGAAACGCTTTTGCAGGTTAACACTGCTACCGAAGCGTTTTCTTTACACATTCCGTTTACTGATAAAGCCGCTATTTACAATGCGGTTACTTGTGTTGGTGTGTTGTTGCAATTGGGTTTAAATCCGAAAAATTATACCGAGCGTTTTAAAACGTTGCAAGCGGTGGCTCTGCGCTTAGAGGTTAAAAATGGCATTCAACAAAGTATTGTTATCAACGATTTTTATAACTCTGATTTGAATGCTATTGGCATTGCACTCGATTTTTTAAATCAACAACACCGCAAAGCCAGTAAAATAGCCATTGTTTCAGACATTGAAGAGCATGGTCCAAATAAAACGGAATTATACGCTCAACTTCAATTACTGTTGCAGCAAGCCAAAGTAGATTTATTGATTGGTGTGGGGGCCGAAATTAGCCGACACCGCTCGGTGTTTAATACCAAAGCTTTTTTCTTCGAGAGTACTTCTGATTTTATTTTACAATTTCCAGCGTATAGTTTTTTATTTCAAAATGCAAGTATTTTATTGAAAGGCGCGCGGCGTTATGGGTTTGAGCGCATCAGCAGTTTGTTACAATTAAAAAGCCACGATACAGTTTTAGAAATAAACCTTAATCATTTAACACACAATGTTAATTATTACCGCGGCTTACTTAAAAAAGAAACGTTGTTAATGGGCATGGTAAAAGCAACGGCTTATGGCAATGGCAGTTCGGAGATTGCAACCACTTTACAACACATTGGCGTTAACTATTTAGCTGTAGCTTATGCCGATGAAGGTGTAGAGTTAAGACAAGCCAATATACATTTACCCATTATGGTAATGAGTCCGGAGCGTGATGCTTGGGCTGATATTATTCAATTTCAATTAGAGCCCGAGATTTATTCGTTTGCCATTTTACAACAGTTGTTAACGCACCTCTCGCAACAGGCTTTAAATGCGCCGTTTCCAGTTCATATAAAAGTGGATACGGGCATGCACCGTTTAGGTTTTGAGCCACAAGATTTAGATGAGCTTTTAAAACAATTAACAAGCACTTCGCTTGTTCGTGTGCAAAGTGTGTTTTCGCATTTGGTGGCTTCGGACAATGCTGAGTTGGATGCGTTTAGCCAACACCAATTAGCCACGTTTAATGCCTTTGCTCAGGCACTAGAAGCGCGTTTGGGCTATACCGTTATTAAACACATTTGCAACTCGGGTGGCATTAGCCGTTTTAAAACAGCGCATTTGGATATGGTGCGTTTGGGTATTGGCATGTATGGTGTAGGCGTTTCGGTGCAGGAACAAAAACAATTGCAAAATGTAAGCCGATTAAGAACCAGCATTTCGCAAATAAAAATGGTGAAGGCAGGAGACACGGTGGGCTATAACCGAAATGGAAAAGCGTTAGTGGATACCAGAATTGCAACCCTCCCGATAGGTTATGCCGATGGGTTTGCCAGAGCTTTGGGTAATGGGCGACATGCTGTGTACATTAATGGTTGGGCTTGCTATACGATTGGTAATATTTGTATGGATATGTGTATGGTGGATGTTAGCGGTGTGGTGTGTGAAGAAGGCGATGAGGTTATTGTTTTTGAAACGACCGAGCAGTTACAAGGTTTAGCGCAGCATTTAAACACCATTGCCTACGAGGTTTTAACGGGTATTTCGGGGCGTGTAAAACGGGTGTATGTGCAAGAATAGAAGCGGGTTTTGTGAGCGTAAGTAGTTGGCGGAGTTTGGCACGCAAAGACGCAATGGACGCAAAGAAAATATATAAATGAGTAGTGTTAATTTTAAAGAACAGGAATTTAGTATAAACTATTTTGATGAGCCATTTTTTAGATACGTTCTTTTTACACGAGAGAGAGGCTAACTTAAACTTTTAGTATAAACTTTTAGCTATTTAATAATATGCGAGGTATATTGCATTTTAAAAAGAAGATATACTGAAAATGGAAAATAAAAAAATAGAATTCATCTATTGGTTTGCGTGTTACAATCTTGATTCACCGAGTGTAAGGTATAGAGCCAAATATCCACTAGATTTTTTTAAAAAGTACAAAAGTGTAGAAAGCTATTTTATAGTTCCTAGTTATTCGTTGACGGGTATAATTTTATTTCTAAAATCCTATTTCTCAGCATTATTACTTAGAAGAAAAAACTCGTTAATTGTAATTCAGAGGGTACAATCCAATTTCATTTATGCCAACCTTTTAAAACTATTAGTTAGGATTAGAAACCGTGATACAATATATGACCTTGACGACGCAGACTATTTAGAGGTAAACCCGAAGACCATTTATTATTTTGCCAAACATTGCGAAAAAATATCAGCAGGAAGTAAACAAATTGAAACATACTTGCGCCGATTTAACAGTCGAATTATACATACAACTTCTCCTATTAAAGACTTGGAAATAGTTAAGACGGCTAAGAATGCCCATTTTACTGTTGGGTGGATTGGCGGATTTGGTGGAGACCACAGAGATAGTCTTATCGAATTAGTATTTCCTGCATTGAAAGAACTTACCTTTCATTTTAAATTTATTATTATCGGCATTTTAAAATTAGAAGACATTGAGTACATTAGAAATTATTTCCGAGATAACTCGAATATTGAAATTGAATTACCTATAGAAATTAATTGGAATGACGAAGTAGATCTTCAAAAAAGAATATCGCATTTCGACATTGGTATTGCTACGCTAACAAATTCTGAAATGCAACTCTCTAAATCGGGAATTAAAGCCAAGCAATATATGAACAATGGCGTGCCAGTGCTAAGTACCAATTTTCCTGAAAACAATACCGTTGTTGTTGATGGGGTTAACGGCTATTTTTGCAACACTATAACTGACTTTAAAGAACGGTTAAATCAGTTCAACGAAATGACCGACGTGGAATATATGCTATTTTCTAAAAACGCAAGACAATCCATTATCCATTTTGACCATAATAAATACTTTACAGCCTTTGAAAAATTAAAAAACGCCTCGTAATCTATCAATGGCGTTGCGTTTACAGCAATAAATCGGGGCGGCGTTGAGTGGTTCGTAAGAGGCTTTGCTCGTGCCGCCATTGCTCAATTTTTTTGCCATGGCCGCTTAATAAAACCTCGGGTACAGCCCAGCCCTTGTATTCGGAGGGGCGCGTGTAAACGGGTGGTGCCAATAAATTATCTTGAAAAGAATCGCTTAGGGCACTGGTTTCGTCGTTTAATACGCCAGGTAATAATCGGATAATAGAGTCGCTTAACACGGCTGCGGGTAACTCGCCACCGCTTAATACATAATCGCCAATACTTATTTCGCGGGTTATAAAATGTTCGCGCACCCGCTCATCTACACCCTTGTAGTGCCCGCATAAAATAATTATACTTTTAATAAGCGATAATTGGTTACTTATTTTTTGGGTGAGGCGTTGTCCATCGGGACTCATGTAAATAACCTCATCGTAGTGGCGTTTACTTTTGAGGTCGTTGATGCAAGCGGCAATGGGTTCAATCATTAATACCATGCCTGCCCCACCACCAAAGGCATAATCATCTACTTGCTTTTGCTTGCCAATGGCGTAATCTCTTAAATTGATCAAATTCACTTCTACCAAACCTGCGGCAATGGCGCGCTTCAAAATAGAATGGCTAAATGCACTTTGCATTAACTCGGGTACTACGCTTATAATATCTATTCGCATTTTAATTGAGGGAAGGGTCGTGGCCAATAGTGGCAAAAATACTGAGCGATGGTTTCTGTTGGTTTAGTTCGTTTTCCCAAAGTTCGTGAGCGTCGCTACTTAATACCGTTGCCGAGTTGGTGGTGTTTATATACCAAGCCCGTTGTTTCATTTCTGCTTCGAGTTGCCCCACATTCCAACCGCAATAGCCTGCAAAGAAACGTATATCGGTATGTTTTACTTTTCCATGTTCGATGAGGTGTACCAGTTCATTAAAATTTCCACCAAAAAATAAACGTTCGTCTATTTGAATAGTATCGCTAATGTTATGCCCTAGGCTGTGTAAAAAATATAACTGATTTTTAGCAACGGGTCCGCCTTCGTAAATTGGGAAGTTGCCATTTCTTACTTGCGGGCGTATATCGCGCAATACAAAATGCGTTTTAAAATTCAGGATAAACCCCAAACTCCCTTCGGTGTTGTGCTCGGTTAAATAAACCACCGAGCGGCTAAAAAATCCATCGTTGAGCAAGGGTTGGGCAACTAATAAATGACCTTTCATGGAGTTTAAAGTTATAAAAGAACGGTGTAATAGCAACGCTATTTTTAAAATTATATTAGGCGTATTTTTATGGATTGTTTTTTCGTATTGTGTTTTGAGGTGGATGAGTTTGGCAATGGCGTGCAGGTTTTATTCAATAGATTTATTTTTTGTGTATTGATAACGTAAATATTCTGTCAACTGGTTTTCAATACTTTGTTAGTAAGAGGCTGTCTAGATTCTATTTAAAATGTTTGTTAGGTGTCTTTTTCGTCATGCTTCGTTGCGTTTTTTGACCGTAGCGGCTCTGCTATGGCTTGCAAAACGTGCCTCGCCTGATAAAAAATACCCTATACCATTCCAAATAAATAGAATCTAAGGCTGGGTTTACTTTTAAAGGCGCTCCTCATTTGATTTATAATATCCATTTTATTTGATGTAATTTTACAGTATGGATGACACCCGTAATTTTATATCGAAACTTCGTGAGGATTTTACGAAGGGAGAATTGAGCGAAACAGATGTGGATCGCAATCCGTTTATTCAGTTTGAAAATTGGATGAAGCAAGCGGTTGAAGCTAAGGTGATGGAAGTGCAGGCGATGATGCTTTCGACGGTAGATACAGCGGGAATGCCGTGTTCGCGTATTGTGTATTTGCGCGAGTACGCCCATCATCAACTAACGTTTTATACTAATTATGAAAGTCGTAAAGGCGAGCATTTGTCTTACCATCCATACGCGAGTTGTTTATTTTTTTGGCCAGAGTTGGAACGGCAAATTCATGTGCGTGGTAAAATTATTAAAGCCAGCGATGCGGTAAGTGATGCGTATTTTAATGCACGTCCCCGAGAGAGTCAGTTGAGCGCATGGGCTAGTCCACAAAGCCAAGTTATTGAAAGTAGAGCTGTATTAGATGCGCGTTTGGCTACCTTAGAATTAACGTATAAAGATAAACCCATTCCGCGCCCGCCTTTTTGGGGTGGATTTATTTTGCAAGCCACGTATTACGAATTTTGGCAGGGTCGCAAAAACCGCCGTCACGACCGAATAGCGTATCAATTAGAGGCGGGTGAAGTTTGGCAACAGATGCGTTTAGCACCTTGAGGCCAATGCTATTCTTCTTTTGCATTGTGATGAAATTAAACGTTTGGAAATACGTTATCTTTTGTAGTGTAGGACAGATTTTTTTATGGTTGAGTATTTATTTAAGATTCAAAACTACTCTACAATTGTTAGCAACAGTTTTATAACCTTGTGAACCTTGTTTAAGTATTATATCCCTTTCTAAGAACGTGATGCTTTATACCAATATCGGTTCTAAAAGATACAAGTTGAACCAGAATTATTTTTCTTTTCGGCGCCGAAAAAATTATCGGCGTAGCAAGGGCTAAGGGATAATTTTTGAGGAAGTATAAGGGGCCAAGAAACTGGGTCAACCCATTTTTAAAAATGATGTTGGTATTAATCCAGATTTCTAGAAAAAAGGGCTTTAGAAAAAGTCTAGCTTTTATATTTAACATTTTGAATATATCTTTTACAAAACATTTTTTTATTTTTGCCAAAAACAAACAATTATGTTCAACAAGTTTTTAATTTTCTATTTTAGTTTACAAAGTTTTTCAATTTTTTCTCAAACACCAACATCAACTCCTTTTGATTTGAAAGGTGCTTTAAAACAGGCGCAGGCAGAGGGTTGTACGCCCTCTGAAATGGCACGTTATATAGAGCGAGCAAAAAATATTCACTGCGGTTTGCCTGCTTTTTCTTCGACGCAAGCAAATGGCTTTGCAACAAAAGTTAGTGCATTAAGCGCAACCAACAGCGTTAATGCCGACTTTGAAATGGCGGTGGGCAATCCTGGTCCTCAATCTGGTGGCTTTGTGCCGGGTTGGTCTATTTTTCAAGGTGCGAATAGTTCATTTTGTTCGAGTGTTGTGACCACAAATTCATCTGGTACTTTTACCGTTTTTAATGCGCCCACTAACGATGGAAATATTATAGGCTCAGGTTCTGTTATTGCCTCTTACTATAATCAATTAGCTCCTAATCAATTGGGTGGTAATTGTTTTTTAAGATTGAATAATTCATTTTCGGGCGCAAAAGTACTTCAACTTACAAAGTCGTATTTGATAGATAGTAGCAATTACACCCTCAAGTATGCATTAAAATTGGTATTGGCCAATCCAAACCATTCTTGTTGCGATCAACCAGGTGCTAAAGTTTTTATAACCATAACCAATACGGCCTTAGCTACCTCTACTATACTCAGTTGCCCACAAGGTAGTTTTGCCAGTGGTGCTGGCTGTGGCAGTTCAGGTATTGTTTTTTATAATGGCAACAATGGTTATCAATATACGGATTGGCTTCCGTTTGATGTGGACTTAAAAAAGTATAAAGGTTTAATGGTTACTTTAGACGTGTATGCTTTAGACTGTGCATTAGGAGGCCATGCTGGGTATTTATATTTTGATGCTTGTATTAATAATTCTGATCCTATTCTTTATAATAATGGCGTAGCTATTCCTTTTAAAGATTCAACAGAGGTTTCGCTATGTGGCAATTCCATTACGACGTTGAGTTTAAATGTTAATAATAATTTAGTTAGTTGGCAAGTTGCACCTCAATATGCCCCGCTTCTTCCTACTCCTTATACTATTCCAAGCCCTACTAATAATATATTACCATTTCAGTTTTTACTAGTTCCTTTGGTGGCTAATGTTACCAGTACTAATGGTTGTTCTATTTATAGTAAAACGATAACCATCGTTAATGCTTCGTTATCTACTTCTCTAACGGTAAACCAAGCCACTTGCAATGCCGGTACTGGGCTGGTTCAAATTAATGCTTTAAATACGGGAACGGTTGTTGCTGCCAATTGGCAACCTAGTTCTGCTATTAGTAACGGTGGGGTGCAATCTGCCAACGTGTTAGCTGGCACACAGGGTAACGTTACTATTACAGATAATTATGGGTGTGTTACTAATAAAACGTTCACGCTTTTGCCAACACCTTTGGCACCAAGTATTACGGTTGCCAATATTGTTCCCACTTGCAGTGTAACTTCGGTTGCGCTTACGCCTACTATTAGTCCGCCAATGCCAAATGCGCTTACTTTTTACTCGTTTTATCCTGCTGGTGCTATTTTTTCTCCGTCAGGGGTAACGGTTAATCCGGGTGTTAATTCATTTAATGTAAGTGTTTCAAATACACCTGGTAATTATGTGTTTACAATTACTAATCCGCAAACGTTGTGTACGGCCAGTAGTATGATTATTATTTTACCGTGTTTACCTACTTCGGTTACGAAGCCAAGAGCCGATGAGCTTGGTTTTGTAGTATTTCCAAATCCTACAAAAAATAATTTAACCATTAAAAGCGAAGTATTTAATGAAGCCTTTTCGGTTTATGTTTACAATGCGCAAGGGCAATTGTTACATACCGAATGGGTAAATAGTGCTTATCATCAGTTTGCATTAGCGTTACCAAAAGGATTTTATACTTATGCGTTGCGTACGCCAACACAAACACTTAAAACAGATAAACTAATCATAGATTAATTTTTTTATTTATCAGAGTATCTTGTACAACACGGGTTTGGCAGGGCTGGCATCGATTTCGAAGGGGGCAATTTGAAAATGTAAAAAATACGTGCCATCGGTTACAGAATTAGGTACATAAATTAATTCGGTAATGGTTTTATGGTGTTGCGGATTTTCGGGATAGTTCCAAAAGGCGTGGTGGGCCGCTAATTGACCACCATCTATTTCTTTATCTATGCTGGGCATATCAATCAAAAGGTGTTCTACTTCGCACTCGTTTAATACATCAATGGCTTCTTTTTCGATGTATGGTGGATTGGTGTTACTGTATTGTGCAACGAGTTTTTGAGGTGAGTTGCTGAGTGTGCGTATAATAACCGCTTCGGTGTTTTTACATTCGCTTAGGGCTTGTTTGAGTTGAGCTGCGGTAATTACAAAGTCGCCATTGGGCATTGGTTGTGGTAATAGTGTAACGAGTTCGGCAATAAAAGCAAAGCGTTGAAACGTTTTATTAATACTGTAAGGTTCTTTACTAATATGCCCTACGCATTCGGTGTGGGTGCCGTTGCCGTGAGGATTAAAGGTGATGGTTCTGAAATTAACGCTTCCGCCCGCATTCACATCGCCTACCCAATTGCCCATGCGTACGGGTTGTATTTGCATGGGTGGCACGTACCAGGCACTGGCGCATTGTGCACCAGTGTGCAGGGGCATAGAAATGTCTATCGGTTTAAAAAAATCGAGGCGATAGGTTTCGCCTTTGTGTAAAATAGTAGCTATCATTTTTTATTTATGTTTTTGGATGTTAATACCAAATACTAATACCTTTGTATAAAAGTAGAAATAAAATGACAATACAAGACTCGCAATTGGTGGTTGATAATTGGATTAAACAATTTGGGGTGCGTTATTTTAATGAATTAACCAATACGGCTATTTTGATGGAAGAAGTTGGTGAGGTAGCGCGCATCATGGCTCGGCGTTATGGCGAACAAAGTGAAAAGGAAACCGACAAGACTAAAGACTTGGGCGATGAGTTAGCCGACGTATTGTTTGTTTTAATTTGTTTGGCTAACCAAACGGGTGTGAATTTAGAACAAGCTTTACAAAAAAATTTAGATAAGAAAACTAAACGCGATGCCACACGGCATTTGGATAATGAAAAGTTAAAATAGAGATGAAAACACAAACAAATTATTTACCAAAAGCATTTTTATTAATTGGTGTGTTGGGTGCGCTGGCTGTTGCTTTGGGTGCTTTAGGGGCTCATTTTTTAAAGGCTCAATTAAAAACGGGTTTAATAAGTGTGGATTTGTTAGAGGGTTTTGATAAAGGCGTGCGTTATCATTTTTACCACTTGTTAGCAATGGTGTTTATTTTAATTTTGCAACAAACCTATCCGAACCGTTTTTTGAAATGGGCGTATTGGTGTTTCTTTTGGGGTATTGTTTTATTTAGTGGATCACTTTATTTTTTGTGTACCCGTCATGTATTAGGTTTAGAGTTTTTAAAGGTGCTGGGTCCTGTTACGCCCATTGGTGGTTTATTTTTTATAGCGGGTTGGGTATTTTTAAGTTGTAGTGCATTGCTGTTAAAAAAATAAAACTGATTTGGTTTGATGTGCATTACTTAATACCCTCGTTATTCTTTGTTTAATATTTGTTTCTTTCTTAAACCGTAATTTTAAGAAAGAAATTCTTTAGAATAAAATAGCTAACTCTATAAAAATACTTGAACCCTTATCTCGTCCTTGTTTAGTGAAGCGTAACGAGGACGTTTGAGAGCTGCGTTTGTAACGCAGATAAAGTGATGGTGTGGGCGTTACAAACGCCCGTTTAGCACATCCTCGTTTCCGCTAACGCTCAAATAAGGACGAGGGGAAAAGAGAAATTAAGAACCGCTTAAAAAATGAGTTAGATGGAATAGACTGTTGAAATCTAATCCTTATCTATTTTTTCTATCCGTTGTTGGTGTCGTCCACCTTCAAATGTTTGAGTTAAGAACACATCCACACATTTTATAGCTTCTTCTAAAGTAATGTAACGGCCAGGTAATGTTAAAATATTGGCATTGTTGTGTTGGCGGGCTAAACTTGCTATTTCGGCATTCCAACATAAAGCGGCTCTAATGCCTTTGTGCTTATTGGCCGACATGTTAATGCCATTTCCACTGCCGCATATTAATATACCTTGGGTATCTGTTTTTGAAAGTACTTCTAATGCAACAACGTGGCCATAATCGGGATAATCGGCGCGTTCGGTACTGTAACATCCTTTATCGGTTGTAGGTATTCCTTTTTCTGTTAAGTAAGTGCGTAACTGCTCTTTTAACTCGAACCCAGCGTGGTCGCTACCTATAACTATTTTCATACGTTTTACTTATCTGCTTAAATTGAAATTACCTTACCAAAACTACTTATAAAAAATAATTTACCCAACAAAATGATTGTGGACGATTGTGAATAAGATGTAATACACGTTAATTAACACTCATAAGTTAAGTGTTTGATTTTAAAGCCTATTTAAAGTAAGTAATGAACATCTTTTATGTTAATAGAAAAATAATGTGTTAATTAAAAGTCTATATAATTTTAAGGAATTATTAAATAAATTTATATGCTTTACGTTAAACTAGTAAACAAGCTATTTTTATAATTTGCTCCCTAAAGTTTTACAGTTAAAAATAGGTTTACCAACAATTCATTACCTAGGTTATTTATACACACTCATTACGTTTAACAATTGTTAATTGTTTTAAATAAAGCTGATAATCAAGGTTATAATACTGTAAATTTGTGAACAAGTGTGTTAACGAAAACTGATAAGTGATGAAAGCAAGTTTTAAAATAAAAGTAATAAACAGTATTAACACCTTATATATATAATACATAATTAAATTTTTAAAAAAAGATATATATGTTATTAGAGAAAGGGTACTTAGAAAAGGAGATTGATCCGGCTCTTGATTTATTCAAAGAAATCAATTATCTTAAAAAGAAAAAGAATGCGGTGATACTTGCGCACTACTATCAAGATGCTGACATTCAAGATATTGCTGATTATATTGGCGATAGTTTGGGGCTTGCGCAAGAAGCCGAAAAAAGTACGGCCGACATCATTTTATTTGCTGGAGTTCATTTTATGGCCGAAACAGCAAAAATATTAAATCCATCAAAAAAAGTTTTAATTCCCGATTTAAAAGCAGGTTGTAGTTTAGCCGACTCGTGTCCGGCAACCGAATTTGCAGCGTTTAAAGCGCAGCACCCTCATCACATTGTATTAACGTATATCAATTGCACCGCTGATATTAAAGCCCTTTCGGATGTGATTGTAACTTCTACAAATGCGGTTCAAATTGTGGAGTCTTTTCCAAAAGAACAAGCCATTATTTTTGCTCCCGATAAAAATTTAGGGGCTTATATTAACAAAAAAACGGGGCGTAACATGGTTTTGTGGGATGGTAGTTGTATGGTTCACGAAATTTTTAGTTTAGAAAAGTTAGTTAAATTAAAGTTACAGCATCCCGAAGCTAAAGTAATTGCGCATCCCGAATGTGAAGAAGCTATATTAGCACACGCAGAATTTATTGGTAGCACCACAGCTTTATTAAATTATACGAAAAAGTCGGCTGACTCAACGTTTATTGTGTTAACTGAAACGGGTATTTTACATCAAATGCAAAAGGCAAGTCCACATAAAACGTTTATACCAGCCCCACCTAATAACAGTTGTGCGTGTAACGATTGTCCGCACATGAAATTAAATACCTTAGAAAAAATTTACATTGCATTAAAATACGAACAACCCGAACTGTTAATGTCTGATTCACTCATTAAACGTGCAAAAGCCCCTATTGCTAAAATGTTAGAACTAAGCGCACAATTTGGCTTGTAATGTGTTTTACTAAAATAATGCTTAAATTTATTAAGAAAAAAATGGATTTAATAATACATCTAAAGTCATTAAAAATAACAGTAAATATGTAGAGCTCTAATGGGTTTGTTATGATTATGATTTAAGTATATGAAGTTGATAAAAAAGATACTTTTTAGTTTATGTATGAGTGGTGTAACGTTGGCAACGGCACAAACTCCACAAAACCCTAATGGGTATAATAAATTTTACCACGGTAATGGTGTTGTATCTTCTGAAGGTACCATGAAAGATGGGAAACCTGATGGATACTGGAAAAACTATTCTGAATTAGGTATTATAAAAATTGAAGGCAATCGCAAAAACTTTTTGTTAGATAGTATTTGGAAATTTTATGATGGAAAAGGACGCATTAGTAAAACAGTAAGTTATTTAGAAGGTAAAAAAAATGGTTTAACCATAGTTTACGATAGTACTGGACGTTTGCTAACCAAAGAAAATTTAGTAAACGATATTAAACAAGGTAATCAATACGCTTATCATAAAAATGGAAGAGTAAGAACTCTTACCCCTTTTAAAGATGGCAAACCCGAAGGAATGGCTTTTGAGTATAGCGACGACTCCACTTTAATAGGCATGGTGAATTATAAAAATGGCATTATGCAAGCGAACGATCGTTTTAACCGCCGAGATAAAGACGGTAGAAAACAAGGCTATTGGAAAGAATTTTATGAAGATTATAGCCTTAAAAAAGAAATGAAGTACAATGGCGATTCGTTAGACGGCTATGTGAAAGAATACGACAAAAAAGGAAACCTAACCAGTACGAAAAAATTTAATTTTGGTAAACCTGTTTTGCGCGCCCCCGAAATTGCAAGTGTTGAAGTATATAAAGAAGTGTATGAAGACGGGACTTTAAAGTACGAAGGCGTTTACAGCGACGGTGTGGCTATTGGTACGCATTTTCATTACATTCAACAACGTAAATGCGATTCTTCTTTATTTTTAAGAGACGACACCAGCAATATCTATATAAAAAAATTAGTGTGTAGAAATGTGGCTGTACCCGATAGTTGCATTGAGTATTTTGATGGTACCGTTGTAGCAAAAGGAGGCGTAGATAGCGTTAGAAATAGAATTGGTATTTGGACAGAATACCACAATACGGGCGAGTTTAAAGGCAAAGGAAAATATTTAGCCAATGGGCGAACGGGCGATTGGGAATTTTTTTACCCGTCGGGTAAGCTAGAGCAAAAAGGAAAATACGATAAAAAAGGTCGGCCTCAAGGTGTTTGGAAATGGTTTTACGAAAGTGGAACCGTAATGCGCGAAGAAGTTTTTGTAAATGGTAAACGCGAAGGCACCATGACAGACTATACAGAAGATGGTAAAATATTAACAACGGGTGCTTGGGTCGAAAATGAAAAAGTAGGCCCTTGGATATATGAAACAAGCGATTATTTAGAAATGGGTAGTTTTTCTAATGGAGAAACGGATAGTGCTTGGGTATCGTATTATATGCCAGCAAAACGCAAACGTTACGTGGGTTCTTTTCAATCGGGCGACCCCGTTGGGCAACATTATAAATATTACACCAATGGACAGTTAGAGTACAGCGGCAAATATGTAAGCGGCATGAAAGATGGTGATTGGTTTTTTTACGATGAACTCGGTTTTAATTACTTAAGAATAACGTATCAAAGCGACATTGAAGTAGCTTGGCAGGGCAAAAAAATACGCCCAACTTACGAAGAAAGTTTACGCACCTACACTATTAAAATTGACGAAAATAAAAGTCAAACCATTCGTAAATAAACTATTAACAGAGAATAGGTAATTAAAGTAGTCGAATAATTTAGTCATACCCCTCCTTTTTTTTTATATTTAAAGCAAATTATGTCAGATAAAAAAGGACTTACAAACGTAGATGGTAATACATTAGAGCAATTGCCGCTTGCCGTTATTTTATTTGATACCAAACGTATTTACTTTTTAAACAGTAAAGCAAAAAAAATATTAGGCTTAGTGAGTATTAAGTCCGATAAATTGCAAGAACTGAGTTTATTGGATTATGTGGCTGATCAGCACAAACAACTTTTCAAAACTAGCATCACAAAAATAATTAATGGTACCGATTTTGATTCTCTCGAATCAAATTTTATTAATCATAAGGGTAAATTTTTACAATTAGAAATCAAATCTAACCGTGTCCTATTTAATGGAAAGCGGGTTTGCCAAGCCACTTTTTTCGATGTATCGAAACGAAAGAAACAGGAAGTAGAATTAGCAGATGCTTTTAACTTGTTAGAAAGTTTAAGTAACTACAGTAGAGATGTTATTTTTAAATTTGATTTATACCCTAAACCAAGTTGTGTTTTTATTAGTGATGGTGTAAAAGATTTAGTAGGTTACGAACCCAGTTTCTTTTATAAATCGTTGGCTGGTATTAAGCGAATCATTTTTAAAGACGATTATGCTCCTTACACAACTTCAACGCGTGCATTTATTACATTTTATAAAAAGCTTAACGGTAATAAAAGTATTATTACCCGATGGAAACATAAAAATGGAAGTACTTTATACATCGAACTTTTACTAAATCTTGTATTCGATTCTAAGAACCACTTGGTATCTATTATTGGTAATTGCCGAAATGTAAGCGATAAATTACAAATAGAAAAGTTATTGAGCGAATCAAAAGAACGGTTTGAATTATTAGCTAATAATAGCAATGACATTATTCATTTCTTCACCTATTTTCCTAAGCCTCGGTATTTATATGTTAGTCCAAACGTTAGTAAAATATTGGGCTATACTCCCCAAGATTTTTATGACGATTCTAATTTTTACACTAAACATTTAAAAAGTAGTACCGACGATTTTAAACGGATTGAAGAAAAATTAATGGTAATACAACAGAAAAGTACGAACATTAATTTTACTTATACATTTCAAACAATAAAAGCTGATGGCAGTTTTATTTGGCTCGAAAATAACTTAGTTCCTATTTTTGGCGAAAACGGAAAAACAAAAATGTTTTTAAATGTGCTTAGAGACATTACTGCACAAAAAATACACGAGCAAGAATTGAATCGTAAAAGTAGCGATTACGAACAATTATTAAATACTGCACCAATGGCCTGTATTATTCACCACCAAGGCAGTATCGAATATTGTAACGATGCCGTTTTAGCTATTTTGCAAACACGCAACAGCAAAAAACTATTGGGCAAATTTTTAATTGATATGGTTGTTGAAAAAGATCGTCGCCGATTAGTAAACGATATTTCGCGTCGCATAAAAAAATCAATCAAAACAGCACCGCCGCATTATAAGTTTAGAACGTTTAAAGATCATATTATTGAAGTAAGCATTCAATCCAAACCCATTCAATACAACGGTAAAAGTGGTATTTTAAGCGTTATCGAAAATGTTACCGAACGCAAGCAAATTGAAAAACAACAATTACGTTCCGAAGTAGTAGAGTCAACCAATAAATTACTAGTAAAAGAAATTGACGAACGCTCAAAAATAGAAGAGAAGTTAATAGACCAAACCGCACGTTTAAAAGCGGTACTCGAAAGCAGTTCGCATTTAGTATGGACAGTTAACCATAAGTTAGAGATTACTTCATTTAATAGTAATTTTTACAACGTTATAAAAGCCATATATGCCAAGCACATCGAACCAGGTATTTCAGTAAATGAATTACTAAGTGGGCCTAGAGGAGATTTATATGCTAAATTTTGGTTACCCAAATATAAAAGAGGATTGGCAGGCGAGTCGCTTGAGTTTGAAAACGAAGAGTTTGACGAAACCCAACAAGTATTTCGAAAAATACATATTAATCCTATTCTTAATAAAAGCGGACGTATTAACGAAATATCGTGTATTGCCAGCGATATTACCAAAGCAAAACTTTACGAAAAACAAATTATTGAACAATCGGGTCGCTTACAAGCCATTTTTGAAAGTGGTAATCAATTGATGTGGAGTGTCAATAAAAAAATTGAACTCACCAATTACAATCAAAACTATTATAATGCCATCTTTGAATTGCATGGCATTTACCCGCAAATTGGTAAAACAGTTTATTACGATACGTTTAAGAAAAAAGAAGATCCTTTTGCAAACGTATGGGATAAACGCTACGAAGAAGTTTTTAAAGGAAAAAGCCTCGACTTTATTACTGACCGCGAATTAGTAGATGGCAGCATCATTTACAGGCAGATTTATCTACAACCCATTATTGGCAACAACAACGAAGTTATTGAGGCATCGGGTATTGCTTACGACATTACCGATAAAATACAATCTGAACAAAAAATTAAAAACCAAACCGCCAAACTTAAAGCCATTTTTGAAAGTGGCAATCAGTTTATTTGGACGGTGAATAAAGACTATCGCTTAACCTCATTCAACAAAGAATTTTCTCAAACAATTTATGATATTTTTGGCTTTTATCCAATTCTTAACACCGATCCTTATACCGCTTATCCACCCGATAAGGTAGAACTATTTTTGGGTTTTTGGCATAGTAAATACGAAGAAGTATTCAAAGGGAAAGCCATGAATTTTGTTTCGCAACGGGCAAACATGGATGGGAGCATGCGGTACCGTCAAATTTATTTAAACCCTATTTATAGCGGCAACTCAGTAACCGAAGTGGCGGGTGTTGGTTTCGATATTACCGATAAAGTATTATCCGAACAAAAAATAAGTAACCAAGCCGCCAAGTTAAACGCCATTTTCGATAGTTCTATGCACTATATTTGGACAGTTGATATTTTCTTAAAGCTAACCTCGTTCAATAAAAATTATTTCGACTTAATAAAAACAATATACAACACCCAGCCATATTTGGGCTTTCAACTAAATCGTGGAATTTTAGCAAGCGATAAAGGTTACGTTAGTTTAATTGAAACCAATTACAAAGAAGCGTTTACTGGAGTACCCAAAAATTTTGAGTTAGAATTAGCCGACCAGCTAGGGAATAAAATGTATTTGGAAGTGTTTTTGAATCCCATTTTTGATGGTTCGGCGGTTATCGAAGTAAGTGGCATTGCTCACGATATAACCGATAAAAAAACATCGCAAGAAAAAATTGTACAAAGTTTGCGAGAGAAAGAAGTACTGTTAAAAGAAGTACATCACCGCGTTAAAAATAACATGCAAGTTATTTCCAGTATTCTTAATTTACAAAGCAGTTATGTTAGCGACGAATATGCTTTAAGTTTATTAAAAGAAAGTCAGAACCGCATTAAAACCATGGCTTACATCCACGAAAGCCTTTATCAAAATAAAACATTTGCTACCATAGATTTTTCGGATTACATTGCCACGTTGAGTAGTAATATCATTCAATCGTATGCCATTAGTACCGATAAAGTTAAACTCATTCTTAACATTTCCAAAGTTGTTTTAGGCTTAGACGTTAGCATTCCTGCGGGTTTAATTATAAATGAATTGGTTACCAATTCGATAAAACACGCATTTAACGATGGGAAAACAGGATTCTTATCCATAAATTTGAAATCACAAAATAATACTGTAATTTTAGATGTTGTGGACAATGGCATTGGCTTACCCGATAATTTTGATTACCGGAACACCAATTCGTTGGGTCTTCAACTTGTAAATACCTTAGTAGAACAAATAGACGGAACTGTTGAGTTTAAAAATCGTGCCAGTGGCGGAACAGAAGTAAACATCACATTTCCGATTTGAAAATTAATACATGGAAAAATTGAACATATTCATCGTTGAAGATGAAAGCATCGTTGCAAAAGATATATCGAACAGCCTAACGAAACTAGGATATAACGTTGTAGGCATTGTTAATAATGGAAAAGATGCCATTGCCCAAGTAACCGAATTGCAACCCGATTTAGTGTTAATGGATATAATGATTAAAGGTGACATGACCGGAATTGATGTTAGCGAAAAATTAAAAGAAACACAAAACATTCCAGTTATTTTCTTAACTGCCTATGCCGACGAAGGAACACTTAGTAAAGCTAAAATAACCGAGCCTTATGGTTATATTTTAAAACCCTTTAAAGAAATTGATTTACACAGCACCATCGAAATGGCAGTGTATAAACATCAAAAAGATTCAGCATTACAAAAAGAACGCGATTTTTTATACAGCTTAGTCGAAAATAAAGACGACACCAGCCGCGATATTTTATTTGTAAAAGCCAATAGCCGTTTAGTAAAAGTTTTGTTGCGCGATATTTATTTTGTTGAAGCCCTTAAAGATTATGTTATCATTAACACGCAGTACGCACGTTACACCGTACATAGCACCATGAAGGACATTGAAAAGAAACTTGGTGAAAACGATTTTGTGCGTGTACACCGCAGTTTTATTGCCCGAAAAGATAAAATTCAAACCATCGAAAACCAAACGGTTGTTCTCGAAAACGAGAAAAAAATAATTCCAATCGGTGGGTCCTATCGCGAAGAATTATTAACGAAATTAAATTTATTGTAAAAACGAATAGACTATATAAAATTAAAAAAGGTGGTTCTAATTTAAACCACCTTTTTTAATTTATAATTGCACAAGTCTATAAACAATCAACTTTTTTCATTAGATTTCAACTGTCTATTTCCATATAACTTAAATCATAGTATTTAATAACGGCATTGGCTTATTCTAAAATCCTCTTTCAAAATTTAATTTCCGCCTTTGCGAACTTTGCGTCTCTTTGCGTGCTATCTTTAGTGCAATCTATTATTTAATCGAGTTATATATTTCATTCTAAAGATCCTCTTTCTTGAAATTACGGTTAAATACCGCGCCCTCGAAACACGCCTGTTTAAGTAACTCTACGTTTTTGATAGGAGATACTAAACTGTATCAAAAATAGATAATCAGTTCTTGATACGCTACCCTTCAATCGCGCTGAATAAAAAGGTATAGAATTATGAAAGTAATCTGATGATAAACTTTTGTGGCAATAATCGCACATAATGAAACTACTATTAATCGCAGTTACCACATTCAAATTGGGCTTCATTGAAGAGACTAAAACTAAAAAAGCTCCACTTTTTAAAGTAGAGCTTTTCAGAAATATATTTCAAATACTTTTTAGTCTAACCAAACAAACCACTTGTCATTATTCTCATATTTTTTGTAAAAATCTGAATTAAATACAGCACCCCAAAAGTCAACGCAATTAGCTAAACCACCTGCTATTGGCACACAAAAGTATAAAGCCCACATGTATTTTTTACCTGTACCCATATAATAGCGGTGTAAAGCTATAAAACCACAGAAAAACGAACGTAATAAGTAGCCTCCGCGCGTAACCGAGCCACCTTTTTGTACGGTCATATTGTTTACATCTAATGCACCAAAATCTGTTTCAGCGTACATTTCGTTAAATGTAACCTCTTGACTTGTTGCAAAAGATGATTCTACTTGAGCTTCGCTCATTTTGTACTTATTAGCACTAGCAGTAAAGTTTAAGCCAAGTACTAAGCATGCGATCGTTAATAGTTTTTTCATAGAGTTATTAATTATGAACCGAAAGATAGACATTTTTTACAAAAACAACAAAATTTTATAAAATTTTTCGTGTAGTTTAAGTTTTGTTTCAAATGAAAATAAATGTAATTATACCTATATTTGAAATCCTCTTTTTTGATAGAGAATACAAAATGAAATTACAAAAACTAGCCGCAATACTAGTCGTTTTAGGAGTGTCAATGGCATTCAAACAAACCAATGTATCTGTAAAACAGTTAAGCCTTAGGTTTACTTCAAAAATTTTAGAGAACAAAAAATACATTACCATTTCAGGCGAAGTCTATTTTAAAAAAGAAACAGGTCTTTTAACAACACACTTAACAAAACCTTTCGAAAATGTAACAATCGTTAATGCCGATGGCGACATGAAAAATTACGATTTTCAAGATAACACCGTCATGTTATCTAGCTCGGCACTAACCTCGTCCGAGTCAAGTTATTTCTGGTATTTTTTAAATGGTAATTATTCCGATCTAGGACTTCAAAAAACGGGGTTCGTTATTCAAAATACCCGCATAGAAGACAAAATGCTAATCACAAACTGGGTGCCAAAGGCGGGTAGTGTTAATCCTATTGCGCGGGTCGAAATCGTTCACGAAAAAAACCTTCCCGTTTATTTAGGGTTTATAGGTGCAAAAGAAAAACCTTTAGGTAAAATTTTTTTTAGTAGTTATCAAAAAATTGGTAACCTAAATATTCCATTAAAAATTACAGAAATAGCGTACACATCAAAAACCGACTCTACACTTGTAGCTAAAACGTACTTCGATCCCAAGCTAAATAGCGATGTGGATTTAAACTATTTGAATTTTAAAATACCGTCGAATGCAAAAGTGGTATCTAAAAAATAAAACGTGTATATGGCTGTTGTGTGGCTTATTTTTTAGCACCTTTAGCCCTGCGCAAAATGCAAGCGACACCGATCTAATGTTTGGTAAAACTACAAACAACCAGTTGTTCGACGCTAAACGAAAAGTGTCTTACTTGTTCGAAGGAAAAAATGCGTTCATTAAATACAATCCTGTATCGCTCGTTTTCGGAGGACTACTTTACGCCTATCAAAAAACCATATCGGTTCAAATAGGAGCAGCCTGCCCTTACGAAGTTAATTGTAGTAATTTTAGCCGCCAATGTATTCGTCAATATGGTATTTTTAAAGGTATTCCCTTAACGGCCGACCGCCTTACCCGCTGCACCAGGTTAGCAGGTTTCGATATGATTGAAGGCGTAGATTTTAATTCGCGAACCCTTAAAATATATGATAAGCCCGAAGATTACACGTTTAAAACAAAACCATTAAAATGAGAAAGTCGTTTTTATGGTGGTATTTTTTGATAAGCTTAGCCCCCAAATTAATAGCCCAAACCGCCTCACAATCGTCGTATCTATTTATCCAACACCTCATACAAACAAATAAAAATCGCGAAGCCCTTTTTCTACTTAATCAAACCAACGAAATAACCCAAGCCGATACTCTAAATTATTTGAAAGGAATAAACTATTACCTTTTAAAACGAATAGACTCGGCAGCCCTGTGTTTTGATGCCATTAGTTCCCAAAGCCCGTTTTTAGTAAAGTCCACTTGTTTCGCCGCCATTAATTTAGCTTACAGCAAACAGTATTTCGCCGCCAATCAAATATTCGATAAACTCCCATCCGACTCTGCGCTAGCCTATCAACCGCTATTAAACACCATTAAGGCAGGCAATTACTTATTAATGCGTAACTACAAGCGTTTCGACTCGCTTGCCGTTTTTTTAAATACTAACGACTACCGCTTAACGAAAGAACAAGAGCGTTTGTTAGCTTTAAATAAATTAGCCAAACAACAAAAGAACAAATCACCTTTGTTAGCGGGGTGCTTATCGGCTGTTATTCCTGGAGCCGGTAAATTTTATGCTGGAAAAAAAGGTGCCGCTATGTCTGCATTAGCCGCATGCACCGTGCTTGGCCTTGCCACAGCCGAGTCGTATTACCGCACTAAATCGTTTAAAAGCCCACAATTTATTACATTTGGAACCATCTTCACATTCTTTTATGTAGGAAATATTTTTGGAAGCGTTTACAGTATTAAGCAACAAATCAAATCCACCAATGGTAGAATCAATAATGAAATATTGGCAACTATTCATGTGCCTATTGTTCGTTTTTTTAAATGAACCCAAAGCACAGTCCACTAACGACACCTTAAAGCTAAAGCAATTGGCCGATAGCTTTTTTGTTTCAGGCAGTTTTTACAAAGCAGCCATTTATTATCAAAAACTCGAATTCTTTCTACAAACCGAAACACAAAAAAACAAAGCACGTTTAATGGTTGCTAATGCCTATAAACACCAAGGCAATTACACCGAAGGCTTAAATAGTTTAAACACCATTAACCTAAGCGATGCCCCCGACTCTTTAATTTACAACGTTAAATACCAGAGTGCGTTGATGAGTTATCTAAGCAACGATTTGCCCGCCGCCGATGCCTACCTGCAACAATTAAGCTATTTGGTAAAAGACTCCAGCTTTGTTTTTAATTCATTACTACTACACGCTTTAGTTTTAAATGAACAATACAAATGGAGCGAAGCCGCAGTTAAATTAAAAATGTTAAACGAGCATCTATTCCAATTTAATGGAGCCATTTATCAATTTAATCAACACTGTATCGATTCGTTATATAGCAACAAACTACAACCCAAACTCAAAAGTCCTGATAAAGCCTCTCGCCTTTCTACGTTTTTACCAGGTGCTGGTCAGTTTTACACCAAAAACTACCGAGAGGGTATTTTTTCTTTTCTATCCCTAGCCATAACAACTGGTGCCATGGTAACCGGTATTGTTTTCCAATATTACTTCACCTCCATTTTTGTTGGTAATTTGTTAATCGGAAAATTTTATTTAGGCGGTGTAAAGCGAAGCGAATTTTTAGCTGAGAAGTACAACTATAAAAAAGCAAAAATATATAACGATAATCTGAAAGTGTTTATACGAACCGCATTTGCAACTGGAAAATAAACGATTAGCCTTATTAAGTTGCCATTTACCTATTAAATAAAATAAAAAAGTTAATACTGTGCCCCCTGTTAAGTTTCTAAACACATAATAGCAAGAAGTATTAAAATTGTTTTTAGCTAACCAATGTCCAACTTGGGGGTCGGGCTCTCGGCTTTAGCCAATTTGTCTTTTGCGGTTTTTGCAACGGCTGCGGGGTCTTCGTGCCTCAGCCGCCTCGCTCGTGCAAAACCATGCAAACGCCTAAATTGGGCTGTCGCCTCCATCCCTCACAGAAAAAAGTTTCAACAGATTTAAAAACGTTCTTTTAAAATACTTTGTTTTTGGGATTTCGGCTCGTAACAGATTCCTATTGCCTAAGCTCGGTTAAACTACGTGCAAAAAAATCAAAAGCAAAAGGTCAAGTAAACCCTCCGCTTTCTTTTACTAACTTTACAAAAAAAATTACAGTGCAACACGAGTACGATATTATAGTAGTAGGCGCAGGTCACGCGGGTTGCGAAGCCGCCGCTGCTGCTGCCAACATGGGTTCTAAAGTTTTGTTGGTTACAATGAACATGCAAAACATTGCACAAATGAGTTGTAACCCAGCCATGGGTGGCATTGCCAAAGGGCAAATCGTGCGCGAAATAGACGCACTCGGTGGTTACAGCGGTATCGTCTCCGATAAATCGGCCATACAATTTAAAATGCTTAACCGCAGCAAAGGCCCAGCCATGTGGAGCCCCCGCACACAAAACGACCGCATGTTATTTGCCGCCACTTGGCGCGAAATGCTCGAACAAACCCCTAATGTTGATTTTTGGCAAGATATGGTGCACGAGCTTATCATTAGCCAAGATGGAAAACGTGTGGAAGGTATAGTAACAGGCTTAGGCATTTCGTTTAAAGCAAAAGCCGTAGTTTTAACCAATGGCACGTTTTTAAACGGACTCATCCACATAGGCGAAAAACAGTTGGGCGGCGGTCGAACGGGTGAAGCCGCAAGTTACGGAATAACGGAACAATTAGTCCAATTAGGATTCGAAAGTGGCCGTATGAAAACAGGAACCCCACCACGGGTAGATGGACGAAGTTTAGATTATTCTAAAATGGAATTGCAAACAGGCGATGAGGTATTAGATAAATTTTCGTACTTGCCCAACACCTCTCCCTTCATAACTGGAGAGAAGAAACAAGTGCCTTGTTACGCCACTTACACCAACCCAAACGTTCACGCCATTCTAAAAACAGGATTCGAAAAATCGCCAATGTTTCAAGGGCGCATTCAAGGCTTAGGCCCTCGGTATTGCCCAAGTATCGAAGATAAAATTACCCGTTTTAGTGAGCGAGAGCGTCATCAATTATTTATTGAACCCGAAGGCTGGAACACCGTCGAAATTTATGTGAATGGTTTTTCAACCTCCTTGCCCGAAGATGTTCAATACAAAGCCATGCAACTAATTCCAGGTTTTGAAAAGGCAAAAATGTTTAGGCCAGGTTATGCCATTGAGTACGATTACTTCCCTCCTACTCAACTCAAATTAACCCTCGAAACGCATTTGGTTGAAAACCTTTATTTTGCCGGGCAAATTAATGGAACGACGGGTTACGAAGAAGCAGCTTGCCAAGGATTAATGGCAGGCATTAATGCGCATCTCAAATTAAATCAAAAACCCCCACTTATATTAAACCGCTACGAAGCCTACATTGGCGTTTTAATTGACGATTTAGTAACCAAAGGAACCGATGAGCCGTATCGCATGTTTACCAGCCGCGCCGAGTATCGCCTGCTTTTAAGGCAAGATAATGCTGACGTGCGCCTCACCCCTTTGGCTTTCGAGTTGGGTTTAGCCAAGCACGAACGTTTGGTTCGCGTGGAGGAAAAAATGAAAAATTATAACAAAATCATTGATTTCTTCAAAAACACCAGCGGCGAACCCGAAGTCCTAAATCCGTATTTAGAAAATGTAGGCTCTGCCTTGTTAACTCAAAAATGGCGGTATTTTAATGTGTTAGCTCGGCCAACTATTTCTATAAACGATCTGGCGGCTAACGACCCAACCATTCAAAATGCTATAAATGGAATAGATAAAGAAACCATTGAGCAAGCCGAAATTTTAATGAAATACGAAGGATATATCCAACGTGAGAAAGAAAATGCCGATAAACTTAAACGCTTAGAAGAGTTAAAAATCAAAACAGATTTTAATTACGATGCTATAAGCAGTTTAGGGCGTGAGGCCATCGAAAAGCTGAAAAAGTTTAAACCAGCTACTATTGGCCAAGCCAGTAGAATAAGCGGAATTAACCCAGCCGATGTTAATGTACTTTTAATACACATGGGGCGTTAGTTTAGGTAATGCGTAGCCTTCGCATGTCTCTAATTACAAAATCCAAAAAGAATACAGGCAGTACTTACTTTTAAAATGTTTCACGTGGAACAATCTAAACTCTTATGGCCAAGCACCTTCCCTACTCTGCAAACACAACGTTTACTGTTAAAGCAACTCAATACCGATTTTATAAATGAGCTTTATCAGCTACGTTCCAACAAAGCCTTAATGTACCAACTCGATAAAAAGCCCGCCACAACGATGAGTGCTGTTGAAAAACTTTTAGCAGAATGGACAATGAACTATGAAAATCAGAAGTTCATAGATTGGGCAATTCTTCTTAAACGCAATTCAACGTTTATCGGCACCATCGGTTTACACTATATTTCTACCAAAGATGCCGACGCAGAGGTAGGTTACGTTTTATCTTTTAAATATCATCAAAAAGGGTATATGTCAGAAGCCTTACATAAAGTTTTAGAATACGCTTTCAAAACCCTACAACTCAAAAGCGTTTATGCTAACATTAATCCCAAAAACGAAGCCTCTCGGGCTTTACTTTTAAAGTATAACTTTTACCAGCAAGATGTAATTAAAGACAGCTTTGCGTTCGATGGGCAAATGGTTGACACGGCTGTTTACCGATTAAACCAAATTTCACGACAGTAAGGCTTTAGAATAAAATCTATAGCACTATTAAATAATAGACTACATCAAAAAGAGCACGCAAAGATGCAGAGTCCGCATAGGCAAAAATCAAGTTTTAAAAAAGGAGTATAGAGCAAATTATGGTTTTTATTAACTACTGTGAGTTAAGTTATATGAAACTAAGTTATAATTGAAGTTTATTTATCGGTGAGAAAATATCTAAGGATCCTAGCGGAGAAGCGGAATTATATTAGAGCGAAGCCTATTATATTAGCGAAGTAATATTGTGCGTTTCATTCTACCCAAGAGCAAGCGATGAATTAAGTTGGCATTAAGCACAATTTGGGCCTATTAAGTAACTCTGTTTGATAAGTCTTTATTACCTCCTTTCGTGGTTTTTATTTTAATTGTAACTTTGTGTTCCACCTGAAACATTGTAAAACAGTATGCTTAAAACAATAGAGTTTTGTCCAGTTTGTAAGTCTAAGAATTTTAACCCATTTTTGGTTTGTAAAGATTATACAGTAACCAACGAATCATTTACCATTGTATCTTGCCAAAGCTGCGGCTTTAAATTTACTAGTCCCCGACCCACTAACGACACTATTGGCGCGTATTATAAAAGTGAAACTTACATCTCGCACTCAAATACCAGCAAGGGATTAGTCGCTAAACTTTATAAAGCCATACGAACCTATACACTAAAGAAAAAACTAGCACTCGTAAACGCCAACGTTCCACGGGGAACTATTTTAGATTATGGCTGCGGAACGGGTATGTTTTTAAAAACATGTCAAGATAACCAATGGAAGGCATTTGGCACCGAACCCGATAACGATGCCCGAAACTTAGCCAGCCAGCAAGGCTTAAATGTGTTTTCCGATAAAGACCGTTTGCAAACCTACATCACAAACGAGCAGTTCGATGCCATTACCCTTTGGCACGTTTTAGAACATGTAACCGATTTAGACGAAACTCTCACATTTTTTAAAACCCGTTTAAAAACAAACGGTGTTCTCATTATTGCGATTCCCAATCACAAAAGTTACGATGCCCTTCATTACGGATCCTCTTGGGCGGCTTACGATGTGCCTCGCCACATTTATCACTTCGAACCAGCCACCATACAAAAGGCCTTGGCTAATTATGGTTTTGTTTTAAAACAAATGAAACCTATGAAATTCGATAGCTTTTATGTAAGCCTATTAAGCGAAAAATATAGAACTGGTAAAATCAATTATTGGCGGGCATTTATAACCGGGTTAAAATCCAATCTGAAAGTAAAAGATGCAGGGGATTACTCTAGCGTTATTTATATTTTCAAACAGAAGTAGAAACGCTGAATGGCAGCGATCTATTAAAGCCATAAGTCTATTTTTGGCATGCCCGATACGGTATTGTAAGAATAGCTTATACTATTATAAAGGTTCGAGAAGCGAAATAGATAGTGTATGTTAATTCCTTCTTTTTGTGCAGCAATAGTATTTAACCCTAAAGGCTCTAGCCTAGTTATGGTTTATACCAAGTGAACTTATATTTTAGTACAATAGACCTCTTTCATAATCCGAGATTATGCAATAGAAATCTATTACGAGCCGAAATCCCTTCAAAACAGTAAACTTCGTCACTTTTTCTCCTTCACCATAGAAGCACTATGCCTCAGTCGAAAAAGTACCTGTTTTATTAGACTTTCGCCTCTCATTACGATTCCTATTGCATAATTCCATTTAACTCATTTTTTAAGCGTTTCTTAATTTCTCTTTCCCCTCGTCCTTGTTTGAGCGTTAGCGGAAACGAGGACGTGCTAAATGGGCGTTTGTAACGCCAACGCTATCACTTTATCTGCGTTACAAACGCAGTTCTAAAACGTCCTCGTTACGCTTCGCTAAACAAGGACGAGATAAAAACATTTCTAATCACTGCGGCAGGTTTTGTTTTGTGATAGATTTCGACGGTTTATCTCCATCTAACTCATTTTCAAATTTTGATTTTAAATAGTTTACAGAGTTAGCTATTTTATTCTAAAGAACTTTTCTCTCGAAATCTCAGATAATTCAACAACGTTTATTCTGTTTATCAAAGAGCAATGCGATGTACATATTGAGAATAAATTATCTGTGTCCAAGACTTTCAGTATTTTTATTAAAATACTCAGGCACGAGAATAGGTAACCGTTCCAGCGATGTATGC
>JAAFIL010000018.1:0-39774 GCA_013297775.1 Bacteroidota bacterium
ACTTCAATCCTAATGCACGGTAGGTAATCTTTGTAGTTAATTTTTCGGCAATAATACTCTCTTTTAAGTTTTCTGTTATCATTTTAGTTGACTTTTATGGGTCAACCTATTTTAGGACGAGACAGTCAAAATTTATGTCAATTAATTCTGTTGTATTCACTCGTTTCAATTTGTCTGTTGGGGTCGTCCTAGGCTTGCCAGTAACTCCCATATACCCGTCAACTCATACCTCCACTATATTGGCGCAACTCTAGCATTTTGAGTTCGTTATTTTTTATATTATAATTGTCCTTTGCTGCTCTGATTGCATATCCGCAACCGATTAATCAAATATAGTAAAAGTTTATGGTGTATCCGATGTCTTAACTATTCCATATAACCTGTTGCTCATTTCTTGAAATTACATGTTTGGAAGTGGACTGTCCTATTTCATTTGAAGCAAGGTGTTCTTAAATTTAGTTTGAACTCTTTTCCGTGAGGGATATTTCGGCTTCGCTCAATATAAATTCAACGGCAGCCCAATGCAGGCTTTGGCATGATTTTGCGCGAGCGAGGCGGCTGAGGCACGAAGACCCCGCAGCGACTTCGGCAGGCTCAGTGCAGACCGTTGCAAAAGCCGCCAAAGACAAATTGGCTAAAGTTGACAGCCCGACCCGATACTAATTTAAACCGAGATTATGCAATAGAAATCTATTACGAGCCGAAATCCCTTCAAAGCAGTAAACTTCGTCACTTTTTCTCCTTCACCATAGAAGCACTATGCCTCAGTCGAAAAAGTACCTGTTTTATTGGGCTTTCGCCTCTCACTACGATTCCTATTGCATAATTCCATCTAACTCATTTTTTAAGCGTTTCTTAATTTCTCTTTCCCCTCGTCCTTGTTTGAGCGTTAGCGGAAACGAGGACGTGCTAAATGGGCGTTTGTAACGCCAACGCTATCAATTTATCTGCGTTACAAACGCAGTTCTAAAACGTCCTCGTTACGCTTCGCTAAACAAGGACGAGATAAAAACATTTCTAATCACTGCGGCAGGTTTTGTTTTGTGATAGATTTCGACGGTTTATCTCCATCTAACTCATTTTCAAATTTTGATTTTAAACATTTTACAGAGTTAGCTATTTTATTCTAAAGAACTTCTTTCTTAAAATCTCGGTTAAACGTTTTTAATTTAAAATGAATAAGGGGAGCAACGCATACAACATAAGAAATGAAACCAGGGACACGCCCAAAAAAAATAATAAATAATTGAGATTAAAATCTATCGAGTTGATTTGTTGTAAATGGATTAAAAACAAACATTCAAACTAAGTTATAAATTTATTCTATAGTCTCTCTTTCTTTAAAATCCAGACCAAAGTGTAAAATATAAACTAAGTAGTACTTAACTGCATCGAAAGCCACTCGCTAACCCGCTTAACGTTCTTTTTTAATGTGGCTAAAGGCTAAAGGGTTGGCCGAAATTTGACCATGGAGTTGACGGTTACGGTACACATCAATAGCCATGTAGATGGCGTTTTTAAACGACTGCTCGTTGGCTATTCCTTTTCCGGCCATATCGAAAGCTGTGCCGTGGTCGGGACTGGTGCGCACAATGGGCAAGCCAGCGGTGTAGTTTACGCCTGTATTAAATGCTAAGGTTTTAAAGGGAATTAAACCTTGGTCGTGATACATGGCCAAAACGGCATCGAACTGTTGATGAGTATTGCTTCCAAAAAAGCCATCGGCCGAGTAAGGCCCCAACACAAGTTTTGTTTCGGCAGCTTTTTTAATGGCAGGTAAAATGGAATCGCGGTCTTCGGTGCCAATGGTGCCGTTATCGCCAGCATGTGGATTTAATCCTAACACCGCAATTTTTGGTTTACGGATTCCAAAATCGCTAACAAGGGTAAAATGCAATTGCTCTATCTTTTGTAATACTTTATCGGTTGTAATGCGGTCGGCCACTTCGCGCAAGGGTAAATGCCCGGTTACAACGGCCAGGCGCAGGCCACCGCTCGAACACAGGAGCATCAACGGATCGCCACCAAATTTAGCACCAAAATATTCGGTATGCCCAGGGTAGTGAAATTGCGCACTTTGAATGGTTTGTTTGTTGATAGGACCTGTTACAATAGCGTGAATATCGCCATTTTGCAGGGCTTGTGTGGCTTTATCTAAAGAGATGTGTGCATACTTACCCCCTACATCACTGGCTTTACCCATTTCGATGTTAACTTCTTCTTCGTAACACACCATCACGTTAGGTTTACGGGTATTCAATTGCGTAAAATCGCGCATGGGGTTAAAATTAAACTCTTCTAACCCTAATACTTTTCGATAATAGGAAACGGTTTTTTGAGAACTAAATAAAACGGGTGTACAAATTTCGGACATCGCAGGTTCGATGAGTGTTTTTAAAATCACTTCTAAACCTATGCCGTTTACATCGCCTTGCGTGATGCCAATGATTAATTTATCGTCTGTTGTCATTTGAGTTTCATTTATTTAATGCCGTATTTGGCTTTGTATTTTTCGTATAATTCGGTTTGTTGATTGGAGAGCGTTACAGGTTTCCCATTCAAATAGGCCATTACCACTTGGCTGCTGCGCATGTCTAAAATATCGCCTTGTGAAATTACCAAACTGGCTAGTTTACCAGCTTCTAAGCTGCCTAGTTGTTTATCTATTCCTAATATACGTGCGGCATTTAAGGTTATGGCAGTTAACGCAGCTTCTTTTCCTAAGCCGTAAGCAGCGGCCGTGCCAGCAATAAAAGGTAAATTTCGACTTTGCATACTTTCCATGTCGCCATAAGCACTTAAACAAAATAAAATACTGTCTTTACTTAATTGCGCTGGCAGTTTAAATACGGCATCTATGTCGTCGCTTTCCAAATCGGGTAAATCGTGTAGGCGACTTAATATAACTGGAATTTTACTGGTTTTTAAAACTTCGGCTATTTTGAGTGCGTCTCTGGCTCCACAAATAACAGGGGCTTTAATGCTATATTGTTTTACAAATTGAATAGCGGCTAACATTTCGTGGGCTTTAAAGGCAGTAATGTATAAACGTTGTGTGCCACTAAACACGCCTCGCATGGCTTCGAAGCGGATATTTTTTTCGTTGGGGGTTGCCTGTAAACAATAGGCTTGTGCTTGCGAAAAAAATTGATGGAGTTTATTTAATTGTTCGGTATAGTTTTTATTTTTTTTAAGGTTCATGCCTTTTTCCTCATCCCAACCCATGTATTTTTCAACTGGAAAGTTTAGGTGAATGCCATCATCGGCTTTGAGAACGGCATCTTCCCAGTTCCATCCTTCGAGCGATAAAATAGATGATGTGCCCGCTATTAAATTGCCGCGTGGTGTAACTTGAGTATAAAGTACGCCATTGGTTTTTACGGTGGGTGTTATTTTATTATCGGTGTTGTACGCAATTAAACTGCGTACATGCGGATTAAATTCGCCTACCTCTTGAAAGTCGAGTGTGGCGCGCACAGCATCGGCATCGTGCAAGCCTAAAATGCTGTTGGTATTTATTAAAGCGGGATAAACGTGCTGCCCTTGCAAGTCAATAACCGTGTCGTAAGCCGGAGGGTTTAAGCGCAAGCCTTTCATGTCCATTACCATTTCGAGGGTTTGCCCTTGCAGGGTTACAATGCCTGTTTCGTAAACAGTACCATTGCCAACGTGTACTACGCCGTTAATAAAGGCAATGTGTGTTTTTGTTTTTTGCGCTTGCAGAAAACTGCCTAATAAGGATAGGCTGAATAGGCTATAAAATTTAAGTAATTTGCTCATGTCTAATTTTTTAACGGTGTCCGGTTTCTTCTTCGCTTACGCCTTCGATGGTGTTGCAATGGTATAAACGTTGGCGTTTGGTTGTAGGTTTCACCACTTTTACGCCTTTGTGTTTTTCGGCAATTAATAAGCCTACCAAGCGGGCGCGCTCTACTTTAATGTCTTCGCGTAAGCGGGTATCTTCTTCGCGATCGAAATAAATTTGTCCATCAATAATTGTTTTTTCGGCCTTAGCGTAAATACTAAGTGGGTTATCGCTCCACACCACCAAATCGGCGGTTTTGCCTACTTTAATGCTGCCTACTTTATCGTCGAGGTGCAACATTTTTGCAGGATTTAAAGTAACAAGTTTTAATGCTTCGATTTCTGATAACCCGCCGTATTTTACTGATTTAGCGGCTTCTTGATTTAAGCGGCGAGCCATTTCGGCATCGTCGGAGTTGATGGCAGTAACCACGCCCATTTTGGTGAGCATGGCGGCATTATGTGGAATGGCATCCATCACCTCATTTTTGTAAGCCCACCAATCGGAAAACGTAGAGGCGTTGACTCCGTGTGCTTTCATTTTATCGGCTACTTTATAACCTTCTAAAATATGGGTAAAAGTATTCACTTTAAACCCAAAGCTGTCTGCAATGTGCATAAGCATATTGATTTCGCTTTGCACATAACTGTGGCAAGTGATGAATCGTTTTTTGTTTATAATTTCGGCTAAGGCTTCGAGTTCTAAATCGCGCCGTGGGGCTACTCGTTTTTCTTTTTCAATTTGTTTAGGGCTTAGTTTGGTAAACTCGCTCCATTGTTTATCGTATTCTTTAGCGCGGGTAAAGTAGTCGTTATACACTTGCTCAACACCCATGCGGCTTTGCGGGAAGCGTACGCGGTTCATATCGCCCCAGTTGGATTGTTTCACGTTTTCGCCGAGTGCAAATTTTATAAAGCCATCTGCTTTTTCAAATTTCATGTCTTCGGCTGTGGCACCCCAACGTAGTTTAATGATGGCACTTTGACCGCCAATTGGATTAGCTGAACCATGCAGCAATTGCGCCGAGGTAACACCGCCGCTCAACTGCCTGTAAATATTAATATCTTCTGGATTAATGACATCGCCCATGCGCACTTCGGCACTACTGGCTTGTGTGCCTTCGTTTACGCCTCGGGTTAAAGCAATGTGCGAATGTTCGTCTATAATCCCTGGAGTTAAATGTTTTCCTTTGGCATCAATAACTTTGGCAAATGCCCCCGCAGGTGCGTCTATGTTGGGCGCAATGCGTACAATTTTTCCTTCTACAACATATACATCGTATTCTTTTAAAATGCTGTCGCCTTCGTTTGTCCAAACATTGGCATCTTTAATAAGAATGGCTTGATAGCGGTTTTTAAATTTTTTCCATTGGTCGCGTAGCAAGCCACTGCTTTCGGGTAGGGGTTCGCCGTAGGCTTGAAAGGGATAAATAATTTTACCGAGTGTTGGCAGTTTCTTTTTAGGGGTGGTTGTTTTTTTGCTGGTGTCGGGCGATTGAAAGCGCAAGTTGTAATTGTACCAAGTACCATCGGCCCATTGACCTTTTCCAACAAAGGTTTTTTTATCGCTTTCGTAAACACCGTTTAAGCGCGTAATGAGGACAGAGTCGTATTTAAAACTCATGGTCATCACGCCGTCATCTTGGTAATTAAACTGCGCGTTAACTTTAATCGAATCTAAGTACACGGTAACCGTTGGCTTAGAGCCTTCGCCTTTCATGTTAACGTTAAAGTTGCGGGCAGAGGTATTTAGTAGGTAATTCCCTTGAAACTCGGGTTGATTAACTTCTTTATAAACAGAAGGTAACCCATTGGTCCAATGTTGAAGAATGTTGGCTTCCTCTTCAAAAATGGAAGTAGTACTAACAAAAAAATTGGCGAAATATCCTTTTTTGATTGCGCCTAATTGATTTTGCATGTTTATAAATTGCGCTGGTGTGGTTGTTAATGCCTTAAGGGCTGCTTTTTCAGAAAGCCCGTACTGTATGGCTTTGCGAAGGTGGCTTAAAAATTTGGCCTTTTCTTTTAAACCTGAAGTGGTTAAACAAAACGGCATATTATTTTTTTCGAAGGCGGCGGGGTTTGTTGGCGCAAGTTCCCAATGTTTGAGATCGGCATAAGCTACTAACTCGGCATCGTAAGGGTCTTCAACATCTATTGCCTCCGGAAAATTAAGCGGCACAATAAAACGTAAATCGGTTTGTTGCAGTTCAGAAATACGTTGGTATTCATCGCCTCCTGCTTTAACGATGTATTTTATATTTAGTTCTTGCCCCAAGCGGGCAATGCGTAGTGCGTTAAATTTATCTTCTCCATCAAAAATAGAAGGCAAGTTTTGCAGTTGATTAAAGGCTTCTAAGGAGATGTTGTATTCCGATTTATTAGTGGTGGCTTTGTACCATTGGGCATCGTAATACGTTTGGCGCAATAGGGCAACTGCTCCTGTTAAAGAACTTGGATAATCTTGTGTTGAACTGCCTTTATTGAAGGCATAAAAACCTGCTACTCTATCTTTGTAAATACATTCGTTTTCGTTGGCATCACTCAAATGCACTAAAGTTCCGCTCCCCCTCACAACTCCATCTTTAGCGGCACTAAGCACCACGCCAAACCCTATTTTTTTTAAATCATCGGCTTGTTCTTTGTTATGTTGAAATACTTTATGCGCTTCATAATCGGCTTTAATGGCTTGGTTCCAACCGAATGCCCCTTTAACCGACGATTCCATTTGTGGACCGTTCCATTGGCGTGGAGCTGGTTTGTTGCTAGGAATGCCATACTCGCTGTATAAATCAATAAAAGAAGGATAAATGTGTTTCCCTTTTAAATCATAAACAATGGCATTAGAAGGAATAACAGCTTTTTCGCCAACCTCTAAAATAACATTATCTTGAAACACTAACACTGCATTTTTTAGTTCGGTGTTTTCATCGGTGTGAATGGTGGCATTTTTAAATGCGTAAATACTGTGGGTGAGGTGGGGTGCTCCATTAACTGGAAAAGTAGTTTGTGCATTTAGGTGCGTGAGCATACTTGTAACTAAAATGCTTAATCCCGAAAAAAAATAAAAAGATTTCATGCGCTTCATAAAGTACCAAATTTAAGTAAACGCTTTAATTAAGCCAATTGAAATCTACTTATTTAATGCCATTTTAATTGCTAATTTTACCACAAAATTAAATTAAGATGTATAAAGGATTTTTACACACGCATTATTTGGTAGTAACTTTGTTTTTATTGATTTACGTGGTTAAGACCATTTTATTGATTAGTAATAGAAGCGATTTATTAAAAACGTTTTCTAAGAAAGTGAAAGTGATTGAAATGGTAGTGAGTACCTTATTTTTAGTAACGGGAATTTATCTAATGACAAAAGTGCCATTTGGTGGGCATTACGACCATTTGTTGTGGATTAAATTAGTGATGGTGGTTGCATCTATTCCCTTAGCTGTTATTGGGTTTAAACGCGAGAATAAAATTTTAGCGGCTTTAAGTTTATTACTTATTACCGGAAGTTTTGGTTTAGCCGAAGTGTTTCATAAACGTAAAGCGGTGGCGGCACCACAAACGGCTACTGCGGGTATGGATGGGAGAGCTTTATACGAAGCCAATTGTAAACTTTGCCATGGCAGCGATGGGAAAGCCATGTTAGCGGGTGCTTTAGATTTATCTGTTACGGGTTTAGATGAGAATGGAATAAAAGATGTGATTTTAAACGGACGTAATTTAATGGTAAAAGTAAATGTAAGCGAGTTAGAAGCACAAGCCATTAGTGTGTATGTACTCAATGAATTAAAAGGGAAGTAGTTTAAATGATTAGTTGTTGTTAAATGAAACCAGTTGCTTTATCTACCGCTAAACAGCAATATTCTTGTGTGTTGATTGGTGTGCTGAATAAATTTCAGGACGATAGTATTGCCCGCGAATATTTAGAAGAGCTAGCGTTTTTAGCAAGTACCTATGGCTTGGCTACGCAAAAATGGTTCACCCAAAAATTAGAACGTCCGGATAAAGCTACTTTTATTGGCAAAGGTAAATTAGAAGAGGTTAGTTTTTTTGTAAACGAACACCAGGTAGATGTTATTATTTTTGACGATGAGTTAAGCCCCTCGCAGCAACGTAACTTGGAAAAAGTATTGGGTAAAAAAATACTAGATAGAACCACTTTAATTTTAGAGATATTTGAGCAACGGGCACAAACGGCACACGCTAAAACGCAAGTACAGTTGGCGCAGTATCAATACATGTTGCCCCGCTTAACAGGTATGTGGACTCACTTAGAGCGGCAACGTGGTGGCACGGGTACACGCGGGGGTGCAGGTGAAAAAGAAATTGAAACGGATAGACGGATTGTGCGCGATAAAATTGCATTATTGAAAGAGCGGTTGCGCGAAATTGATAAGCAAATGGCCACGCAGCGTAAAAACCGTGGCGAGTTAATTCGGGTGGCTTTAGTGGGCTATACCAATGTGGGTAAAAGTACAATCATGAATATGATTAGTAAGAGTGAGGTGTTAGCTGAAAACAAATTATTTGCCACATTAGATACAACGGTAAGAAAAGTAACTATTGAAAATTTATTTTTTTTAATGAGCGATACCGTGGGCTTCATTCGTAAATTACCTACGCAGTTAGTAGAAAGTTTTAAAAGTACTTTAGATGAAGTGCGCGAGGCCGATTTACTCATCCACGTGGTAGATATTTCGCATAAAAATTTTGAAGATCATTTGAATGTGGTGAAACAAACCTTACAAGATATAGGTGCTGGCGATAAACCCGTTATTTTGTTGTTTAATAAAATAGATGCGTTTACTTATACACCTAAAGAAGAAGACGATTTAACACCTACCACCCGCGATAATTTAAGTTTAGAAGATATTAAAAATACGTGGATGAAACATTTGAACACGACTTGTTTATTTATGAGTGCTCTAAAGAAGCAAAACGTAGATGAGTTTAAAAACGTGTTGTACGAACAAGTGAAAGCCATGCACGTTAAACGTTATCCATACCATAATTTGTTGTATTGATGCGTGTAACTTTTACATACGCTACATTAGATATGTTACCCGCTATTGTTGAAACCTACAATGCCACTATTCCATCGCGTTTGGTTACCGCCGATTTGGAGCCAGTTACGGCAATGGATCGTTTGCAATGGTTTAATGCGCACACCAAAGAAAAACGGCCCTTATGGTTGGTTTATAAAGATGGGGCGTATGCCGGTTGGATGAGTTTTAATAGCTTTTATGGTCGGCCTGCATACAATGGCACCGTAGAAGTTAGTATTTATTTAGAAAAAACATTTCAAGGGCAAGGCTTGGGTAAAGCGTGTTTACAGCATGCGCAAGAGGTAGCCCCTAGTTTACACATCTCTACTATTTTAGGATTTATCTTTGGGCATAATACCCCCAGTTTAGAATTGTTTTATAAATTTGGATACGAAAAATGGGCGCATTTACCACGCGTAGCCAATTTAGAAGGCGTAGAGCGCGATTTGTTGATTTTAGGGAAGCGCGTGGGGTAACCAACATCTGCTTATTATTTTTTTAAATAAGTTTGGAACTCTGCAAAGAATAGCTTTAATTTGTTCTGCAACTATTACAACTTTATTATGAAAAACGAGCAATCTATCGAAAACAAATCGGGGCATTCTAGCACCAATATTAACAATATTATTAACGTTAATGCACCTCAACCGCAGCGTAGGACGGGGTCAAAAAAAGTACCAAAAACATCTTGGTTAAATAAAGCTATTATTGGGGGTGTTATTGCTTTAATTGTATCTCTTGCTGGATTTTACATTAAGAGTAGTTTAAGCAAAGGCAGCAACATGCGTGTTTCGCCGAATAGCACAATGATTGAAGGGGTTAAGCAAAACTAATTACTAAATAAAAACAATAACTAAACATCTATCCAAATGAAAACAATTTTATCTTTAAGTTTAATGGCGTTGGTATTAATAACAACCTTTACGAATTGCGAAAAGGGACAACAAGGACCTGCGGGTAAAGATGGTGCTAATGGTGCTAGTGGGTCTGCCAACATTACGTCGCGAACTTATACTATAACTACTTGGACAAGTGGCTCATCTTTTTGGTATAGCGCATTATCTACGCCCGAGTTAACAAGTAGCAATATTAACAATGCTGCCATATTGGTATATGTTAGCGAAGTTTCAAACACTTGGGTGCCCGTTCCTGCAACTATTGTAAATTCTACCAATTATTTTTGGAACTATGCTGCTACAATTGGCTCGGTTGAATTAAGATGGGAATACAATGGGATCGGGAATGGTAGTAATCCAAATACCTATTATAGCGCAACGGTTAAGGCTAAAGTGGTTGTTATTCCTGCAGCGCGAGTAATACAAAACCCAGACGTGAATTTGAAAGATTATGAAGCCGTAAAAGCGGCTTTTGACTTAAAAGACTAGGGCGTATATAATACGTTTATTTTATGGATTGGGATTTGTTATTAACGAGTAAGCGCCTTCGTAACTCAAAGGGCAGATCTAGTGTTGATGCACGTAATGATTTTGAAAGCGACTTTGGTAGGATTATTTTTAGTCCAGCCATCAGAAGAATGCACGATAAAACACAAGTATTCCCCCTTACAACTGACGACAACATACACTCTAGGTTAACACACTCTATGGAGGTGATGTCGGTTGGTTTTTCGATGGGGATTAAATTGTGTGAAGAGGACGTATTCTTAAAAAAATTTACGAAAGATAAATTTCGTTTAATCAGAGAAGTTCCTGTATTACTCAAAAATATTTGTTTAATACATGATATTGGTAATCCTCCTTTCGGACACTTTGGTGAAACGGTCATCCAGAATTATTTTCAATCGTTTTTTAAAAAGAACTGTGTAAATTTATCGGATAAGGATTTGTCAACTGTAGAAAAACAAAGTAAAAAAATAAGTTTAGTTTTAAGTGAAGCGGAACAAAACGATTTTTTATATTTCGATGGAAATGCGCAAGGATTAAGGGTACTAACAAAACTTCAAGTATTAAACGATAAATATGGTTTAAACTTAACGTTAGCAACACTTGCCTCTTACATTAAATATCCAAATCTTGAAAAACCTAGCGAAGAAAGTATAGCTAAAAGTAAGAAAGGTATTTCGTACTCCGAAAAAGATTATTTTTTTGAAATAGCTAAAGGTTGTGGTCTCGAAATAGGAAAGGATTTTATTAGACATCCTTTTTGCTTTTTAATGGAGGCGGCAGACTCTATTTGCTATTTAACGATGGATATTGAGGACGGTTTTTCTAAGGGGCTTATTAGTATTGACTATATATACGATAAACTTAAAAATTGTGCTTCGATCTCTAATAAACTTGGCGAGATCTTTTTGGATAAAGATAAAATTTATAAGAATGATGTAACCAAAATGGTCAATTTTAGGATAGTAATCATTCAACGACTTGTGGATTTATCTATCCAAAATTTTATAGCTAATATAGATAGTATAGCGCAAGGGAATTATCAAAACGAATTATTAAAAGATGATATCGAATCGTTAGCAAAACAATTAGGATTAATTTGTAAGGAGAAAATTTTCAGTTCACGAGAAATTAACTCTTTAGAAATTACGGGGCACTCTGTAATTAAAGGGTTACTTGATTATTACATTGAGTTTTTATTTCATGAAAATAAGGCTTATAAAAAGAGGGCTTTGGCTTTATTATCAGGCAGTACATTGAAGGCTACTTTTGAAGAAAATAATTTATTGGATACTACCTCTAATTTTGATAACTTTGAGCAACTAAAGGATTATAGTAAACTTCGGGTTATTGTAGATTTTATATCAGGAATGACCGACCAATATGCGTTAAATCATTTTCAAAAAATAAGTGGCCAAAAGATTACTTAATATAGAGCAAGCTATTTCCGAAAAAGCAGATGTCTTTCGGGCGTTTTTCCTATCTAATTTATCCAACTCCATCCGTGAATTTATTTTTGACTTAAGTTACAGAACTAATGTTTATTTATTTAGTGGAATTATTCGTAATTTCTATTTGAATACTAAAACTAGTGGCTTTAGAGATATTGATTTAGTTATTGAAGATGATATACTGCTCGAAACACTTTACCCTAATCTCCAGTTAAAACGGAACAGTTTTGGTGGGTATAAAATTATCATAGATACAATCGCTATAGATATTTGGGTAATAAAATCAACTTGGGCTTTAAATCAAGGTCAGTTAAAGTTACCGTTACAATTGAGTTATCAAATTCCGGATACCACCTTTTTTAATTTTTCATCTATTCTTTATTCATTGAATGATAATACGTTTATTATAGGTAAACAATTTAAACGGTTTTTAAGAGATAAAAAGATAGACATTGTATTGACCGAAAACCCTTATCCTGAGTTGTGCATTGTTAATTCATTTTACTATTCAGATACTTTACAACTCAAGTTATCAAGCCGGATAATTGGGTATATAAAAACAAACTTCGAGATCTATAAATCTAAGTTAGAACCTGTCCAATTAAAACACTTTGGAGAAATAAAGTACTCGATAGATACATTAGAGAAACGGGTATCTCAATTATACCAATCCTAATGATTATTAATTAATGCATAACTTCTACTAATCTCTTTCGCCGCAGCGAAATTTAATATTATCAGTTTCACATAAGCAGCACATATTGTATTCTTAATTTTCGTTCGCGTCAGCAATAAAGGATATTTTTCAATACTATAATTGATAACCAACCTCTAAAACAGTTTAATAGCCGAAAAAAATGAGTAAACTCGTCCATCTTTTGAGCCAAATCTTACAACACCCCCTTAAAAAGGCTTACCTTTGATTCCTATGAAAAACCTCCTTTTGGTTCTATTTTGTTTTAGCATTTCCTACGTTTCGTTTTCGCAAGGTTCGTGTCAAACGGCTGCCCCATTTTGTTCGGGTACAACGTATAATTTTCCAGCAACGGTAAATGGTCCGCCTGCGCAAGCTGGTCCTGATTATGATTGTTTGTTTACACAACCTAACCCAGCTTGGTATTATTTGCAAATAGCGGCACCAGGTCCATTAACACTTACTATTCAGGGGCAAATTAATGGCGGGCCTGGGCAAGATGTAGATTATGTATGTTGGGGTCCTTTTCCAAATCTGAATAATGTATGCAATAGCCTAACAGCGGGTAATGTAGTGGATTGTAGCTATTCGGGGAGTTTTACCGAAACGCTAGTTATTCCGAATGCACAAGTAGGGCAATATTACATGGTGTGTATTACCAATTTTGCGAATGCAGCTCAAAACATTGTGTTTAATCAACCTAATATTGGGCCAGGCGCAGGTACTACCAATTGTGCCATTTTGTGTCAAGTAACCGTAGCCAATTCGGGTAGTGTTTGTACAGGTGGTAACGTATCGTTAACAGCGAATACGACTACAGCCGTTACTTCGTTTACTTGGTCGGGGCCTGGTGGGTTTACCTCCAATCAACTTAACCCTGTTATTACCCCTACGGTCAGTGGCACGTACAGTTTAGTGGCTACTACATCGGCAGGTACTTGTTTAGCTACTACCAATGTTACAGTAGCGGGTTTAGCCACACCTACCATTAGCAATGTGGGGGCTACATGCCAAGGCATGAATTTCAATTTAACAGTAACAGGCGGGCCGCCCGCTGTTTTTAATTGGACGGGTCCCAACGGATTTAATAGCCCTCAACAAAACATTGCGTTTACAAATGCTTCGCCCGCTATGTCGGGTAATTATTTGGTTACAGTAACCTCGGGCTTATGCACCCAAACCGCAGCTATAAACATAAGCGTAACTCCCATGCCAACGGTTATGGCTTCTAACAATGGGCCATACTGTGTTGGGCAAGGCATTACGTTAAGTGGAGGCGGCGCAACCAGTTATACGTGGACTGGGCCAAACAATTATAGTTCCAATGCGCCCATTGTGGTTATACCTGCCGCCGCAGTTGTTAATACAGGGGCTTATACACTTATTGGTGCTAATGGCACGTGCAGCACCTCGGTCAATACAAATATTATTGTGAATCCCGCACCTGTTATTAATATCTCTAACAATAGTCCCGTTTGCGAAAATTTTCCATTGCAACTCAATGCTTCGGGAGGCAACACTTACTCGTGGATAGGTCCCGGAAATTTTAACACTTTAAATCAAAATCCGCTTTTGTTGCAAGCCCCATTAAGTGCCAATGGTTTATTTAGTGTTTATGTAACGGGAGTAAACGGATGTACGGCTATTGCTACGACCTCTGTTTCGGTGAATGCAAAACCTAGCCCAACTATAAAAATACCTAATGTGTGTACAGGCGAAAATTTAAACCTAGAAGCCACAGGTGGTGGGCAATACAGTTGGACAGGGCCTAATGGCTTTACCTCTACGCAGGCTAATCCTATTATAAATGCAGTTAGTAATGCGGCGGCTGGTTTTTACACCGTTACTATTACTGCGCCGGGAGGTTGCACCGCAGCAGCCGTAACCAATGTTCAAGTTTATCCTTTACCCGAAGTTAGAATTTTAGGTACTAATTCGTTGTGTCCTGGAGGTGTATTTAGCTTTTTAGGGCAAGGTGCAAACTTTTACAAATGGTTAATTCCACCAGGTGTTTTATCTACCGAAAATAATTATACCGTTTCTACAAACGACCCTTTATTGCAGCCCACTTATACCCTTCAAGGCGCAGATAATAACGGTTGCATCAATTATGCTGTTGTTTATCCATTGGTTTTGCCTTTACCGCAAGGTGTGGTGCAAGCCAAAACAAGCGGGTCGTGTAATCCTTTATGTACATCGTTTACGTTCTCTACCTCTGCCAGTTTGATTAGTAATTTTTGGAGTTTGGCAGGCTTTAGTACTGTCAGTAATCGCGACTCGGCAAGCCAATGTTTTCCAAATCCTGGGGTCTATCCCATTTCAGTAAAAATGGTCAACATTTATGGTTGCGAAAACACCGCCACTACTTCGGTTGAAAGTTACCCCATTCCGTCGGCTAATTTCTCTAACGACCCCGATAAACCTACTATTTCAGAACCCATTGCTAATTTTTATGATAATACTTCTAATGCGAAACCTGTAAAATGGTTTTGGGATTTTACCAATACTGGACAAGATACGTCTAGCAGCTATAATCCTTCTTTTCAATTTTCCGAGATTGGAGAGTACTTAACCACATTAGTAGTAACTAGCGAATATGGTTGCATGGACTCCATCACCAAAAAAGTAACCATCACCGACGATTTTTCGATTTATTTGCCCAATGCGTTTACCCCAAATGGCGATCAGCGAAATGATGTATTTGGTGCAAAGGGCAGCGGTATTAAAAAATACCAATTAAGTATTTTCGACCGCTGGGGCGAATTAATATATACGTCTAACGATTTACAAAAGGGCTGGGATGGTTCGGTTAAAGGTGGGCGTGTTGCTCCTGAAGGCGTTTACATCTGGAAAGTAAATGCCGTAAGTATTTTTGGTGTATCGAAAGAGTATAAAGGGCAAGTAAGTCTTATACGGTAACAATTTGGTAACATTCTCGTAAAATTTAACTCAATCTAACTTGTCATCTTTACATTATGAAAATGTGGAGATTCCTTCTAATTGTTTTATCTTTTCTTGGTTTTCATTTATCTATTGAGGCCTCAACTGGGAAAGAAAAATCTAACGCACCCACTACTGTTCGTGTTAAGTTAATAGACCCAAGTGGTCAAGAAATACCTGGGGCTAAACTTGAATTAACAACTAATAAACAAACCTTTATTTCTGACATGAATGGTTTTGTTACAATTCAAAAAACAGGAGTTATTGAAATAAATGCACTCGGATTTATGCCCAAAACTATATCTAGCAACACCATTTCTAATTTCTCAGAAATTACACTTACCCCTATAAATTAACATTTGTGTAAATTTAATATTAAATTATTGTTCTCTCAATGTTTCTTAACCGTTAAATAATTACTTTTATATCTAAGAATCGTATAATAGATATGAAAAAGATAGTTTTAGTTTTAATGGTTTTGATGGTGAGTAAACTAAGTTATGCTCAAAAGCAAAACGAAAAAGGATTATATATAGATGAAAACGGGCAATTGTTAAGTGCCGTTATTAGTTCGGTTAATAATGGTGTTAAGTCTGAGTTAACGGTTGTTAATGGGATTATTGAGGGCGAGGCGAAGTATTATGCTGCTAACGGACAAGTATTAGAAACGGGGTCGTTTAGTAATGGGTTAAAAAACGATAAATGGATACGTTATAACGCTAATAATACAGTAAGTGCCGTGGCATTTTATAATATTGGTAAAAAACATGGCACATGGTTAGTATTCGACGAAAAGGGAATAAAGCGCATGGAAATGAACTATAATAACGGTGATAAAACTGGAGTTTGGTTTACTTACGATGAAGCTGGTGCCTTAGTATCGTCTAAAGATTATACGCAAGCCGCTAATTAATTCTTATTACACACTTAACCTACTGCAATAGATTTGTGAGAAACCACTTATCAAAAATGATTTTATGAGTGTTGTTGGTTTTTCACGCTTATTATCAAAAACATTCAAATACCCGAATAGATAATTATTCTAGCTATGTATGAATTGAATTATGAAAGAAGTTTTCTTTAAAAACTTAGCCCCATTAATTTCATGTATTTTTCCTTTGCGTCCTTTGCGAACTTTGCGTGCCATCACTTAACAAAAACAGTTATTCCAAACTATTTTTCTTTAAAAACTTAGCCCCATTAATTTCATGTATTTTTCCTTTGCGTCCTTTGCGAACTTTGCGTACCAATAGCCCATTAGATTTAAGACTTCCCGCTAAACAATCCTTTAATACGATCGGTGAGGCGTTTTACTTTCTCAAAATTTTGTTCAATAGAAGGGGCGGCAATGTCGCTTAAACGACCATCAGTAAGGGCTTTCGAGAGTTCGGGATACACCACCGTAAAACTTGTAAACTCATTATTGCGGTTGAGTAATTTTGGCATATCATCTACATGAAAATCGTAACTAATCGTTTGCTTACGCGCACTTAAAAAAACAAATAAATCATCTTCTTGAACTTCGGTTATAACTTTTGATTCTTTAAAATCTTCGGTTTCGGTATATTTAAAAAAACTACGTTTACGATCGTTAATAACCGACGAAAACGCTTTGATGGTAGCGTTAGTTCCAAATACAATTACCTCATCGCCCACCTGACGCGCGATTTTATTAATATTTTGAACAGCACGGTAAAACCCGTTTTCTAATTCGGCATTTGGCGAAAGCACAATTTTAATACGCTGATAAGTATTTAGCGGTTGAATAATTTTAGAGATAATAATGCTTTGTTTAGACTTGGTTAAAAGGTTATCGGCAATAGAACCAAACATAAAGTTACCAGTGCCTTGTTGTGCTTTATAACTAATGATGATGTCGGTAATGTTGTATGCTTTAGCCGTTCGGGCAATGCCATCTACAATACTTAAATCTACTTTTTTCAATACTTCTACTTTACTATCGCCACTTGCAATTTGTTCAACAACGCCCTCAATAACCTTGCGCACGACATTAATTTTTTCATCGGCATCTTCATCGTCTTCAACAATCGAAAGCGGATAAATTGGTTCTTGCGAGTTATCATCTTTAATCAATAATGCAAAATCAATAAGGCGTTGTATGTTTTCGGGATTACTAACTGGGATTAAAATACGTTCGATGCGATCGTTACTTTTCTTTACCACATCCTTTTCGGCAATTGCAATTTTGCGGGCGGCGCGTTCACTCACAAAAGAACTAACCATGCACGAGATGAGAATTAAAATAATAGTGCCATTGATAACGTTTTGATCAAACAAATGAATGTCAAAGCCCACTTTAATAACCGCTAAAGTGGCTGCCGCATGAGATACGCTTAATCCAAATAGAATATTGGTTTCGTTGCGGTTATATTTAAACATGATACCCGTTAACAATGCGGCCATGTATTTTGTAAGCACTGCTACTAAACTTAGCACACCAGCAAACACTAAGGCATCTGTTCCCTTTGTAAACAAGCGCAAATCTACCAACATACCTGCGCTAATTAAGAAAAAAGGAATAAAAAGTGTGTTGCCAATAAATACAATACGGTTCATCAAAATACTGTTATGTGGCACTACTTTGTTTAAACCCAATCCTGCTAAAAATGCACCGATGATGGGTTCTACGCCTGCTAACTCACTTAAAAATCCGGCAATAAATACAACGGCTAACACATAAATGTATTGCGAACTGGCTTGTGCTTCAACGTTTCTAAAAAACCAACGGCTTAGTTTGGGCAATACATACAACGTTGAAAATACCAACAGTGCTAACGATAAAATGAGTTTAAGCCAAAACGTTCCGCTCATGTCGCCAATTACCAAATTAGTAATGATGCCCAACAGAATTAATACGGCGGCATCGGTTATAATGGTACCTCCAAACGCAATTTGCACGGCTCTGTTTTTAACGATACCCATATTGCTCACTATTGGATAGCTTAACAACGTGTGTGTACTAAACATACTGGCTAGTAGAACGGCTGGCCAAAAGCTAAATTTAAAAACATAAATACAAACGAAATAACCGAGTACAATGGGAATAAAAAAAGTTAGGGCACCAAAAATAAGACTTTTACTGCGGTTGTTTTTAAACTCTTGCATGTCAATTTCTAAGCCTGCTAAAAACATAATGTATAACAAGCCCGTTTTACTTAACAATTCAAAACTATTGGTACTTTCGAGAATATGAAAAGAGTTGGGTCCAATTAATACACCTGCTATGATAAGCCCTATGATACCTGGAATGCGAAGCCTACGAAAAAGTAAAGGAGCAAATAAAATAATTAAAAGGGTGAGTGCTAAAATAAGCACCGGATTTTTTACTGGTAAATAATGATTAAAAAAATCTTGGAGGCTTAACCAATAGCTTGTTAGCGTTGTCATAAATAGGTAGGCTTGTTAATCCACATGGTAGCGGCTACGGGTACTCTTAAAAATATTAAATTTATCTGGAAGTTTAATATCGTAACGCAAGCCACCGCCATAACACACATCCATGATATTGAATTGATTTCTACGTTCCATTTTTCCGACGCGCATTCGGTAATTAAAGAAAAAGGTGAAGCCTTTGAAAGAATGCTCTAAACCAGCACCAATGTTGCCGCCTAACCAATTGGTAGTAATAGTATTCTGCACAGGATAAAGCGTTCTTAAATTTTGAAAGTCGTTAATACCTGTAAAATAGGCATTAAAGGTGTTGTAACTGATTCCAAAAAGTGGATAAAACAAAGTACGCGAATTTAAAAAGCGTGCACAGAGTTGTGCATTTAATTCATAAGTATATGCTTTGATATTGAGCCACGTTGGTTCGATGTTTATTGTATTGTAGCGAGTAACCTCGGCCATAAACCGCCAACTGCTTTTGGTTTGGTAGGCAAAACTGCCCGTGTAACCTAAGGCATCGTTCTGTTCTTTAATATTTCGGCTGAGGTATAAAACGCTTCGTGTAACTCCAAAACCAAAACCAATTTTAGCGGGCTCTGTTGCTTTTATCTTACGTTTTTTGATAACCTGAGGCTTATTAATTTGTGCTTCTAATGAGTTTAGCATTAAAAAAAAGCAGATGATATGTAAGGTAAATGCTCTCATTAATACAAAAATAAGAAACTTTAACGTAAAAAGGTTACCAGTTATCAAATCTTTATGACCACTTGCAAAAATTGTTAAGGGAGTTTGGGGGCGGCATCGTGTGTTTCAATAAATTCGGTAATTTTAACTGATGAAAAAATCCGTTTTAGGTTTTATGTTGGGTTGGTTAGCATTGTTTTTTGTTGGCCAGTCGCAAACGGTTTCAACCACTGCTTCTACCAATCTGGTTCAGTTTTCGGGTGTGGTATTAGATCAAGACAGTTTAACGCCTATCCCTTTCGTTTCCATTCTTATTAAAGGTACCAACAGAGGTACCGTTACCAATTACTACGGATTTTTCAGTTTGGTGGCAAATCCAGGCGACGAACTTCAATTTTTTAGTATCAATCATAAAAACAGAACTTATAAACTAGCCGATACCATTAGACAAAAGTATTATTATGCGCTGCAAGTACTAACCAAAGATACATTAACATTAAAAGAGGTAGATGTTTATCCTTGGCCTTCGCGCGAAGAATTTCGTAAAGCATTTTTGGCTTTAGATTTAAAAGATACCGATTTAGAGCGCGCCGATCGGAATTTGAATAAAGAAACTTTAACTTATTTAGAGCGAACGCAAGGAAGTGATGCCGCCGTTAATTACCGAATTGTGATGCAAAATTACTTTACCAAAGTTTACACGACAGGGCAAGCACCAAGTAACCGTTTACTAGACCCTATTGCTTGGGCCAGTTTTATTGATGCTTGGCGTAAGGGCAAGTATTCTAAAAAGAAAAAATAAAAAAGTTAGCCTTTTTTCACAAGAGCAACATTCCCTTCAATTTTAAACTGCCAACCCGTTTCAAATATTTTTGGGAGGTAACGTTTATATAAACTCATGCGTGCATTTTCGTTTTTTGTTTCTGGTTCTCCCTCTCTACCCACCGCATTAAATTCGTAAACGTTTACTTTAGGATGCTCCTTCATGTAATTTTTAACAATGCTTACAATCGTATTCATTACTTGATATACTTCGCCTCTATTGGTTGTGATGTATTCTTCTCCTTCAAACTCATCGTTGATAACACCAAACACAATATTAGCATGTAAAATGTTATCTTGTAATCTCCCAAAACGTACTTCGTAACGCAAACCACTCGTTGTATTAAAATAGTAAACCCCAGCACTCGGAATGCTGGGATATTCTATTGGTAACACATTGGAATAGCTTTGACTCATCGGTAAACAGTAAAGGTTATACGATCCCCTTCATTAAAAGATTGATAATATTTGTTATTTTTTAAATTGATTAGCAACTACTAAATCTTTTCCACCGCCACTATAATCGTAAAATCCTTTCCCTGATTTGGCACCCAAATGCCCAGCAGTAACCATGTTTACCAATAAAGGGCAAGGGGCATATTTCGGATTACCAAACCCATCTTGTAGTACGCGTAAAATATTTAAGCAAACGTCTAAGCCAATAAAATCGGCCAGTTGCAATGGTCCCATGGGGTGAGCCATTCCTAACTTCATAACGGTATCTATTTCTTGCACCCCAGCCACGCCTTCATAAAGGGTAATAATGGCTTCGTTAATCATGGGCATTAAAATTTTATTAGCAACAAATCCAGGGTAATCGTTTACTTCTACAGGTATTTTCCCAAGCTTTTGCGAAAGCTCCATAATCGTTTGTAAGACAGAAGCACTCGTATTGTAGCCCTTAATAACCTCTACCAATTTCATAACAGGAACAGGGTTCATAAAGTGCATGCCTATTACCTTATCGGCACGGTTGGTAACCGCCGCTATTTGTGTAATGGAAATAGAAGAGGTGTTAGAAGCTAAAATAGTTTCGGGTTGGCAAATACCATCTAGTTGCTTAAAAATTTTAAGTTTAACCTCTAAGTTTTCACTAGCCGCTTCAACTACTAAGTCAGATTGGGCTGCGCCAGCCGTTAAATCGGTAAACGTTGTGATATTTTTAAGTGTACTTTGTTTCGCTTCTTCTGTCAAAACGCCTTTACTAACTTGCCGATCCAAATTTTTTGTAATGGTAGCCATTGCTTTTTGTAAAGCCTGTTCGTTAATATCTACCAGATTAACATTGAAACCAAATTGTGCAAATGTATGTGCAATGCCATTTCCCATGGTGCCACTACCGATAACCGTTATATTTTTCATGTATTAATTTAAGAGTCTAAAACTAATAGAGGAAAACGGGATAAGCAAGCTATATTTTTCAGTAATTATTTTTGATCTCAAAATCGGCTTGTCTCAAAAATAATTTTGTTACAAATTGCTCTCCACTTTGAAATTGTACCAAACACACCATTACAGAAAATACCAAATTTCAAGAAAGTAGTACTTTATACCAACATCATTTCTAAAAGATACGTTGACCCAGTTTCTTTTTCTCTTATACTTCCTCAAAAATTATACCCGTAGGCCTTGCTACGCCTATAATTTTTTCGTCGCCTAAAAGAAAAATAATTCTGGTTCAACTTGTATCTTTTAGAACCGATAGTGGTATTAGAATAAAGGCCATAACCTTTCTCCAAGACTTTGATTACTTTTAAATCCTAAATTTCAAGAAATCGGACACTTTAGAATAAAATAGCTAACTCTGTAAAATACTTAAAAATGAGTTAGATGGAAAAGACATTCAAAGAAGGAAACGGTCTGCGATTAAGTATCTGCAAGGATTTCGAGGTAAATCATTTGTAAGAAATCCTTACAGTTTCTAAAACAAGTACTAGCGAGTACTTCTGCTGAATCTTTCATTGCTAAAATTAAAGCCTTCAGAACTTCTTTTTGAGGTGTCAAAAACGTTAGCTTCTTCCTTTTTAGACTCTCCAATATTTATACTTAGATTTTATTCCCCAAACTTTTCCGATTGATCCTTTATAATGGCTTCATTATCAAACGATTTACTGGGAAAGCATAAAGGGGACTTTTGCGATAATCTGCAAAAGTCCCCTTGCGTACCCGGGACGGGACTTGAACCCGTACATCCGTGAAGATACAGGATTTTAAGTCCTGCGTGTCTACCAATTCCACCACCCAGGCATTCCCCTTTCGGGAGGTGATTAAAAAAAGAGCCATTTTAGCTCTTTTTGAGCGAAAGACGGGTCTCGAACCCGCGACCTTAACCTTGGCAAGGTTACGCTCTACCAACTGAGCTACTTTCGCTTTGGGAGTGCAAAAATAACTATTTTTTCGTATTGGCAATAATTTTTTGAATTTTTTTCATTTTTTTCTATTGCCTTCATACTCTAATACCAAATGTTAAGAACAACTTACTTTAAACCGATATTATGCAATAGGAGTCGTAGTGAGAGGTGAAAGCCCAATAAAACAGGCACTTTTTCGACTGAGGCATAGTAGTACTATGGTGAAGAAGAAAAAGTGACGAAGTTTGCTGTTTTGAAGGGATTTCGGCTCATAATAGATTCCTATTGCATAATATCGGTTAAAATAGGCATGATAACTGAATTAATTGCTTTTATGGCACGCAGAGGCGGAAATTAAATTTTGAAAAAGGATTTCAGAATAAATCATTGCTTGTATTAACTACTATGAGTTAAGTTATATGGAAAGCAAATATATTTTAGTCCAATCTTTTGATAAAATTAGCATTTCTTTCGTTGCTAATTTTTGACAGGGTAAATACCCAGTGGGTATTTAAGCCAGTTTGTGCGGAGTTGGCTAAGCCTTTAATTACCGCCTCAATCCTACCAATTTTTAATGGCAAAATCTTTAAACTAAAATATATCTGCATTTGGTATTACTTTTCATTTCTTGTATTTTGCTACTAGAAAATGAGTTATACCAACATCATTTCTAAAAGATACGTTGACCCAGTTTCTTTTTCTCATGCTTCCTCAAAAATTATACCCGTAGGCCTTGCTACGCCTATAATTTTTCGTCGCCTAAAAGAAAAATAATTCTGGTTCAATTTGTATCTTTTAAACCCGATATTGGTATTAGCGTTTTTATAATTAAAAAATACTTTTTTGAAAATTGGGTTAAACCTTTAAAAAAATAAATAGCAACTAATACACTGGTAAAAGCTAACGCTTCACTTTACTTATACAAACTTTCTCTTAATGGTTTCCAGCTTTCATTTTCTAAAAACTCGTCGTAGGTGCATTGCTTATCAACACTACCTTTGGGGCCAATTTCAATTATACGATTTGCTACTGTTTGCACCAATTCGTGATCGTGACTTGTAAATAAAATAGTGCCCGGATAATCTTTTAGTGCGTCGTTGTACGCAATGATACTCTCCAAATCGAGGTGATTGGTGGGTTCATCTAAGATTAAAAAATTGGGATTAAACAACATCATGCGACTGGTCATGCAACGTACTTTTTCGCCTCCGCTTAAAACCGAACATTTTTTTAAAACCTCTTCGCCGCTAAATAACATTTTTCCTAAGAAACCACGAATGTAGGTTTCGTCTTTATCTTTACTAAATTGCCTTAGCCAATCAATTAAATTCAAATCGCTTTGAAAGAAATGATAATTTTCGTTGGGTAAGTGCGCTGTATAAATGGTGGTTCCAAAATTAAAAGTTCCTGCGTCTTGTTTGTCTTCGCCTGCTAAAATATTGAAAAGTGTACTCACGGCTAATTGGTTTTTACTTACAAACGCAATTTTATCACCTTTGTTAACATTGAGGTGAAGGTTATTAAACAAGACCCCATCGGCATTACTTTTTTTAAGGTTTTCGATGTGCAATAACTGATCGCCAGCTTCACGTTCTTGTTTAAAGATGATGCCTGGGTAGCGACGGTTGCTTGCTGGAATTTCATCTACTGTTAACTTTTCGAGTAATTTTTTTCGACTAGTTGCTTGGCGACTTTTACTGGCATTGGCACTAAAGCGCGCCACAAAATCTTGCAATTCTTTACGTTTATCTTCTACCTTTTTATTTTGGTCGCTGCGTTGTTTTAATTGTAATTGACTCATTTGGTACCAGAAGCTATAATTGCCAGTGTAGGTGTTTAGCTTTCCAAAATCAATGTCGCAAATATGCGTACAAACAGCATCTAAAAAGTGTCGGTCGTGGCTAATAACGATAACGGTATTCATAAAGTCGGCCAAAAAATTTTCGAGCCACGTAATCGTTTCCATATCCAAATCGTTGGTAGGCTCATCGAGTAATAGTAAATCGGGATTTCCGAATAAAGCCTGTGCCAGCAAGGTTTTTACTTTTTCCTTTCCTGTTAAATCTTTTACCAGTTTAAAATGGCTGTCGGGCGAAATACCCATATTGGTTAACATGGTTGCTGCTCCACTTTCGGCATCCCAACCATTCATTTCGGCAAATTCGCCTTCTAGTTCACTGGCGCGTATTCCGTCGGCATCCGAAAAATCGGCTTTGGCATAAATGGCATCTTTCTCTTTCATCACTTGATAGAGGCGTTTATTGCCCATAATAACGGTATCTAAAACTGTAAACTCGTTATACTCGAAGTGATTTTGTTTTAAGACGCTCATGCGTTGGCCGGGTAAAATGCTAATCTGTCCTTTAGTGGGATCTATCTCGCCACTTAAAATTTTCATAAAGGTTGATTTTCCGGCACCGTTTGCGCCTATGATGCCGTAACAATTGCCTGGTGTAAACTTTACATTCACCTCATCGAATAAGACGCGTTTGCCAAATTGCAAACTAATATTAGAAACTGTAATCATTCTGCTTTTAAATAGGCGGCAAAGATAGTACTTTTATAGTGTTAAATTGGAAAGTGATGCGTGTAATACTCGTTGGATTATTTTTAAGTGGCTTTACTTTAGTGAATGCACAAATATTGCTGCAAGGCAAAGTGTTAGATAAGCGCACCAACCAAGGGATTGCCTTTGTGGCGGTTGGTATATATAAAAAACCGATTGGAGTTATTGGCGACGAGCAGGGGCAATTTATATTAAAATCGAAACTTATTGAGCAAGACGACTCAATACAAATTACGGCCATTGGTTATAAAGCCCGTTTGTTTTGCTTGGCTGAATTGACAGGGAACGAATTGATGCGAACCATTGTATTAGAACCCGAGCAAATTAAATTAACAGAGGTAGCAGTTGATGCCAAGAAATTGTATAGTAAAGTGTTAGGAACGACCCGCTACTCGGTAAAAAACTGTAGTGGTTTTGTTAAAAATGAAGAAAGTTGGAAAGGCTCGGAAAGTGCGATTTTAATTGAAAACAAGAGAGATGCACTTGTTGACGATTTTCGGTTTTTTATTATTCGGAATAGTTACACTGATTCTTTACAATTTCGTCTTATGTTTTACGAAAAACAAGCGGATGGAAAAGTGGGCGAAACCTTTTTGAAAAAGCCTATTTTATTCAAATTAAAGCAAGTAAAAGGCGAGTTTATTTTGCCTTTGCGTGAGTATAACATTCGCGCCTCTGGCGATTTTTTTGTGAGTTTAGAGTGTTTAATGGACGAGATGGATATTACCCAATTTTGTTATGCGGGTTCTTACAAAGTGCCTTCTTACATTAAAGCCTCACATTTTCAAAGGTGGCGGCGTATTAGGGGGGGAGGCTCAGATTATGGCGTGAAGGTAAGTTATACGAAGGAATAGTTTTAGACTATTTGTATCAACATCATTTCTAAAAGATACATTGACTTAGTTTTTGGAAATGTATTAGATCTCTTTCATAGTTCAATGGCATACATCGTTGGAATGGTTACCAGTTCTCGTACCTGAGTATTTTAATAAAAATATTAGACCTCTTTTATAGTTCAATAGCATACATCGTTGGAACGGTTGCCAGTTATCGTACCTGAGTATTTTGATAAAAATAGTGAAATGTCTTGAACACAGATAATTCATTCTCATTATGTACACCGTATTGCTCTTTGATAAACGGAATAAACCTTGTTGAATTATAAAAGTGGTCTATTTAAAGATGATTAGTAACAAGGTTTGAGTTCCTTAACCTAGGTTGAAGAAAGTTCATCGAAACGCGAATACCTTGCTACTTTTTTAGGGGTTCTAATGGCACTATCTCTCTATCATAAATTAGTTTTATTGCTTCTTACTGTTTGCTATCTATTTCTAATTATAGGAAACAAAAAAGCCGATTTCAAAATAGAAATCGGCTTTTTATAAAAACGTTAAAAACTAGTTAGATAAAATTAATTTGCCAACGTGTTTTGTGCCTCTATCGCCACGCACCGTAACTAAATAAATACCAGCATTTAAACTGCTTAAATCAGCACTAAAGCTAACTTCTAAAGCGTTGGTTTTGCCAATATTATTAGCAAAAACTACTTTGCCCGAAATGTCCATTACTTCCATAGTTAACACTTCGCCATTAGCAGCTTTGCAATCTATAGTTACATTCCCATCGCTAGGGTTAGGATACATTTTCAACAAATTCGTTTTATCAGCTGTATTTTCAGTAACACCAATAAACGATTGTGAGAAGAAGGCATCTGTGCTCCAAACACCACGGCCATTGGTAGCGGCATAAATAACTCCCGAGTTATACGATTTCCAATTTGGTAATTTTTGTTGCTTAATATCAAATACTTCAATATTAGGAATTTGATTATTGTTGACGTTGTTCCAGATAGGGTTGCTTGCCGAAATATCATTGGTCATAAACACACCGTTGCTTGTGCCCAATAATACTTTCTTATTGTCGTTGCGCTCGGCTAATACTGAAAAGATATTAGTATTGGTAGGGAAAGTTCCTGTTTTGTTAACAAACTGCGCCATTGAAGCCGTTGCTGTGCTGGTGATAATAGCAGTGCGAGGATTAGGACAAACATAAATACGTGCACTTGATGGGTTTGTACCCGAACGAACGGCTGTTACAATTAAAGAACTGTCGCTTTCTGTAAAACGTAAGCTAGTAATTACAGAGTCAATGCGTCCAATCATTGTAGTGCGGTAAGGCGATCGGCTATTTAAAGTAAAGGTTTGTGGGGCAGGGGGAGGACCAGAAGTTCTAACGTTAACGTGGGTGCTAAACAAGCCTCTGTAGTTGGTAAACGACGAGTCAATAATAGCATTGATGTGCGATACACGGAAAATAAAAGAGGTGGTATTTGTTCCACTAGTAACAGCACTTACAAAGTAAAGTTCTGTTCCTGACGATGACCACTCCATAAGGCGCACACGGCTATTATTAGGGCGAACTTGAATTGAAAATGTAGAAACACCTCCAGGGCCATCAATATAATAGTTATTTCCTGTAATAAGCTGACGGATAGGTGAGTCGGCAAAATCCATCATATTACGGCAAACACTAATGCCTTCGGTAGAAGCAAATGCAAAACGCGACGAAAAAGGTAGCGCAATTTTTGTTGCACTCGTGTTGCCAATTGGCACACCATTAGGTTTACGGTAAGTATTAAGTACTTTAATGTTATCCGAAACAACAATGTTTTTAGTACTTATCTCATTATTGGTTAAAGTAATTTTATCGCCAATATCGTATTTATAATACGCCTTTGCAAAACATCTAACTGTGGCGCTATTAACAGCAACGGTACTACCAACGCCTAAAGGACAGGTAAGTGTGCTTGTTAGTGCTGGGTTATTTAAAAAGGTAAGTGTTGTAATATCTTTTAGCGTTACTGGATTGTAATCAATAGATGCAAAATTTTGTGCATTTTGAACGGCAGACGTAGCACCAGTTATATTTAGAGAAGGGCTAAGGGTAGTAGTTGTTGGCGGCGTGTAATTATTTACAATTACACTAATAGTTTGAGGTGTAACTGCACCAACATTACAAGTTCCAGTAATCGTTGTGATGTACGAAACGCTATCTAATTTAGCTGAAAATTGTGGGCGAAGAAATGTAAATGAAAGTGGCGCATTTACATTGGCTGGCGAAGCGGGAATAACAACACTACTGGTTAAAGGCTCGTTAAAGAAAATTAAAGAGTCGCACGGGCGCACAGTAGGGTTGGCAGCTGTTGGATTTAATTGTCCGCTATTTTCAAAGTAGGCAAAAGGTGTTCCTGTAACATTAAAGGCTGTATTGATAAAGTTGGCCGTACCTGCCGAGCCTGTCGAAAATTTGAAACCAAATTGTATATAATCTTGAGTAGTGAAATCACTCGTTCTCCAAATAGTTCCATCTGCTCGTGTAACAACACTCGCTTTTGGTAAAATATCAGATATAATAATGTTGTTAAACTCTCCAGTACTATAATCTTCTTCTTGTGTTATGTTTGGATAATTACCTTCGTAATAAGTAATACCCGATGTAACACCCGAGCCCACAAAACCAGAACGAGGCACAACTGCCGATCCAGGATTGGATAAATTTGGAGAGGCAGGTTTAGCAACAATGGCAATGTTGTTAAAGGCAGCAGCATTTAAACCTTTAAACGCTCCAATATAAGAGATACCACCATCTGTAGAGCGGTAAACCGCTCCATCTGTTGCAACAAATATAGTGTTTGGAGCGCCTGGCTTGAATAAAATTTGGTGTACATTTTTTGGCAAATACAAAACGGTATTAACAGCCCCGTCGTTCCCTAAGCGTGTCCAAGTACCAATGTTAGGGGCAACGTTACGCGTCCATCTAAAGAATGCGTAACCACCAATAAAAATAGTATTTTCGTCGGTTGGAGAAACCACTAAAGCATGCGAATAGTCAGCCCAACCGAATCCACCACCGCGCATTGGATCTAATTGAACCGATCCTTCTAAAATTAAACTGGGCGTTGTAGAGTTAGTAGAAAAATTTTCGTAAACAAATAAGCCTGCTAAGGTTGAATTGTTACCTCCTGTAAATGGGCCGCCGCACGAAATATAAATTTTATTAGGATTAGAGGCAGGTATAGCAATCTCTATACGGCCGTAGTTATTAGGAATAATATTTATAGTAGGTGTAATTTCAGTTGTAAAGCTTCCAGGATCGCCGTTGGTAGAACGGAATACTTTAGAGCCTCCAGTAATACTTCCAACACTGGCATAAGCCGAACCGTCGCTGGCAATCTCAACATCGTAAGATTGACCTGTGGCTGTAGTAGCAGTGCCTAAAGCCCAAGTTGTTCCACCATCGGTACTAACGTATAAGCCAGTTGCGCTGGCTACATAAATACGTTGCGCGTTGGTTGGATTGATAAGAATTTTATTGATGTTACCCATCGTGGATGTACCAACTACAGGTAATAAATTACCATTCGAAAACGTGTAAATACCACTACCAGGAAGGGTTTTAGCCAATTGATTGGGGCGCGCATAGTTTTCGCCTGTACCTGCATAAATAAGCCCGCTAGGCGATTGCGCTAAACAACTAATATTTTTAACAGACGCTTGATCACTTAACGGCGACCAATTTAATCCACCATTGTTAGACTCAAAAAGCCCACCGTTAACACTTCCACCAAATAAACGGTTTCCCGAAGGGTCTTGATTGTCTAAAATCAAAGAGCGAACTCGACTAGGCGTGGTAACAGGCCCCGCTTGAGACCAGTTCATTTGAGCAAATGTTGGTAATTCCATTGCTACCAGAGCCGATAATACGGTCAGTTTTCCAACTAATTGACCCGATTTTCTAAGTATATTTAAAAACATAGTGTAAATATATACGCATTAATAAATTTTAACAAAATTGTTATTTTTTTCTCAAATATAAAAATAAAAGAACAAATCAAGTTTCACTTTTTTTAAATCTGGTGGGTTTTTCTTTAAAAGTGGTCGGATTTAACATAAAAGCGAGTAAAATAATTTTTGATTGGGCAGTTGTTGCTACACAAGGCACATCTTTTTTATCCAATCTGTTGATAAAAATTGACGTTATTTTCGCTTTAGCCACTTGCTAAGCCTTTAATTAATGCCTTAATCTCTTCAATTTTTATTGGCGAAATCTCAAATTAAAGCAGGGTTGCATTTGGTGTAAGATATATTTTTTTTGAAGTCTGTTACCTTTGGTTAAATTTGTAGGCTCTATGTCAGAAACAAAAAATTATTTTGCACATCCCTCGGCTATTATTGATGAGGGCTGTAGCATTGGTGCAGGCAGTAAAATCTGGCATTTTTCGCACATTATGCCCGATTGCAGCATTGGCGAAAATTGTAATATTGGTCAAAATGTTGTCATTTCACCAGGGGTTAGTTTAGGTCGAAATGTTAAAATTCAAAATAACGTTTCCATTTACACAGGTGTTACCTGCGAAGACGATGTATTTTTAGGCCCATCCATGGTTTTTACTAATGTTATTAATCCGCGAAGTGCCGTCAATCGTAAAAATGAGTATGCCAAAACCCATGTTGGAAAAGGAGCGAGTATTGGTGCCAATGCAACCATTGTTTGTGGGCACAATATTGGCGCGTATGCCTTCATTGGAGCAGGAGCCGTAGTTACTAAACATGTTCCCGATTATGCGTTATTGGTTGGTAACCCAGCTCGCCAAACGGGTTGGATGAGCGAGTACGGTCATAAATTAAATTTTGATAGCAATGGTTTGGCTGTTTGTCCTGAGTCGGGGCAACACTATCAATTAAACGGTAATAAAGTAAGTCGCATTTAAGATGGTAAGAAAAATAAAGTTTGCAGTTATAGGGCAAGGGCACATCGGTAAACGTCACGCAGAAATGATACGTCGTAACCCAGATTGTGAATTGGTAGCCGTATGCGATGTGTTACCAAAAGAAAGTTTAGGACTCGAACCATTACAAGAAAATTTTTACAACGCCATCGAAAACTTATTGAGTGCGCATCCAGAGGTAGAGGTGGTAAATATTTGCACACCCAATGGGCTTCATGCCGAACATGCTTTGTTAGCTTTACACAAAGGCAAACATGTGGTTGTTGAAAAACCAATGGCACTTAGCAAGGCCGATTGCGAGAAAGTTATTTACGCAGCTTTGCACCACCACAAAACTGTTTTTTGTGTGATGCAAAACCGGTATTCGCCTCCAAGCATTTGGTTAAAAGAAATCGTTGATAAAAAAATTATTGGCGAGGTTTACATGGTGCAATTAAATTGCTATTGGAATCGCGATGAACGTTATTACAAAAAAGGAGGATGGAAAGGCACCGCCGATTTAGATGGTGGCACTTTATTTACGCAGTTTAGCCATTGGATAGATATTATGTATTGGATTTTTGGAGACATCACTAACATTCAAGCTAAATTTGCCGATTTTAATCATCAACAAACCACAGCATTTGAAGACAGCGGGTTTGTCAATTTCGATTTTGTGAATGGTGGCATGGGTTCTATTAATTACAGCACTTCGGTGTGGGAAAAAAACTTAGAGTCGTCGTTAACCGTTGTAGGCAGCAAAGGCAGCATTAAAGTAGGTGGTCAATACATGGATCAAATCGAAACCTGCAATATACAAGGTTACGTGATGCCAACCCTCGAAGAAACCAATCCAGCTAACGATTATGGAGCTTACAAAGGCTCGGCCAATAATCATCACAACGTTATCGAAAATGTGATAGACACAATAAGTGGAAAAAATAAAATTACAACCAACGCTTTAGAAGGATTAAAAGTAGTGGACATTATTGAGCGTATTTATCAATTACGACCAGAAAAAGTATTAAAATAATTATAAGTAACCCGCATTAAAAATGAGTAGCATATACACTAAAATTTTAAAGAAAGAAGCCAGCATTGCCGTTATTGGTTTAGGATACGTTGGATTGCCGATTGCTTTAGCGTTTGCAAAAAAAGTAAAAGTAATTGGATTCGATATTAATGAACAACGGGTTAACCTAATGAAAAAAGGCATTGACCCCAGCAACGAATTAGAAAAAAAAGATTTTGAAAAAAGCGATATCACGTTTACACACCAACTCGAAGATTTAAAGAAAGCAAGTTTTTTTATTATTGCGGTGCCTACGCCCATAGATGAACACAATTTACCCGATTTAAAACCACTCATTGGGGCTTCTACTTCGGTTGGAAAAGTTCTTAAAAAAGGCGATTATGTCGTTTACGAATCAACTGTTTATCCAGGCTGCACCGAAGAAGACTGCATTCCTGTGCTCGAACAACACAGCAATCTTAAATTTATAAAAGATTTTAAAGTAGGGTATTCGCCAGAGCGCATTAACCCAGGCGATAAAGAACATACCATTACCAAAATTTTAAAAATTGTGAGTGGTTGCGATAAAGAAAGTTTAGAGGCCATTGCTAAGGTTTATGAAATTATTGTAGAACCTGGCACACACCGAGCCTCCTCCATTAAAGTAGCCGAAGCCGCTAAAATTATAGAAAATACCCAGCGCGATGTTAACATTGCATTGATGAACGAATTGTCTATTATTTTTTCGCGCATAGGCATTAACACTTACGATGTGTTAGAAGCCGCTGGAACCAAATGGAATTTTTTAAAGTTTTCGCCTGGGCTAGTAGGCGGACATTGTATTGGTGTTGACCCTTACTACCTCACTTACAAGGCCGAAGAAATGGGCTATCATGCACGGGTTATTAACAGCGGGCGATACGTTAACGATAGCATGGGATTTTATGTAGCCAAAACCTGCGTAAAAAAAATAATTGCAGCGGGTAAAAATCTATCGAAGTCGAAAGTGTTAGTAATGGGCGCAACGTTTAAAGAAGATGTAAGCGACATCCGAAATAGTAAAGTTGCCGATATTGTAAAAGAATTAAAATCGTTTGGTGTAAAAGTTGAAATTATAGATCCATACGCCAATAGTGCCGAACTTAAACACGAGTATGGCTTTGGCTTAAATAAATTATCGAAAGGTTACGATGGTGTTATTGTGGCCGTTAACCATAAGGTTTATAAAACATTAGAGGAAGCATTCTTTACAAAAATACTCAGTAAAAAAGGTGTTTTAGTAGATGTGAAAGGATTGTATAAAGACAAAATAACAAATCTAACGTATTGGAGTTTGTAATTCACTTCCATTAAAGATGTGTTAGTGGTTACCTCAAAAACATGCAAAAGCATTTACACATCGTAGCGTTCGACGTACCTTATCCCCCCGATTATGGCGGTGTCATAGATGTATTCTATAAACTTAAAGTACTTCATCAGGCAGGTTTTAAACTGCATTTACATTGCTTTCAATATGGGCGCGCCAAAGCCCCTGAGTTAACTCATTTTTGCGAGTCGGTAAACTATTATCCACGAAATCAAAAAAATTGGAAAGCCCTTTTTTCACTTCAACCGTTTACCGTTTATACCCGCCAATCAAAAACACTCGAAGACAATTTATTGCAAGATAATTATCCCATTTTATTTGAAGTATTGCACACCTGCTATTTACTAAACGACGAGCGGTTTAAAACCCGCATCACCTTTTTTAGACACAGTAATATCGAGCATCACTATTACAAACATTTGGCATTGGCCGAAAAAAATTGGATTAAAAAAATTTACCTTCGTTTAGAAGCCATTAAATTAAAACGCTTTGAACCCGTTGTAACCAATGCTTCTGCTATTTTGGCGGTTAACGAAAACGATACGGTTTATTTTCAGAAAAAATACCCCAATTTAAAAACTTATTTTTTACCTTCTTTTCACGAACACGATGCGGTAAATATTGAACTTAAAACGCAAGCAACACCTTATCTACTTTACCATGGCAACCTTAGTATTTCCGAAAATTATCAAGCCGTTTTGTGGTTAGTCAATCAAGTATTTAATCGCTTGCCTGCCATTAAAATAATTATTGCAGGAAAAAATCCGCCAGCATTTTTACAGCAAGCCCTCAGCAACTATTCGCACATAACGGTATTCGCTAATCCCAATTCTTCTGAAATGGAAATGTTAATAGCCCAAGCTAAAGTACATGTATTATATACCCAACAAGCTACCGGACTTAAATTAAAACTTCTCAATGTGTTGTTTAAAGGGCAATACATTATTAGTAATCCGCTCATGTTACACGGTACCGTTTTTAAAAATGCGCAACCCTCCACGGGGCTTATCGTTGCTACTACTCCCGATGATTATGTTACACACATCACCCATTGTTTTAATACCGCTTTTGATGAAACTTTAATTAGTAAACGCCAACAATTAATGGAGAGCAGTAGAACTTCTTGTATTACTCAGACCTTTGTTCAAGTATATTCCACTTTTCAATCTTCACTTTAGTAAGCCCACGGCTAACGAAGTTTAATTGTTTGGCAGCACGCCATGTTAAATCAATACAACGTTTCGAGTTTTTGGGGAGGCGATCGTTTATTTTTACAATGACTACGCTGTCATTTTTTAGATTAACAACTTTAACCCAAGTTCCCATTTTTAAAGTTTTATGTGCCGCGGTTAATTTATCGTGTTGGAAACGTTCGCCACTAGCGCATCGGCGGCCTTCAAAGCGTTTGGCATAAAAACTAGCAATCCCTATTTCGCTATAAAGTGTATCGCGTATTCCTATTTTGACAACGCTATCGGTTACAGCTTTTTCTTTAGTTGGTAAACTATCGGTTTGTGCTTGTCCGCTACAAAACATAATGGCTAGTAGTAAAAAACTATAGGTAATATATTTATTTATCATCATGTCTTTTAAAGATAAGTAATCTTTTCAACGAATCCGTTTTCACTAAAGGATTAATCAAGTGGTATTAATAGTATATTCGAAACTTATTTTAATAAAATGAAGTTAGCCGATTATATTGCTCAACGTAGCCAAAATAAATGTGAGTTATGCAGTTCTCCCTCTAACCTCGAAATAATGGAAGTAAGCTTTGCCGATGTAATAAATGAAACCTCGTGTATTTTGGTGTGTGTAACGTGTAAAAATCAAATTGAGAAACGTGAGGAATTAACTAGTAAACATTGGGAATGTTTAACAACAAGTATGTGGAGCGAAATACCTGGTGTGCAAGTAACTGCTTGGCGTCTATTAAACCGCTTGCGTAGCGAAACTTGGGCTAACGATTTATTAGACATGTTGTATTTAAGCGACGACCATTTAGCTTGGGCAAAAGCCGGTGGCGACGACCACGACGTAGATGAAGTTTTAGAGTTACATAAAGACAGCAATGGAATTGTTTTACAAATAGGCGATTCGGTTGTGCTAACAAAATCGTTAGATGTAAAAGGCTCGTCGGTTAATGCAAAAATAGGAACGGTAGTTAAAAATATAAAATTGGTGGCTAACAACACCGAACACATTGAAGGAAAAATAGATGGGCAAGCAATTGTCATTTTAACCAAATACTTAAGAAAGCAAATGAAGTAAGCACCAAACTTATTTTATACCTAAGTTATCTTTAAAAACGACGTTAATATAAGCAAAGAATAGTGCCTAATATTTTCAGAATGACTACTATTTAACGTGAATTATGGATGACCCCTTATCTCGTCCTTGTTTAGCGAAGCGTAACGAGGACGTTTGAGAACTGCGTTTGTAACGCAGATAAAGTAATGGTGCGGGCGTTACAAACGCCCGTTTAGACCGTCCTCGTTTCCGCTAACGCTCAAACAAGGACGAGGGGGAAAGAGGAATTAAGAAATGCTTAACGTATTAAATAACTTGAATTATGGATTAAAATAATTGATTTTCAATCACTTTCTGTATAGCATTCAAAATGAAAATTGTTTTATGTTATTTGATTACCCTGTAAAATCAATAAGTCCAAGTTATTAGGTTAACTATTAAAAAATTACAATCCATAATGCACGTTATTTATTTAATAAGTTAACAAAACTGCGTGTAGTTAAAGTATGCGCTTCGCTGCGCCATGTTTTTCTTAACTCTTTACCCAATACTTTACTGGTTTGAAAAAAAGCTACTAAAGCAAAAGCAACAACTGTAATTTGTAAAGCCGATTTTAAAGTTTTCGTTTTCATACGTTTATTTTTAAGTTTCATGGTTCAAAGTTACAGTGCCTTAAAGCCTAAGCGAAACGGATAATTGCGCCACTAATTGAAGATTCAGTAAAAAAAGCAAGCGGGCTGTTGAGGTTCATTAAAAAACGGTACTATTTGCGAAAAGCACTACTTACGTTTGCACTTTTGCGTTTTTTGCAAAACAGAAGGCTACTAAAAGGAAATTTTAAGAAACAAATTGCAAGTTATGGCAAAAATTACTCTATAACTTGTTTGATTAAGCGAATGGTTTCACCCTCTTGGTTTATAATTTTAATCAAATAAAGCCCTCGTGGATAATTGGTAAACGCTAAAACAAGTTCCGACTCGGCCCGAAGTGTTGTGATGGGGCTTAAGAGTTGTCCCGTTAAATCATAAACACTAATGTTTAAGTCGTTGATGTTGCCTGTGCTGGTAATGGTAACTAAACTAGAACTAGGATTTGGAAATATAGCCACTGTTGGTTGCTCTGTTTGATTAACTGTAACCTCACGAATGACAGATGTTGAAAGACTGCCATCGGCATACACCAAAGTGATGCGGTAATAATTTATACCCTTACGTGGATACGCATCTACATACTCGTAAAGTTGTTGTGCCGATTTAGAAGATAAGGTGGTACGAATTTCCCAATCCACCGCATTGCGACTGCGCTCTACACGAAAAGCCAACAAAGGTTTCGACTCTACCACCCGCCACTTTAAAAGTGCTTTTGAAACTTCGTGAATGCTGGCTTCAAAACTTAAAAACTCGACTGATAAGGCCCCATTTATATTGGTAAAAATACCTTGATTATTACTACCGCCAGCTGTTCCCGCCGAAGAAGTGCATGGCACATCGCCGTTGTTACAACCTGGCGTTCCATTATTAGTATTTGCCTGAACGTTTAGCGTAGGTTGCGAACTCGAAAAAACAAGCACCCCTTGCGCTCCTGCACCGCCTCCAGCGTGTGTACTCGAATTAACCGTTCCGCCATTGCCGCCATTAGCCGCAATGATTAACGAGCAAGTTCCAACTACCGAATAACTGGGCACTTGCAAAACAATAGTCCCCGCTGCGCCGCCGCCGCCAGCCCCGTCGTTTGCTGCTGTTGCCGCCGAAACGCCATTGGCTGTTATCGAAATGGGTGTGCCACAACTGCCAGTCGTTGCAATCCTATTAGCTCTAATGATAATGATTCCACCACCATTTCCGCCATTTGTTCCTACGGTGTTATTTTGTTGGCCACCACCGCCGCCGCCGCCCATAAAAATACGACTTGGTAAAATAGATGACGATAACGATAAGCCTCCTAAACCTGCGGGCGATGAAGCCACCGGACACCCAGCCGCGGTGCTGTTCCAGCCAATGCCGCCTAAGCCCCCAGCCGTGTAATTGCCGCCGCCGCCGCCGCCGCCATTCACATCTTGTCCGCCGCCGCCGCCGCCATTGAGTCGCCGACCTAAACCATTTGTAAAGTTTACATTCGTACTTTTATAAATGCCTTCGCCTTTAAATGCTGAGTTGGTAGAGGCTGTTGCATAATCTATAAGTGTACACGTGGTGCCACCGCCATAATAATCGTTCGAGCGATTACCCCCTCTAAACCCTAGGCCATTAGCCGAAATGCTGTGGTTAAGCGTTAAGGTTGTGCCAACCTCTAAGGCAACTATGCCCCCAACTGTTCCATTCCAAGCTGCGCCAGTAATAGCCGCCGTGGTGCTAAACGCCGCCGCATTTAACAAACGAAAACTAATCACTTGAACCGATGTGTTGACCCCAATGTTGTAGGTATTAACCAAAGGTGTCGAAAAACTAAGGGTTTGCAATACTCCCACCGAACGCGTTTGCGCCGAAATGGTTTTAATTTCCCATAAACCCGCACTTTGAATACTTCCCAAATTGCCAAAAGTAGCTGTATTTAACGTATTAGTGCCAATCACGTTATCTTGCATTTGCATCACAACCACCTTCTCGCCAGTAACAAAGGTGTGATTGGTTTCGTTAACGTTATTTACGGTGAATGTAGTACCCGAAATAGTTGTTACATTGGCATAGGCGTTGTAAATAACTTGCGCTTTTGCAAGTAAAAAACAAAGTATAAATAATAGTGTGCTGTAATGCTTCATTCTAATCGTTAACTGGTTTTACTAACTCATTCAAAAACAGCCTCAACACATCATTGTTTTTTACGTTTGGGTATTTTTGTTAGTACAAAGAGTCTTCAGCTTTAATTCATTTTCTTTTTAATTGCCATTATCCATTGAATAATAGCCTTTAAATATACAAATAAAAACGAGTATAAATTAATTTAGATTGGCAAGAGGTTACTAAACTATTACGTTTTTTAGAAAATCGAAAAATTAATTCGTTAAGCCCAAAATATGCTAATAAAAAAGGAGGGGTCTTCTTTTAAGCGGTCATTCCACCTTCTTTTAAGCGTTCGGCGTTTTCGGCAAATTGCAATTTATCAATCATTTCTTGAATATCGCCGTTAACAAAATTTTCTAAATCGTAAAGGGTTTCGTTAATGCGGTGATCGGTGATTCGGTTTTGCGGGTAGTTATACGTTCGTATTTTAGCACTTCGGTCGCCCGTAGTAACCATTGTTTTGCGCCGTTTAGAGGTACTTTCTAAACGCTTTTGGTATTCAATATCGTATAACTTTGAGCGCATGGTTTGCATTGCTTTTTCGCGATTGCCTAACTGATTGCGCTCGGTTTGGCACATCACCACCATGCCCGTTGGTTTATGCGTTAAAATAACTTTACTTTCTACTTTATTTACGTTTTGACCACCAGCACCTCCGCTTCGGGCGGTTTGCATTTCTATATCCGAATCTTTTAACTCTACATCAAACTCTTCGGCTTCGGGCAATACCACTACGGTAGCGGCGCTGGTATGCACACGCCCCTGTGTTTCGGTGGCGGGCACGCGCTGCACACGGTGTACGCCACTTTCAAATTTTAAAACACCATAGGCATTAGTACCAGTAACATTGAAAACAATTTCTTTATACCCTCCCATTGTGCCAGCACTGCTATCTACTACTTCAATTTTAAATCCTTTCGTTTCGCAAAAGCGCGAATACATTTCAAATAAATTGCCTGCAAAAATACTGGCTTCGTCGCCTCCAGTTCCTGCACGCAATTCCATTATACAGTTTTTAGCATCTTCGGGGTCTTTGGGTATTAGCATCAAACGTATTTCATCGGCTAGTTCAACTTCGCGAAGACGGTTTTCTTCCAACTCCATTTTAGCCATTTCTAAAAACTCTTTATCTTTTTCGTTGGCTAATATTTCTTTTGCGTTGTTAATGTTACCCACTACATTTTTATAAACGTTAATGGCCTCAACCACCAAGCCCAACTCTTTGTATTCAATGTTCAATTTCTTGAATGCCTTCATGTCGGCAATGGTAGCCGGATCTGAGAGTTTAAGTTCTACATCCTGATAGCGTCGTACAATTTCTTCTAACTTCTCTAACATGTTTAAAATTAAGGCTGCAAAGATACGGATTTTTTAGTGGACTTACGCTTGGCTATTTACGGTTTAACGCTAATAAAAAAAGCAACACTT
>JAAFIL010000018.1:39784-69683 GCA_013297775.1 Bacteroidota bacterium
CACTTCGTTATGAAGTATTGCTTTTTAATTAAAAAAAATAAAATTAAGCTGTTCCTGTTTTGCGCACACCTGCTGTTTTTTTAACGCCAGCACTTGTTTTAGCTTTGGCTGTATCGCGGGTTGCCGTTTTTTTAGCGGCAACTTTTTCGGGCTTTGCAATGGCTTTTGTTTCTTTCGCTTCTTCCGTTGTTTCAGCCGCGTTTTCTTCTGCTAATTTTAAGTTGCCTGTGCTTTGAAGGCTATTATACCAAGCAAATAATTTACGCATATTGCTTACATAAACACGCTCTTTATCGTAATCGGGCAATACTATTTCAAAATAAGCGGCAACTGCTTTATCGTCAGCAGTTTTAGTATCTAAAGCCGCTTCGCCATTTTCTTTATCGTAAATTGCTTTCATAATTTCGGCAATGGGCTTGTCGTCGCCTGTGGTAAACATGCTAATATCCGATAAGGTCGAAACCTTAGTTGAAGCATATACATTAACACGTTTTTTATCGCTCAAACCTTCAACAATAATGCCGTTTTTGCTTTGCGCAACAATCTTAAATAAACCCGGTTGCCCCGAAATGGAAATTATTCCTTTTAAATCAATCATACCTTAAAATTCTGAATAGCAAATATAATGAACAATTGTGATTGAAGCATTATTTTATAGGCTTTAACACCAAAAAAGTAGAGTAATTGTTAAACTCAGTTTAGGCAATAGAGACCTATCAGGGTTCAAAATCTCATCCAAACAGAGTATTTCGTTATTTTTTCTTCTCTGCCAGCTACTAGACCTCATTTGAAAAAGTAGGTATTCCATTAGGTTTTCGCTGCTCATTATAATTCCGATTACAAAAATAAAATTTTAGATACTTTTATTGCAAACCCAAGGGTTAATCATTATTTTTAACCCGCTACATTCCTCACTAATTAGAAATCTTCACTTATTTGAATTTTAAATAAAAAAATAAACTATATGAAATACGCCTCCATTGACAGTTCCTTATTTATCGAAAACAGAAATAAATTTAAACAATTAATGAAGCCTGGGTCGGCTGCCATTTTTGTGAGTAACGACATTATGCCTACCAATGCCGATGGGAGCATGGGTTTTAGACAAAGTAGTGATTTATTTTATTTAACGGGCGTGGACCAAGAAGATACTATTCTGTTTGTATTTCCAGATGTAAAAGATGGGAAACATAAAGAAATACTATTTATTAAAGAAACCAACGAACACATTGCTATTTGGGAAGGTGCTAAACTCAATAAAGCGGAAGCTAACGCAGTAAGTGGCATTGAGCAGGTGTATTGGCATCACGAATTTGATAAAATTGTAAAACCTTTTTTGTTTCAAGCAGAATATTTATACCTCAATCAGAACGAACACACGCGTCAATACATCGAAACCGAAACGGCCGAAAAGCGTTTTAATAAGCAATTGATGCACAAATATAATTTGCATAAAATTGAACGCAGCGCACCTATTATGCAACGTATTCGCAGCATTAAAAGCGCACACGAAATTGATTTAATACAACAGGCTTGCGATATAACCGAAAAAGGATTTCGCCGATTATTATCCTTCGTTAAACCTGGCGTTTGGGAATATGAAATTGAAGCAGAACTTATACATGAGTTCACTAAAAATCGCTCTCGTGGGTTTGCTTACTCGCCCATTATAGCCAGCGGTTTTAATGCTTGTGTATTACATTATATTGAAAATAACCAACAATGTAAAAGTGGCGAAGTTATTTTATTAGATGTAGCCGCCGAGTATGCCAATTATGCCAGTGATTTAACGCGCTGTTTACCAGTAAACGGACGCTTTACCAAACGTCAGAAAGAAGTATATAACGCTGTTTTGCGTGTATTTAGAGGGGCCAGTCAATTATTGTTGCCCGGTAACACCTTCGAAAAATACAATAAAGCGGTGGGTGAGTTAATGACTGAAGAGTTGTTACAATTGGGTTTATTAAAAACAGAAGATGTTAAGAATCAAAATCCTGCTTGGCCAGCGTTTAAAAAATATTTCATGCACGGCACCTCACACTTTTTAGGATTAGATGTTCACGATGTAGGCTTTTTTTATGAGCCAATGCAAGCGGGTATGGTGTTTACTGTAGAACCTGGTATTTATATTCGCGAAGAAAACTTAGGTATCCGTTTAGAAAATAATTTTTTAGTTACGGCCAGTTCACAACTCGATTTAATGAAAAACATTCCGATAGAGGCCGATGAAATTGAAGCGTTGATGAACCCCTAAGCGAGTATGTTAATTCGTAAAACAGCATCCTTTAAGCAAGAGCCCGTGTCGTTTATAGATGCTGGAAAAGGACGTGCCGTTGTTTTGTTGCATGGTTACTTAGGAAGCGCACTTATTTGGGAGCAAACCATTCTTAATCTGGCGCGCTCGTATCGGGTAATTGCCATTGACTTGCCAGGACACGGACAAAGTGCCTGTTTGGGCTATGTACATAGCATGACCCTCATGGCACGCTGCGTTAAAGCAGTTATGGATGGTTTAAACTTAAAACGTTATGTTATCATTGGGCATAGCATGGGGGGCTATGTGGCTTTAGCTTTTGCCGACTTATTTCCCGATACACTCAAAGGACTTTGTTTATACCACTCTACGGCTTACCCCGATAGTGAAGAAAAAAAACACGATAGAAATCGAGCCATACAACTGGTTAAACAAGAGCGTAAACTTTACACAGCTAACACAATAAAAAATTTATTTGCTTCTAAGAATCTTAAATACTTAAAAACAGAAATTCAGTTTGCTTTACACATTGCCCGTCAAACCCCAGTAAATGGCATGGTGGCGGCACTAGAAGGTATGAAAGACCGACCTGCACGCGATATTATTTTAGGCTTAGTAGAATATCCTATTATGATGGTTATTGGTGAGTTAGACAATGTATTACCTGCACAACATTTACTCGAACAGTCGAGTGTCATTAAAAATAGAACTACTTTGTATTTAGAGCACGATGGGCATTTCGGATTTTTAGAATCACCCAGACAATCGCATAAAGCCCTGCGCGGGTTTTTGCGGCAATGCTTTTAAACTTATTTTAATCATCAAAAAGTGATACTAAAATTTATACCGAGGATAGCCTCAACTGTACAACACAAAAAAATCAACTCAGATTGTGCAAACAGACCGCGCCCTCTGTGAGGTTATTGAACCGAGATTTTAAGAAAGAGGGTCTTTAGAATAAAATAGCTAACTCTATAAAAATACTTGAACCCTTATCTCGTCCTTGTTCAGCGAAGCGTAACGAGGACGTTTGAGAGCTGCGTTTGTAACGCAGATAAAGTGATGGTGTGGGCGTTACAAACGCCCGTTTAGCACCTCCTCGTTTCCGCTAACGCTCAAACAAGGACGAGGGGAAAAGAGAAATTAAGAACCGCTTAAAAAATGAGTTAGATGGAATTAGACAGCGGAAGCCAAATTTTTTGGTGAACTACCTGTCTTAGTGTGGACAGGCTCCGATTTATTAACTGTTAAGGTTTCTTACAAATGATTTACCTTGAAATCCTTGCAGATACTTAATCGCAGATAGTTTCCTCCTTTGAACGGTCTGTTTAGGATTAAAAAAGAAACGGCTCGCCAAAACGCAAAGAGTTCGCTAAGGAAATAAATGTGTATTAATTATTAGCATTAAACGGTACGATAGTTAGTTTATATCCTACTCCTTTAACATTCAATATTTTTATAGAGGCATCTTGTTTAAGATACCCTCTAAGTTTTACAATTAGTACATCTAGGTTTTTACTATTTTTCTGATTATCGTTATCCCAAATTGTTTTCAAAATAGTTTGTTTGGGTACTATGGTATTTATTGAATTAACAAGGTTATTTAATAACTCATTCTCTTTGTATGGGATATTAATTTTTAAATCGTTAATCATTAAATACATTTCAGAATAATTGTAATGGTATTTATTTAAGACAACGTATTTAGGAGATTGGGTGGTTGTAAGATGGCGGTTGTTTCTGATGGCAACATTAATACGTGCTACTAACTCATCAATGGTAAATGGCTTTTTAATATAATCGTTAGCTCCTATTTCAAATGCCTTTAACACATCGTTTGAATTTACTTTAGCCGTTAAAAAAATAATAGGAGTAACCTTATCCTTTTCACGGATTTTTTCGGCTATTTGGTACCCGTTAATGTCTGGCATCATAATATCGAGTAAAATTAAATGGGGTTTAAAAGCCAGAAACTCCTCATAATAGGTTAACGATTGATTCAGTAATTTAACATCAAAACCTTTTGCTTCTAACGAATCTTTAATAATTAAAGAAAGCATTTCTTCATCTTCAATAAATAGTATTTTGGGTAGTTGACTCATTTTTAAATAATATCTAGTGTTTTAAATTGTAAGGTAAAGGTAGTTCCTTTTTGTAAATTACTTTCGACGAAAATTTTTCCTTGGTGTTTTTCCATAATTGTTTTCACATAACTAAGTCCTAAACCATACCCTTTTACATTGTGCGTATGGCTGGGTACTCTAAAATACTTATTAAATATTTTTTTAGTGTAGGCTTTATCAATACCAATGCCAAAATCGGTAAAACTTAGTGTCACTTTTTGAGGATGCTGTTCTAATTTAACGAACAACTTAAACTCAAGAGGCGAATACTTTATAGCATTCTCGATAACCGTATTAACTACATTTTCAATGTGAAACCTATCACCTAAAATGTAAAACGTTTGCTCAAAATTTTGCAGTTGAATGGCAGATTTGTAGTGGCTATAATTGGTATCAATACACCCTTGTATAAGCGAGGTAAGGTTAATTTTTTCAACATTGATAATAATAGTTTTGTCTTCTAGTGCTTTGAGTTGAAGTGCTTTATTTATTAAGCCATCTAGCTTAAATGCCTGTTTAATGGCACCGTTAATATAGCGTTCTTTCTTTTGATCGTCGGGCAAGAGTTTAATTGCTTCGAGTGCGCTAATAATTGTTGTTACAGGTGTTTTAAGTTCGTGGGTAAGATTAGTTGACATATCGTTGCGCAGTTGCATGTCTCTTTTTTGAACTTGATACGTTCGAAATAGTAAAACGATAACTATAATAGAACTTAAAAAAAAGAAAGCAGATAAAAAGACTGAAAATTTCATCTCGCTTAAAATGCAATTTTTATAATTATTTACAATTACTTCAATAGAGGTATTTTTATAAATAGCTAGTTCGCGATGCGAGGCTACCCCATTCTTTTTAAACTTAAAATCACGTTGTTTAAGAAACCCTTCTACGGTTGCTAAAGGTTGGAGTACTGTATCTTCCAAATAAAAAATAAGACTATCGTTTTGTATTAAAAATGTATAATCACATTTATAATTTTTATAGCTTAACTCATCATCAAACATCTCTTTCAAAACTTTAATTTTATATGGCGATAATTTTTGTGAGGTATCTAAATGGAGTAAACTACTATTTGATGGCGTTAATTTTGCATCAGATTGCACGGGGTAAACTTGCAATTCATCTATCCCAAAATCGTTATACATGCTACCTGCATTAGCATCAAAATATTTGATAGTTGTAAGGCTATCTGCTTTGGATTCAAAAGTTAAACTAAATGCTTTCCATGTGTATAAGGTGGGTGGTGCAGTGGTATAAAACGTATCTGTATTTATTATTATGCCAAGATTAGCTAATTGCCATAAAGGTACTTTACTTTGCTTATTGGCCTTTAACGAAACAGTTGCAAGTTGACCTTTAAGTAAATATTTCTTATTTTTTTTTAGTTGGAGGGCTTGTTCAAAAAAAATAGTTTTGGGCTGCAATGCCCCATCTAACAGCAAAAAACGACCTGTGTTATTATAAGGTTTTGCAAACCAAACCTTATGGTATTTGCTAGGGTCATCAATTAACCAACACCACCCATTTTGTACGGCTCTAATATTGCTGAAATAATTAGTAATGTTGTTGTAGTGTGAAGCATAATTAAAGGGCGTATTAAACGAGCCTTGTGGAAATAGGTTTTCGCCTGTTATGGTATAACAATTGGGCGAGGCTCGTAACGTAACGTGGCTAAAGGCGTGTTGACCTGAAAAAAAATTACTAAATGTATTAATAGCTGCACTAGAGGCACTATTTAAAGCCTCATCAAAGTTTCGCTTTTGCTCTTTGTATTGATTAGTAATAAAGAAGTAATTGATAACAATACTAAAACAAAAAATAAAACTTAACAGCAACGTGAACCTTATGAAATTTTTATTTTTCAATGCCAATAATTGTTTTAAACTTACTAAAATAATATCAATTAACAATTTTACTCGACTGAAAACCAATACCTTAAAATTCTAAATAGATTTAACTTTACTTCAAATACCTAATTAATTACTAATTAATTACTAATTTTCATATTTTTGTTATAATCAATTAAACTTTTGACTTATGAGAAAATTTTACAACAAAACAGAAAAATTAATTAAAGCCGCATTGATGTGCGCTTTGTTATTGATAAGTGGTTTTGCATTGGCTCAACCAACTTTTACGCTTACTGCACCAAATGGTGGGCAAAATTTTTTGGCAGGTTCTACACAAACCATTAGCTGGGTTGTTTCAATGCCTGTTATGGCTGTTCAGCTAGACTTGAGTACAAACGGGGGCGTAACTTGGTCGTCTATTGCGGTGGCACCCGGCGGAACAGCTACCACAGGTTCTTATGCGTGGACAGTACCTAACTCAGGCTCAAATTTTTGTTTGGTAAGAGCCTATTCGGGTTCAACTGTAGGTTTAGGCGTAAGCGCAAGTGTTTTTACAATTTCGGGAGCTAGTGGCATCTCTCTTACAGCACCAAGTGGCATTGTTTGGGCAGCAAATTCGGTTCAAAACATTACATGGCTAAACACGGTACCATTATCAACCGTAAACATTGATTATACTACCAATAATGGCCTAACTTGGAGTGTTGTTGCCACCAATCAGCCAGCTGGTGGCATGATGGGCGGCTTTACTTGGACGGTTCCTAACACCCCATCGGGCAATTGCAAAGTAAGAGTAAACGCAGGCGGAATTAACACAAGCACTTCTACTGTCAACTTTACCATATCAGGTACGCCATCTGGTATAGTGCTTACTTCTCCCAATGGTGGTCAAAACTGGCCAGTTGGCTCTACTCAACTTATTACGTGGAATAATTTAGTAGTACTTAGTTCGGTTCAAATAGAATATTCTCAAAATGCTGGTTTAACTTGGAGTAGTGTGGTAGCCAGTACACCCGCTGGAGGCACTAGTGGCACATATAGCTGGGTTGTTCCTCCAACAATTTCTAGCCAATGTTTAGTGCGTTTAAACGCTGGAGGACCGCACACGGCAACAAGTGTTGCTACGTTTAGTATTTCGGCACCCGTATCTCAACTAACCGTTACTGCACCCAATGGTGGGCAAAACTGGGCAGTTGGTTCATCGCAGGTTATTAGTTGGGGTGTAAGTACACCCATTATGTCGGTAAGTATTGAGTATTCGACCAATAATGGAGCTACCTATTCGACAGTAATAGCAAGCACGCCAAGCGGTGGAGCAGGTGGCACTTATAACTGGACTATCCCCAATACAATTTCGAGTCAATGTTTAGTAAGAGTAAATGGCGGTGGTGCTAACGTGGATGTGAGTAATGCTACCTTCAGTATTAGTGCGCCCGTATCACAGTTAACAGTTACAGCTCCTAACGGTGGTGAGAATTGGGCAGTTGGTTCAACACAAGTTGTTTCGTGGTCAACATCAACGCCTATCACAACGGTAAGTATTGAGTATTCGATTAATAATGGCTTAACTTATTCTACTGTAATTGCTAGCACGCCGAATGGTATTGTTGGCGGTACCTATAACTGGACTATCCCCAATACAATTTCGAGTCAATGTTTAGTAAGAGTAAATGGCGGTGGTGCTAACGTGGATGTGAGTAATGCTACCTTCACCATTAGTGCGCCCGTATCGCAGTTAACGGTTACCGCACCCAACGGTGGTGAGAATTGGGCAGTTGGTTCAACACAAACTATTTCATGGGTAAACTCAACGCCCATCACAACGGTAAGTATTGAGTATTCGATTAATAATGGCTTAACTTATTCTACTGTAATTGCTAGCACGCCGAATGGTATTGTTGGTGGCACCTATAACTGGACTATCCCCAATACAATTTCGAGTCAATGTTTAGTAAGAGTAAATGGCGGTGGTGCTAACGTGGATGTGAGTAATGCCACCTTCACCATTACAAGCACTATTGGATTACCTAAACATACAGTTAACTCAGATTATGCTATTGCGCCAAATCCATTTGCATCTACCCTAAAAATTTACAACACTTCAACGGTATCGTCAGTTAAAATAAGTGATCTTACGGGGAAAACAGTGTATATTTTAAATGATATAACTAATTTAGATAGTATTGATTTAGATTTGAATGAATTGAACGTAGGAATTTACTTTTTAAGTATCACATCGAATCGAAATACAACAACTAAAAAAATTGTAAAAACGAATTAAAGTTTAAAAAGGCTTTATTTTAGTAGTACTGTTTTCTTTTTAATTAAACTAAAACGAGTGGGCAAACACTACTCGTTTTAGTTTTTTATAGCAGTGGTTCGTTTAGCTCTTCTGTTTTTAAAGTCTTTTACTTTTATTATCCAACTTGGGTTGTTTATTTATTTTTTTACTGCTCTTAGCTGGCGGTAAAAAATTCTCACCAGTGATAACTTTTTTTCCAGTTTTTTGCTCTAAAGCTAAGCGTGCATCTTTGGCAATTTTTCCACCCGTCTTTCCGGCAATAGCATTCTGTTTTAGCCCCTTTGCTTGTTGGGTTTCTGCAATTTGGTTCGGCTAGTGCCGTAAAAATTAACTCAGCTTCGCTCATGTGGTCGCGCAAATTTTGGGATTTCAAACCTTTTAAACTTTTGTGTTTCTTTACCGATAAGCCAGTCCACTCTTGATGAATAACATTTGTTAAAAAAGCAAATTCATCGGGTTTCTGAACACCACTTTCTTTCCAGTAGTCGGTTAGTTTATTACGTGTCTCTTGCCCCGTCATGCGTTGCTGATACCAAAATCGGTTCTAAAAGATACAAGTTGAACCAGAATTATTTTTCTTTTAGGCGACGAAAAAATTATAGGCGTAGCAAGGCCTACGGGTATAATTTTTGAGGATGTATAAGAGAAAAAGAAACTGGGTCAACGTATCTTTTAGAAATGATGTTGGTATGAGTCCACTTTTCGCTCCTACCTTGCTTTTTCCAACTATCTCTGGCTCTTTCAAAACTTATTTCAGGATCTTGAAGTTCTTGCAAGCGCTCGTAACCAGCTCTGGCCAACCATTGCTTAAAAGGTTCGGCTTTGGATGAGGTTATGGATTGAATAATTCTAAAAATATTTTTTACACTACCCGCCAATATCTTTCTTTTTTTACCCCCCGAAAGCATCTCTACCTGAGGACAATTTGTCCCTATGTAAATTCCGAGTTCGGTATCTCGTTTCCGGAGTTTCTTTAAATAATCGGTCGGATTTATTAAATTGGTAAAGGCTTCAACAATATCCACTACTGAAAAATACCATTGATTCTCGTCTTCATTCCAATGGGAACGAATTTGTTTCTGTTCAAAAAGTTTGATAGTGCTCCTAATCATAAAATTTTCTTTTCATTGACCCCATATCTTCTTTATTTCTTTGGCATTAAACCCCGAAAAATTACTCCTCTTATCTCTACTTCTTCCAAATAGCTAACCAATCCGTTCTACTTCCGTTAAACACATTTACACACACATCGTTAGATGCACCGGGTACTTGATACGCACAATTGCGCGCTTTTTGGCTGTTGAACGACCCACAAAATTGCCAAAGGCTTACCGTTTTCCAAACACGGGTTTCTAATGGTAATAACTTAGGTGTAAAATAGGCATACCAAAGCGGACACTTTGCAAATACACTAGTACTATCATAATCGTTTGCAATGGCCGTAAATACTTTAGGCGTTACATAAACAAAAGGATAACGCTTCGTTTTTTTATACACCCGTTCAATAAATACAATCGCATTGGTCAAGGTCATTGCATTTTCGGTTTTATCCTCAAGGTATAAAGCCATTACTTCTTTTTTGGTAGTATTTATTATTTTTAAATAGAAGTCGGCTTGCTCTGTAGCATCTGCATTTGTACCTACATGATACGAACCATATAGCAATTGTTTAGATGCTGCTAACTTTTGCCGATAGCCAAACGCCTTATCGGCCAATAGCCCTTCGCTGGCTTTGTGTATTATACCCATTATTTTTTTATCGGTGTTAATGGTATCAAAACGAATGCTATAGGTTTGATTTATATTGACAACAATAGGGTAATTGGGTTTAAACCAAGGCTCGTAATTAAACGATTGGTCTTGTGCGTTTGCAGTGGTTATTGTTACACTCAGCAAGATGAGTTTATAAAAAAAGTTTTTCATTGAATACTTATTAAAAATAATATTGTACACCAGCTAAAAGACTTATCGTTTTAATACCGAATTCGATTAAATGTAACATGGCTTTACAAATAAAATGGTAATGTAAGTTGTAAAATCTACATTTGGAAGTATTGTGGAAAAAAAAAGCCCTCATTTTTAGTGAAGGCTTTTTTAACATGGAAGCGGTTAATTAATGTGTTACCGTTAGTTTACCTGCTTTTAATAATTGTTTAGAATTATCATATACTTTATAAACATACAAGCCCGATTGATAGGTACTTAATGCAACTTGAATTTTACCATTTTCAAAGGTGTGCGTAGAAACAATTTTACCTGTAATATCGTATATTTCGAGGCTTGTGGCATCGGCATTTTCAGTTGCAAAACGAACAAACGTGTTAGCTGGATTTGGGAATACATTTAATGCCAATTCGCCAACAGTACGTTCTTTAATGCCTACAAAGGTGCCAGCGGTTGCGAAATTATCAACGGTAATTGTACTTCCTACTTTTGCTTTTTTACGCAAGTTTAACCCATTTATTGGGAATTTATAACTCGACCCTACTAAAAATAAAGCGCTATCCGGAATCAAATTATTTAAGTAATTCAAATTAATAACTTGATTGGTCATACCTGCTGGACTATTGGCGATGTATGTATTTGTGCCAGTAGCTACAAACACTCTTGTGCCACCTTGCCATTTCCATAAGCGAATACCAACCCCACTTGTATCGCCACCAACAAGGGTTGTGTTGTAACAATAGGTTAATTGTAAAGGGCGTTGTGTAAATGCAACACCGTCTTTCAATACCGTTCCTGCAATTGAACCCGAAAAGGCGAATCCACATGTATCTGGAATAGTTCCTGCTAGAAGTCCAACGGTTTGCATTTTTTTTGTTTCGAGGCGCATACCTGCTAAACCTTGGCAAAAATTACCAGCAGCAGTACCTTGTGTAGTCGTAATTGGATTAGAACTGCTAATCAGAAACGAGGTTAATAAATTAGATGTAACCCAACCTGTAGGGTCTGCTACTGAACCAAATGTGGAGTTACTCCAAGTTCCTTCAAAAGTAAAATCTGGGGCTTGAGCAAATGTGCCTAAACTGAATAAGCTGGTTGTTAAAAGTAATAGTTTTTTCATGTTTGTATTTTTTTAATTGATGATTAATTTACCTGTTTTTAAATATTGACCTTGTGCATTTGTAACTTTATAGAAATAGATACCACTGTTATAATTTTGAGTTTTTACTATTGCTTTGCCACCCTCAAAAACGCCATTAGCAATCTCGCGTCCCGATACATCGCTGATGTGGTAACGCGCAGCTTCTGTATTTTCGGTTTGCATGGTAATAAACGTTTGATTGGAAGGATTAGGAAATACATTTAAGTCAATTAAATTAATAGCGGTTTCGTTAATGCCAATATTAACGCCCAAAGTAAGGCCATCAACGGCAATGTAACTTCCTATTTTTGCGCCTTTACGAATAATTAATCCATTGGTAGGAAATTTGAAACTAGAAGCCACATAAAAACCAGCACTATCTGGTGTTAATGTATTGGCATGTTCGATAGGAAGCGTGTGGGTAACCATAGTTGGCAAGGCCGAGGCCGATGTAAACGTTTCGGTAACGGTTGAAATATAGGTTCTAATACCGTTTGTTGTTTTCCATAAGCGAAACATAATGCCAGAAGTATCGCCAAGTGCGGGTTGTGTTTGTACACAATAGACTAAATGGGTTGGGCGTTGCGTGTATGCAAATCCATCTTTTAGAGGTGTTGGGTTACCAATAACAATAGACCCAGCAAAGGCAAACCCTGCCGTATCGGGAACATTGGTGGCTAGAAGACCTCTGGTGGGATAAACTTTTGTTTCTATACGCATAGAGGTATTACCTGTGCAACTAACGGTGGATGGGAAAACAGACACAGGATTGAGTGAATTTATCAAAACAGAGGTTAATAAGTTGGTGGTTATCCACCCGCTGGGCGCAACCGTTGAACTGGCCAAGGAGTTGTTCCATAACACATCAAAATTTAATTCGGGCAATTGTGCTTTGCTTTTGAATCCGAATAGTATTAAGAACATTAGAAGTAAACTTTTTTTCATTTCATTGTATTTAAGTAAGAATGTTTCAAATATATAAATAATTTTATTTTACACAAGGTTTTTCATCACGCCTCCAATGCTTTAGATGTAATTTTTAGACAAACGCTGCATTGACTTCAATTATTTAACATTTAATCAAAGTAGAGCTTTTGGCGTTAAGGAATGTGGCTCAATGGCGTTATACTTGGCTGGGTTTGGTATAAGCGAAATAAAACGTACTTTTATACGTTATTTAATACGTGAAGCGCATTCGCCTTATACAGTTATTTGTCTTAATGGTTTCGGGTTTGTTGGCTCAGTTAAATCCGCCCGATGTGCGTTGCCTTTCGGTTGGTTTAACTGGAAATATTACCATTACTTGGATAAAGCCGCTTGACCCTACTGGGTTATTTGTAGAATATGAAGTTTTTCATTCGTCATCGGCGGCAGGCCCGTTCACAAAAATTGCCAGTATTCCTGTTTATAATATTACTTCTTATACCCATTTGGGTGCCAATGGCAATACTCAAAGTCAATTTTATTATATGCGAACACGCTTCGATAATGGCAGTTCGTCAGCACCCTCAACTAGGAGCGATACACTGCGCTCTCTGTTTTTGAACTTACAGTTAATTGGTGCTACGAGTTCGGGCGATCCTTTTGCTGCGGGCATAAGTTACAATGTTTTGGCTACTCCTCAATTGTCTTCTACGGTTAATACATATACCATTTATCGGCAAGGCAACTTGGGGCCTTTTAATACGCTTTTGGTTACGCCTACCCGAAATTATAACGACACTACCGATGTTTGTTCTATTTTTTATAATTACCAAGTAGCCATTGCCGACCAAAGCGGCTGTGTATCGCAGTCGAATATTAACGGCAATACGTTTGTAGATAAAACACCACCAAAAATACCTACGTTCGATTCGGTGAGTGTGTTACCTTCGGGGCAAGTTAGTATAGGCTGGACTCCCTCTGCATCGCCCGACTGCAATGGCTATGCTGTTTATCAAAATATAAATGGTATCAAAACAAAAATTGACCAAATTACTGGTCGCAACAACACACTTTACACGTTTACTGCCACGGTGGCTAGCACGGTTAGCATCACGTTTTACGTTGCCGCTACCGATAGTTGCGGCAACATCAGCCCAATTAATGATGGCCAGTCGAGTATCTTTTTAAAAGCCAATTATTCGGTTTGTCCGCGCCAAACTATTTTAAATTGGACAACTTATGAAGGATTAAAAACGGGTGTATTACGTTACGAGGTATTGGCCTCTAACGGTGGCAATTTTTCGCGTATTGGCATAACCACCGCAAGCAGTTTTACGCATCAAACAAATGCCAATAATGTGCAATGGACTTATTTTATAAGAGTCGTTAATACGGCGCAAAACATCACAGCATCCTCCAACCGGCAAAAAATTTTAGCTTACGAACCGCCCAGCAGTAGCTTTGTTTACATCAAAAGTGCAAGCGTAACAAAGGCAGATGACATCGAAGTTCGTTTGTTGGTAGATACACTTTTAAATTGTAGTGCTATTAAATTGGAGCGATCGGTAGATGGCATTAACTATACTTCTATAGGCACTATTCCTTTTGTTAGCAAGCAACCCGATTACACGTATTTGGATGCGAAGTTAGATGTAAAAAAAATAAACTATTTTTATAAGGCTACTATTTTAGACAGTTGCAGTAACGAGCGAGCCATTGCCAATACGTTTAAAACCTTTTCGCTTTCGGTGAGAGCCGATGAAGACGATAAATTTTTAAATCATTTAACTTGGAATTTTCCGACAGGATTTAATGCTGGAATAGTTGGCTATAATATTTACCGCATAGTGAATAAAGATTATGGAGTTGGCCCAGTTGCATTTGTTGGTGTAAATAATTACAACTTTACCGATAACGTTGAAAACAACGCAAGCGACGGCGGCAACATTGTTTATTTTATTGAAGCCTTAGAAGGTTTAGGAAATGTATTTGGTGTAAGTAACGAAAACGCGCGTAGCAACATTGCTGAAGTGTTTGTAGAAAGCGAAGTGTTTATACCCAATGCGTTTACCCCTAATGGACTAAATCCGGTTTGGTTACCAGTTACTCACTTTGTTGAAAAAACCGATTACCGCGTGCAAGTCTATAGCCGTTGGGGTAATAAAGTATTTGAAACCAACGACGATAAAACAGGTTGGGATGGCAGCAATTCGGAAGATGGCATTTATGTTTACTTGGTAACCTATCAAAACTCGCGTGGCGAATATGTTGAGCGTAAAGGAACCATAACCCTTTTAAAAACACGTTAAGACCGTTCGCTCAAGATATTTTCTTATTCATTTTTTCTTTCACCTTTTGCTCGTGGTTGTGTTGTTGTATCTGTTCTTCTTTTCGACGTTGGTGTCGCCGCATTAAAAACGATACCGCCGAAATAAGGAAAAATCCGAAGAAGAAGAGAGCACTATCGTTGTCTTTTTTAATTAAGAAAAACACGCAGCAACCTGCACCAATGGCCATTCCTACCATCCAAAGTTTTTCACCGATTTGAAATAGTTTTACATTATTCATTTAAAGCGTTGTCTTTTAATTTTAAAGTTCCTGTTACTTCGTTTATTTCATACTTGGTAAAATCTTGATTGCTGGTAAATCCTTTTCCGAAAATAATTTCGGTAGCCGTTGTAATTTTTATATCGGCCTTTGTATAAATTGTTTTCTTTTGTTCATCCCAAATTAAATGTTCGGTGTTGAGTTTGTTGCCTTCTTTGTTTACCATCTCTACGGCGTATTTTACTTCCATGCGTTTGGAGTGTTCGTAGCGAATGCCATAATTAGCGCGTAAGGTACTCGAAATTTTTTCTTCTGAATCGAAAAAAGTAACAAACACCCCTTTAGGCATAACTGTAAACGGTTCGCTTACATTTTTTTCGAATATGAGTAGGCGATTAGCTTTTACCATTATTTTAAGTAAGGCGCTATCTGTATATAAGATAGTTACGCTATCGCCCGTTTGTGAGGCACTTAGCTTGTTGCCAGGGATAGCCCTCACGTCTTTTAAGTCGTTGGCACAGGCCCAAAGTCCTATTAAAAAAAAGCTCAGGCAAACTGTATAGAGGCACTTTATCAAGGTATTAGTCGTATTTTACTTTACGGAACCATCGGTCTTCAAAGGCGTTAAAGGTTAGTCCTATATTTATGCGCCAATAGTTTTCTTTTAATAAATTATTGTTGCTTGTGCCAACTTGTCCGCGTTCAATACCAAGGTTAACGATAGAGCTGCGCCGACCTATGCCCACAGGTAGCCCCAGGCCTGCGGTGGCAGCCATTTGTACAATACTCGTGTTTTTTAGCTCTAAAATACCGGTGTTGTAAAACCCACCTAAACGGTATTGGATTCGTTTAAAATAGGCTCCATTTCCGGCGGCGGCTCGCTCAGGAATATAATGTACGCCTAAAGCCAATCGGTACGAATTGCGGAACTCTTTGATAGGATCTATCAATTTAAAATTTTTCCAATTTGTAACGGCCGCATCCAGTAAAATATGTAGCTTATCGCCTTTTTTAAATCCAAAGCCAATACCTTGCTCTAAAGGCAGTGCGGTGCTTGTTCGTTGGTTTTGTTCATCTAATGCCGTATCTATCGGAAATTGAGACCCTAGGGAACCGCTCACGTAATTAAATACCAATGCATCGTAAGTGAGTTTAACTGTATTATTGAGCGCCATATAATACCCAAAAGAAAATTTCACTTTATCTAATAATGCTCGGCTTCGTTTTACTTTGCTGGTATCGCGATAAGAAACAGAATCGATAGTGTAAGCCGTTTGTAAACCCAATTGCCCTGTAATACCATTTACGCCAATATCGCGTTGACGTTGAATGCTGTAATAAACCAATTGGCCGCCAACCGTCGGAAAAATTATGCGTGTGCTTTGCTCTACCGTTCCAAACAAATAATTGGCGGTGGCACCAAGCGATAGGTTGGCTAATAATTTGTTTACGGCTAATTTTTGCTTCGACAATAAAATAGGTTGCTCAGAGTTGGCTGTTTTGCTTATGGCTTTGTAATAATTGATAACTGCGTTTTTAAAAGGTAAAATGCCATATCCTATAAAGGCTTTGTTAACCCCACCCGAACCTTGGTATTGATTGGTTATAGTTCCAATGCCACTCACATCGGTTTTGCTTTCCATGTTGTAACCCACCGTGCTATAAGGCATCACACCAAAACAAGCACCCCCATTTTTTCTGATAGGAAACCCCAACATGGCATAGTTAAAATTGACCGTTCGTTTTTTGATAATACCATTCGTAGTTTCAAATAAGCGTCGGTCGGCAATGATGCCTAAATCGAGCGCAGCTAAACGGATATGTGCCAAAGCCGCTGGATTGGCTTGATTCAGCAGGATGGGCATTAAAGTATCGGGTTGAAGGGCAATAAACGCCCCACCAGCCCCCATGATGTGTGCATTGGCGCGTTGGTTTATATCGCCCAAGCCATAGCGCGAGTAAGGACTAAAACTGGAACTTTGACCGAAACTAATAATAGATAGGTTACAAAAAACTACAAGGGCAACTAAAAATTTATTTTGAATATGACTCACGATAATGCGTTAAAATGGTATTTAATCCTATTAGTACTAAATTAGGCTCGGCAAATATGCGGTTTTTCAAGCGTTTTGCCAAAAAAGGGGCATCGCCTCCCGTAATAAGTATTGTTAAATCGGGATATTTTTCTTGATAAGCGGCTATATGTCCTTCGATGGCAAACACACTACTGTTAATGACACCGCTTAAAATAGAGTCCTGCGTGTTTTCGCCAATTAGTGTATTAAACGTTTCTTCGAGTGCAACTAAGGGCAAACGGTCGGTGTAATGCTGAAGTGCCTTGAGTTGCATTTGTAAGCCTGGGGTAATGGCACCGCCTAAATAGGTATTGCTAAAGTCCATGAAATTATACTTTATGCAAGTACCTGCATCAATTACCAAAACGTTTTGGTGAGGGTATAAAAAAAAACCACCCATAGAAGCTGCCAAACGGTCGGAGCCGAGGGTTTGGGTAGTTTTATAGGCGTTTTTAATGGGCAGAGGCGTTTGCGAGGTAAAAACAGTTACCGGAAAAAGTAAGCGCAAAGCATTTTCGGTGGGGCCGTGGTGCGTAACAACCGATGCTAATAAACAATCGGTAGCCTGATGAATAAAAGTAGTGTCGGTTAACAAAGCCTCGCCAGTTGTATAAACCCGCTGTTGCACTAATTGCCCATTTAAAAAAAGAGCAGCTTTTACACGGGTATTGCCAAAATCAACAATTAAATTCATTTGTTTAACAGGTATTAAAAATACAGATAATACTTGTTTTACATGCAGATTAACTGGGTTTTTTAATGGCCAACGACCACCACAAATTATTTTAATAAATTATTTGGCAGATGGCAGAAAAAATGTATTTTTGCACTCCCAATTACTTATTTAAGTAGTTAAGTAGGTTGGTACCTTAGCTCAGTTGGTAGAGCAAAGGACTGAAAATCCTTGTGTCCCTGGTTCGATTCCTGGAGGTACCACAAAAGCAAAAAATAAACCCTTGGCTATAAAAAGTTAAGGGTTTTTTGATTCTGTGCTTTCGCCGAATTTTTTTCTAAATCTTATCCAGATTGAGTAATTGAATTAAAATTATACCGTTTGTATGTATTAGTGTAAATCAGAATTAAGAAGACCGAATGGATATTTTACTTAATTCAATGATATTAACTACTAATGAACTATAAATAATAAAATTTATTTATATTTTTGCTAAAAATTCGCTACTACACATAAGCCTAAAAAGCTATTTAAACCGAATAACAAAAACAATTTATTTCATTTCCAACAAAATGGAGCTTGATAAAATAGCTTGGATTTTTAAAAATGATAAGACCATAAAGCTTATCAAAGCAGACTATGCACCTTTAATCATCAGCTTTTTTAAATCTTTTTTTCACAATCAAAATCAATCTATTTCGCAAAAGGAATTAACTAACGGGTTGAGCGATTTTTTGTTTGGAATAGATGCAGACAAGGAAACGTATCCTCTCAGTGCCAAGCAATATATTGACAAGTGGGTTGGTGACGGGTATCTACTAAGGAAATTTGAAATTACTGATGAACCGCTTTATGAATTAACACCATCTACTATAAATGCTTTTAAGTGGTTAGATGAAATTAGTAAAGAGAAACCACTTGGAACAGAATCAAGATTATTAGATTTATTTAACAAGCTGCGGGAAATCGTTCGTAAAACAACCGAAAATATTGAAGATAGAATTAAAGACCTTGAAGCACAAAAACAAAGCATTGAAAGGGAAATTGAAGATGCTAAACTTGGAAAACTAAAATTATTTGATGACAGAGAGATTAAAGAAAATTTTTTAAATATCGAAGATCTCTCTAAGCGATTGCTTTATGACTTTAAACACGTTGAATACAACTTTAAAGAAATTGATAAAAGTTTACGGCAAAAAATAATAAAAAGTAATTTATCAAAAGGAAAATTATTAGACGATGTATTTGGTCAACAAGATTATTTGATGGGTACGGAGGAAGGCAGAAGTTTTAAAGCTTTTTGGGATTTTTTATTGACTTACGAAAAACAACAAGAGTTTGATACACTTATTAAACATGTTTTGGAATTGCCCCAAATAAAAGCAATACCTGAAAGCAAAACCATTCAAAAAATTAAATTCAATTTGATTGAAGCAGGGGAAAAAGTTAATAAAAACAACGATAGTTTAATTGAACAGCTAAGGCGTTTCTTAGAGCAAAAATCATTTATTGAAAGTAAACGCATTTCACAAGGTATCGAACAAATAGAAGCGTTTGTGTTAAGCAATTATGATACATTGGAGAACTCAGATTTTACGAGCGAAATAGATGATATTATTTCATTATCGTTTATTATGGATAAACCCTTATTTAAACCACCTGTTAAAATTAAGTTTGATTTAAAAGAATTGGATGAGGGCACAGCTAATGAAACAGACACTAAATTATTTAATCAATTCTTTATTGATAAAGAACAGTTAAAACAAAACATCAATTATTTTTTAAAAACAAAAAGTCAAGTGTCGTTAACAGAAGTGTTAGAGAAATTTGAGGTCAAATATGGTGTATCAGAATTGATTGCCTATTTAGAAATTGCTTCTAAAAATAAAAAACACCTAATAGACAATTCCACAAAACAGGAAGTTCAAATTAAGAATAGAAATAGCGATAAAGAATATATAATTAGTTTGCCACTAGTAATCTTTAATAAGTAAAAATGGAAAAGGCGAGTTTAGCATTAATAAATCTATTAAAGGGAGTCGTTTACGAAAACGACCGAGAAACATGGGAACAACTTATTAAACATGAGTATGATATTCAAAACTATTTTAAGCAAATAGATCTATTAGTTTACATTGATAAATCAGAAGGGTATGCCTATTTAAAACAAATAGAACACGAAGCGGAAAATGAAATGCCTCGCATCATCGAACGCCGGCAATTAAATTTTCATACTACATTATTGTGTTTGTTATTGCGTAAATATTTGTTGGAGAATGATTCTGAAGGAACATCAAAACGTGCAATTATAAAAAAAGGAGAAATTATTGAATTAGTAAAAGTGTATTTGCCAATAACAAATGATGAAGTAAAGCAAGTACTAAAAATTGAAACCTACATCAATAAAATTATTTTGGAAGGGTTTTTAAGAAAAGTTGACGACACAGAAGATACTTATGAAGTGAAACGAATAATAAAAGCATTTATAAATGCGGATGTTGTGGAAGACACATTAGAAAAATTAAAATTGTATGTTTCAACAAAACAAAAAATTACAGACTAATGATGAAAGCGGGATTTAGATTGGAATATTTAGAGTTATACAATTGGGGAACTTTCAATGATAAAATTTGGAGGATAGAACCTAATAGTTTTAACTCATTACTTACAGGTGATATAGGTTCGGGCAAATCAACCATAGTAGATGCGTTAACAACACTAATAGTTTTACAAAAAAATATTTCTTACAATAAAGCTGCTGGAGCAGATTCTAAAGAGAGAAATTTACGCTCATACATTAAAGGTGAATATAAAAAGGAAAGAATTGAAAACTCAAACCGAGCAAAGGAAATATTTTTAAGACCAGAAGAAAATACTAAAACAATAATTGTTGCTAATTTTTTTAATGAAAGTATTTCCGAACATTTATCACTAGCCATTATACTTTGGCTTAAAGACGACAAACCAAATAAACTTTACATAACAAGTTCTAAAGCTTTAACAATAAAGGAAATTCCAAAATTTACCGACCCAACAGACTTAAAAAAACAATTAAAGAAGTTCAACCACATTGAGTTATACGATGATAATTATTCCAAGTATAGTGAACGATTCAGGCGAGTGTTCGGAATGACTTCCGACAAAGCTATTGATTTATTTAACCAAACAATTTCAATGAAATCAGTAACTAGTTTAACTGATTTTGTAAAGGAACACATGCTTGAAAAGACCGATATTAAGCAGAGTATAGACACCTTGAAGAAACGGTTTGAAGATTTAGACAAAGCATACAAAGAAGTTGTAAAATCAAAAGAACAGTTAGCTATACTTAATCCCTTAGTAGAAAGTGCGTTAGTGTATAAAAATTTAGCTTCTGAAATTGAAGAACTTTATAATCTAATTAACTCCCTGCCATACTACTTTGCAGGAAAGAAAGTAGAATTTCAAAAATCATTTGTTGAGAATGAAAGCATTGAGTTAAACAAACTACAAAATCAATTTCAGGAAGTAGAAAAGAAACTAAAAAACTTACGTGCTAGCGAAACAGAAATCCAAATTGAAATAGGAAAAAATGGCGGGGATAGATTAAAGGCGATTGAAAAAGAAATTGAAGACGCAATTATTCAAAAAGAAATTGTGTTTAAAGCATCAGAAGATTATTCCTTAAAAATTGATTTGATAGGCTTGCCATTGGTAAACACGGAAACTGTTTTTTATGATAACTTAAAAAAACTGAATGGTTTGCAATCTCAAAGCATAACCATTAAAGAACAATTAAAAGAGCAACGAACCGAGTTAGCAATAAAGTTGAGAGGCATAGAAAATTTGATAAAAGAAGATGAGAATGAATTAAAATCTTTAAAGCAACGTAAATCTCAAATACCCGAGGAGTTAATAAGTATAAGACAACAAATTACCGAAGATTTAAACTTAGAACTAAGCGACCTACCTTTTATTGGTGAATTGCTAAAAGTTAGAGATGAGGAAAGGGAATGGGAAGGTGCTATTGAAAAATTACTGAATGGATTTGGTAAAGGATTAATTGTGCATCCTAAAAACTATAAAATGGTATCGCACTACATTAACTCTAAAACATTAAAAGATAAAGCTGGTAAACGCCAACTCATTGAATACAATAATGCTATACTGGATAGTAAAAACCAAAAATACAATTCCATTTCAGATGCATCTGTTGTAAATAAATTAGAGATTAAGGATGAGCCTAAGTTTGATGACTGGTTACAAAAAGAATTGCAAGCACGATTTAATATAAAATGCGTGGAGCTAGACGAATTTCAAGCTATGCCAAATGTAATTACAAAAGAAGGACAGGTAAAGTTTGGTTATACACGCCATAGAAAAGATGATAGACGAGATATAAACGACAGACGATATTATATTTTGGGATGGAGCAATGTCGAGAAAATAGCAGCGTATGAAAACGAAATTTTAAAATTATCGAAACAACAAGATGAACTAAAGGCTAAAATAGGGGGTTTGGAAAATGATGAAAAAAATAATGACAAAATTTCCAAATATTGTGATGAGCTTTTAAAAATAACAAATTATAGTCAAATTGATTTTCAAAAATATGTTTTAAAGATTAACGAATTAGAAAAGCAATTTAATGCTTTAAAAAATAGTTCTGATATACTTAAAACATTAGAACAGCAATTAAAAGATTTACAAGTTGATATTGGTGCAAATGAAACTCAAAAAACTAGTATAACAGGAAAAATTGCTATTTCTAAAAAGCAAATAGAAACAGCTAATGAAGAAATAAAAAAATGCCTAGAAAAATTAAGCGACATTCATTTTAACGAAGCACAGAAATATTTTGATAAGGTTACAGAGTTATGCCCAACACAAAACTTAGAACTGAAAAATATTGACGTGTTTGAGAAAGAAATTAGAGAAAGCCTAAACGGAAACAACGGAAAACTAAAAACTTTACAAATAAAGAGAGATAAGGCAAGGGATGATGTTAACTCTAAAATAAAGGATATTAAAATTCATTCGCCTTCCGAAACAATTGAAATGACTGCCAACATAGATGCTGTTGATGAATATATTAAGTTTCATAAGAAAATATCAGAAGATGATTTACCAAGGCATGAAGCAAGATTGGAGAATGAGCTCAAAGAAAAAACAATACAAGGCATAAATATATTTGACCAAAAACTACAGCAACATTCCATAGAGGTTGAAGATAAAATTAATAACATTAACAAAAATTTAAAGGATATAGAATATGAACTGGGAACTTATATTGAAATACGTTGTGATAGAGTAAAAGACCATCAAATAGATACTTTTAAAGAGGATTTAAAAAATTGTTACTCCTATTCAATAGGCGAAGTTAATTTATACTCTACTGAGAAGTACGAGCAAATTAAAAAAATATTGGATAGATTCAATAGTCTGAATCCAATAGATACAGAATGGACAACAAAAGTAACAGATGTAAGAAATTGGTTTGAATTTAACGCAAGCGAAAAAAGAATTAGTGATGATGTTGAAGTAAACTACCATCCGGGCTCATCAGGAAAATCGGGTGGACAAAAGGAGAAATTGGCTTATACCATTTTGGCATCTGCATTGGCCTATCAATTTGGCTTATCAGATGATGTTAAAGCTAGGTCGTACCGATTTGTTGTAATTGATGAAGCATTTGGAAGAGGCTCGGATGATAGCACACGTTATGGTTTAGAGTTGTTTAAAAAATTAGATTTGCAATTGCTAATTGTTACACCATTGCAAAAAATAAATATTATTGAAAATTATGTAAACTCCTTTCATTTTATTTCAAATTTTGAGGGACGAGATTCGGCTATAAGTAATTTAACCTATCAAGAATACATTGACCAAAAACTTAAAAACGCTACCTTTTGACAACGCCAAATGAAATAAAAGTATTTGCGCTTAAAAAGTGGGATGACTATCTGCGCTCATTAGTAACAAAGGAATTATTTTTTCCTTTAGAAGTAAATCGCATTGGTAAAATCAAACCAACAGAAGCATTTTGGGATTATGAAAACACTGTTAAATCAATTGACGAGTTAATTGCCAACTCCAATTTAAAAATGCCAAGGAGCTATCATATAGAATTTGTTGAGATTAACAATAGAAAAGTGAAAGCAGCTAGATTTCCTGATTCCATAAAGTTTTTATCAGAAGCAGATTATCTTTACTTTATTAATAAAGAAATAGAAAGTGAAAAATTCATAGAATTTACGGATAAAATTATTAAGGAATTACCGCAACTTAAACAATGGATACTACAAAATCCAAGTGCAGTAATTGAAAATGAAAAAAACTGGCATGATTTAATTAAAGTATGTAACTATTTTTTAAAAACTCCAAAACCAAATTTATACATTAGAGAATTACCCATTGAAGTTCACACCAAGTTTATTGAGAACAATAAAGGTATAATCACTTCACTGCTTAATTTTTTAATTGGCGAATCTGTAAATACCGAAGACAAAGTTTTTGAAACTAGATTTAATTTGAAGTTTTCGGAATCGCTAATACGTTTCAAACTATTAGACACAAATTTAAGTACAAACTATTTTAATGGCTTAGATGATATTTCTGTTCCTGTTAGTCAATTTGAAAGATTAAAACTACCTATTTCAACTGTAATAGTTGTTGAAAATAAAACGACGCTCAATACATTTTTAACTTTACCTCCATTAAACACAACAATAGCAGTTTATGGAGGCGGACGGGCGGTTTCTTTATTAAAAAATGTAAGTTGGCTAAATGAAGTTGCTATTTTTTATTGGGGTGATATAGATGCACATGGTTTAGCGATACTCAATCAATTTAAGAGCTATTTCCCAAAGACACAATCCATACTAATGGATAAAATGACGTTGGATAGCTTTAAAGCATTTCATGTAAGGGGAACTAACATGGAAGATACATGGCTAGAACACTTAAATAATGACGAGTTAGACTTCTACAAATATGTAAGGATTAATAACATTCGACTTGAACAGGAGAAAATAACAAATGAGTATGTGAACAAAGGTTTAATTAGGTTACTTAAAAAATGAGAGCAAATAGTATTCAAAAAAGAACCGTAACTTTAATTTATAGTCAATATGTATGACAAAATCTACTTCACAATTTCAGATGAATTGTAACTTAAATCTAATCCCAAAAAATTATCATTAAATACGAAGAAACAATGAGTCACCTAAAAAACATCATACTCTATAGCACACCACAAGGTAATGTAAAAGTAGAAGTAGTTTTTAATAACAATACATTTTGGCTAAGTCAAAAAGCCATGTCACAATTGTTTGCCGTTGAAGTACCCGCAATTAGCAAGCATTTAACTAATATATACGATACTCAAGAATTGCAAAAAGAAGCAACTATTTCCATTTTGGAAACAGTTCAAAAGGAAGGAAACAGAAATGTAAAACGAAGTGTGGAGTTTTACAGTCTCGATTCCGTATTAGCTGTTGGTTATCGTGTAAACTCTGCACAAGCAACCCAGTTTCGTATTTGGGCAACCAACACGCTTAAAGAATTTATTACAAAAGGTTTTTTATTAGATGATGAACGCCTAAAACAAGGCAAGAATTTTGGTCAAGATTATTTTGAAGAGTTACTCGAACGGATTAGAGAAATACGTGCGAGCGAACGCAGATTTTATCAAAAAATTACCGATATATATGCATTAGCAGTAGATTACGATAAAGATGCCATAATCACAAAAGACTTTTTCGCAACCGTACAAAATAAATTGCATTGGGCGATAATTGGCAAAACAGCCGCTGAAATTATTTATACCGAGGCCGATGCCACAAAACTATTTATGGGGCTAAAAACTTGGAAGGCAGCACCAGATGGCAAAATACTAAAAAGCGATGTGAGTGTTGCGAAAAATTATTTAAACGAGGAACACATCAAAGAATTAAACCGTATTATATCGGCATACCTAGACCTTGCTGAAAACAACGCACAACGTGGTTTAATAATGTCTATGCAAGATTGGGTTACATTTCTCAACAGTTTTTTGCAATTATCAAGCTACCCTATTTTAAATGATAAAGGCAAAATTACTATGCTTGAAGCCAAACTAAAAGCTGAAATGGAATTTGATAAATATCGTGTAATACAAGATAAAAATTACGAATCAGATTTTGATAAAGAAATAAAAAAACTAAACAAATAATGTCACTAACAAAAACAGAAAATAGTTTGCTAAAAGCCCTACTGCTTGAAGGAGAAATGCCCTATGCGTTATACGAATTTGAATTAGAAGAACATATTAATTATTGGAAAGATAGTTTGAAAAAAGACAAAGATGATTTTGTGTTTATTGTAACAGTAAATAGAGGGGATGTTGCCATGGTTCTGATAACTAAAAATGATGAATTGTATATTAATGAAGAAGCTCGCAAAAAATTGAAATTGTTTTGGAAAACAAATTATCAAACAAATATTAAACTGTTGTTACCAAATATGGTAAAAGACCTTAGTAATGATTGTTTTGCTTTAACAGGTGCAAAATTTATAGATTAATTTTTTTAAATTATGTCAATAGATACAGGAGATTTAACAGATAAAACGTACCAAGCGATCATGATAGAAGCAGAACGCTTTGACCACAACCTTACATTACAGTTTGGTTTGTTATCATACCAATGCAAAGATGAGACTGATTTTATAAAAAAGTCAAAGCAGTTAATCAAACAAATGCTAAAATATAACATGGCAGATATTGACGATATGTTTTTTGGTGAGCCTCCAATAAAAAAGGAGTTTCATGCCGCATTAAATAAAATTTTAGAAAATATCTCATTAATCGAAAATGGCAACTAAAAAAGTATGGGTTCTCGCAATCCAAAAAAAAGTGATGGCAGAAATAGATAAAACTCTTTTAACCACTCTGTTTGAGCCTTTAATAAACGATTACAAAAAGAAATATATTGAAGCAAAACCCAACAAAAAAGAAAATTACATTGTAAATTTTTATTGCAAATTTTACCGAGGGTTTTTTTATTTATGTGCCGAATACAGGGCTGAATATGAAAACAGAATACTAGAGGGTTTTGAAGAAAAATTTGCGCGTTTGGAGTTTGTTGATTCAAATACATACAATCTTGCTTATTTTAGGCACACAGGGCAATGGTGGACAGTTGAGACGAATGTTACTCCCCAATTTTGTTTTGAAACTATCAATGGCAACCCACTATTTTTCTCATAAAAAATACTATGCTTGAATAACAAAATTAGAAATGCGATGGGCATTTCTACTGAGGTAAATTTGCATTATGAAAACGATAAGTACTTTATTGAAATTGTAACACAACCTTATTCTGTTCCTATTTCTGTAAGAGGAAGATATTATTTCAGAAGTGGAAGTACCAAACAAGAATTAATTGGAGCTTCATTAAACGAGTTCTTATTAAAAAAATCGGGAAAGACATGGGATGATGTAATAGAGCCACGAGTTAGCTTTGTTGATATTAATGAAAAGGCAGTCGCTATTTTCCTAAAAGCATCAGAAAACGCAGGACGTTTACCCGAAAATGATGGTTTAGCTTTACCCGAATTACTTGAGAAATTAAGATTTACCGAAAACGGACAATTAAAAAGAGCAGCTATTGTTTTATTTGGAAAAGAACCTGCTAAATTTTATCCAAATACCTTTGTGAAAATAGGTCGCTTTGGAAAAGATGATGCAGATATAAAATTTCAAGAAACAGAGGAAGGAGGTTTAATTGGATTACTCCAAGCGGTTTTAAATCAACTCAATCACAAATTTTTAACACGACCAATTGAATTTGAAGGAATACACCGCATTGAAAAGGGAGAGTATCCTGTTCCAGCCATTAGAGAGATGCTCTTAAACGCCTTAGTGCATCGCAATTACATGGGTGCGCCAATACAAATTAGAATTTATAACGATAAAATTAGTATTTGGAACGAAGGCTCACTTCCCGAAGGATTAACACTAGATTCTCTAAAACGCTCCCATTCATCACGACCAAGAAATCCTATAATTGCTGATGTTTGTTTTAAAGGCGGATACATAGATTCGTGGGGCAGAGGAACTATTAAAATTATAGACACTTGCAGACAAGCCGAGCTTCCTGAACCTGAGATGAAAGAACAAGATGGAGGCTTTATCATTACCCTATTTAAAAACAATTTGAACGAGGAGCAATTAATTAAGCTTGGATTAAATGACAGACAATTAAAAGCCGTGTTTTTTGTTAAGGATAAGGGTAGAATTACGAATAAGGAATATCAGGAAATTAATGAAACTTCCGACAGAACAGCTTTAAGGGATTTAGAAAATCTTATAGAGTTAAATATGTTTATTAAAGAAGGAGAAAAAAAAGGAACAATCTATAAATTGAAGTTTGGCGGATAAATGGCGGATATAATGTGTATTTGGCGGATATATGGTGGATAAAATCGCTTTGTTGAGGGGAAATATAGGTGGATTAGTATTAGAAAAATGAATCGCTATATTTTACGTAAATCTTCCAAAATGCGGTTCGAACTTGCTCGTGTTAGTTCCACAAAAGCAAAAAATAAACCCTTGGCTATAAAAAGTTAAGGGTTTTTTGATTCTGTGCTTTCGCCGAATTTTTTTCTAAATCTTATCCAGATTGAGTAATTGAATTAAAATAAGTTGGGCTGAAAATCGTTAGCAACTAATTTTCAACTTCTTTTTACAACTTGCTTAAAAAGAAATATATTTATCGAAACACCTTATAACCCCAACTAACATGACCGTAAAAATACATGTCTTAAATGTGAAAGATGGCGATGCCATTATTGTCGAATTGATTAAACCCAAAAAGAGTTTAGTTATGGTTATAGATGGAGGCGAACCCCTCTACTATACACAAAAATTAAAACCCAAACTAGTGGAAGTGCTTCAACTACACAATAAAAAAGCCCCCGATGTAGTCGTTTGCACGCATTACGACAGCGACCACATTGGTGGACTTATTCCTTTAATCGAAGAGTACATAGCTGATATTAAAGAGGTGTGGGTGCATAAAACCCCCGAACTTATTGCAGGCTATTTAAACGCAAGTATAGCTTCTGAAACAACAGGTTCAACAGTTCACGATTCATTACTTCACCTTCATCCGAAACACGAAAAAATAATACATGAAAAAACAGAATTATACATTGAATCGTTACCACAACTAAAACGTTTGTTAGATAGCATTCCGACCGATAAATTAAAACAAGTATTTCACAAACAACAACCCTTAACCGATTGGCCCGAAATAAAAATACTAGGCCCCACTAAAGCGTATTACGACAGTTTGTTTCCACCTACTAAATCGTTTGCGCATTTCGTTAGCGAAGAGTTCATTGAAACCCCCGAAACCCAAGCCAATCTCTCAGTCAAGCCCCTATTTCCCATCCTAGCTAATCCATGCGCGCGTTTAAAAAAAGATAGCGAAACGTATTTAACACCAACCAACAAAGCCAGTATTATTTTAGCCATAGACGATTTGAGACGTCGGTATTTATTTACAGGTGATGCGGGCATCGAATCGCTTAAAAAAATTCCTGACTATGAAAAAGAATTAAAAAATTTGTTCTTTTTAAAAGTGCCACATCATGCCAGTAATAACAATATATCGAGAGAATTGATTGAGTTGATGCAACCAATTTATGCCTATAACTCGGGCGATAAGCACCAAGATGAAGAAGTTTTATTATGCCTCGCCGCCAAAAAACGAAATAAGCTAGTGAAATCAACCAAAACACAAGGAGACTTATTTTTTGAAAAACAAAAAGGTCGTTCCGCTAAGTGAAACGACCTTTCAAAATTAATAGTCCTTAATAATTTAAGCCACTGGCTCAATAGGAGGTGTTGGTGGTAAAACGGGTTCAACTGGCTTTACCGAATCTTGTTTCACCTCATCGTGTTTTTCAAAGGGGCGCTTCCCAAAAATATCTTCCAAATCTTCTTTAAAAATAACTTCTTTCTCTAACAATTTTTCAGCTAAGAGGCTTAGTTTTTCTTTGTTACTCATTAAAATTTGTTTGGTTCGCGCATAAGCTACATCAATC
>JAAFIL010000019.1 GCA_013297775.1 Bacteroidota bacterium
GCGATTTCTTTGCGTGAATATATTTTTAAAACTATTTAGTCGCAAATGTGCTCTCATTCATTTTCACTTTAAGTTAACAAAAGTACGGCTTGTTTTTAATCACCATAACTTTTACAAACATAGGAGGCGCAAAGGTCGCAAAGGAGGGAATTAAATTTTGAAAGAGGATTTTAGAATAAACCAATGCCGTTATTAACTGCTATGAGTTAATACCAAAAGCAGATATATTTTATTCTAAAAAACTTCTTTCTTAAAATCTCGGTTAAATAATCTCTAACGCAAAATTTGATTTAAACAAAAAATGCGATTTAAAAATAAACCGCATTTTTTATTAATAATTAGAGAACCGCTCTTTTCACCTCAGTATTGTATTTTTTAGTAACCAACCAATAAAACCAAAGTACAATAAAACCTCAAGGATTAGTCGGAGCGGTAATTTTTAAAATTTTTACTTCACTAATTTTTGAACTAAACGTTGGTCATCAATTGAAATTTCAACAAAATAAACACCCGAATTTAAGTTAGATACATTTAAAGTTGAAACGCCTTCGCCTAAAGTTTGTGTAGCAATTACTTTACCAGTTAAATCAATTAACTTAACTGAACCACTTTTATCAGAAGTATTTTTGATAAAGAAAGTTTCAGTAGCTGGATTTGGATAAGTTGAAATAAATTGATTTAAAGCCGTTTCTTTTACACTTAAACCACTTAATACTGGTAATTGAACCAAGTTACCGCCTGCTGGTAATGCAGCCCATAAGCCAAAAGCAGGACCACTACTGTTGTTAGCAGGATTTAAAAACCCACTTGCTAAAACGGTTAAGCCTAAACCAGTTGTTCCTAATGTATTTAAAGGAGCACTATAAGTAGCTAAAGTTGTAGTAGCTGCAGCATTGGTTAAATGTAATGTATAATTACCTGCTGGAGTATTACTTGGTAAATTTAAGTAGCCTGTGCTGTTAAATTGTCCGTAAGAAAGATTGCTTACTACTGGACCCACACCTTGTGCACTAACACCAACGGTAGGCGCATCGGTAGATCCGTGAAACACTAACACATCTGTATTATTAGCATTTAACGAGCGCTCGCGCACATTTGCATTAGCAATTAAACTGAATGGGGCAGTAGCCGAAGAAGGTGAATAACCTACTGGGCTAACAATTCCACTCGCGATTAATTGATATTTAGAAGTTGAAGCTAAATTGTAGGTAAGAGTAGCAATCGCTTGAGCCGAACTAGTACTAGTTGAAGGCGCAACAAATAATGAAATGGTTTGTCCTACTGGAACATCAATATAAGAAGAAGCAGTACGGAATGCAAAATTATCAATTAATCTGAATGAAGCCGTTCCAGTTGCAGCCGATTGCATATACACATCCACTTGTGCCGCTAATAAGTCCGCACAGTTATGAATAGCTTGTAATCTTGTAGATGAAATAGTACTAGTTGGCAATGGAATTAACGAACCTCCAGCCGCAGTAGCTACATACAAACCAAATCCAGGACCGTTACTGTTGTTAGCAGGAGTTAAGAAACCGCTTGCTAAAACTGTTAAAGCAGCACCACCAACGCCTAAAGTTTGTAAAGGAGCCGAATACTCAGCTACTACATTTTCAGAGTTTTGATCGCGTACTTGAATTTTGTAGTCAGCGGTTGGTAAATTCAAATACCCAGCAAATGCACCATAAGAGGCATTGTTTACTAAGATATTTGGAGCAACTGGATTAGTTCCAGTAAAAGGGGCAACAATATCAACCGTTGGTGCGTCGGTGCTTCCGTGGTGAACTAATAAACTAGTAGTTGTTCCATTTGGAGCCGCCGCCAAGCCTAAAGTAAATGTGCTTAACGTGAACGGACGAGTTGCAGACCCAGGGGTGTAACCAGATGGGCTAACAATACCATTTGCTACCACAATGTTGCGTGAGTTAGGCGCAAAATTAACTGTAAATGTTGCAATGGACTGCGCAGCTGAAGTAGAAGTGCCTGGTGCTACTCCAACAACAATATTAACACCCGCAGAAATGTTTGTAAATGTAATAGAGGCGTTACGGAAGGCTAAATCGTTAATTAATAAAGTATTACCAGCATAAATATCCACCGTAGCTGCAGCCGCATCGGCGCAGTTATGAATAACTTGTAAAGAGGCCGTTTGTGCTTTTGCAGCTGTAACTCCTAAACCTAAGAGTGCAGCGATTAATGTAAACTGTTTTTTCATTTTATATATTTTATAGTTTACTCCTCTAACATACACCAACTCCATTTTGTTTAACGTTAAATGTTAAAAATTAAACAAAATTGACGGTTTTGGTTTTTTTTGCAACCTTGTTAATTTTATGTTAACTAAAACAAAGGAAAACTTGAGCAAACCGAAATCTTAAATCCTAGTATTCCTAACGCAATAAACCGTAAAACAAAAATCCTTATCAACAATCTTAGACAACAGCTAAACAGGTTTCAAGCAAAAAAACTGACCAAATCAAATATTGGTTTAAGTACTCACTAATAAAAAATAAATGCTAAATTTGACTTCTCCATTTATAAAATAGTATGAATATACACGAATATCAAGGAAAAAGTATTTTAAAAAGTTTTGGTGTGGCCATTCAAGAAGGTATTGTTGTAGATACGCCCGAACAAGCCGTAGAAGCTGCCAAAGAATTAAAAACCAAATACAATAGCGATTGGGTAGTGGTAAAAGCACAAATTCACGCTGGTGGACGCGGTAAAGGCGGTGGTGTTAAATTGGCTAAAAATTTGGATGAAGTAAAAGAAAAAGCATCGCAAATTTTAGGCATGCATTTAATTACCCCACAAACTAGTGCCGAAGGCAAATTGGTTAACAAAGTTTTAATAACGCAAGATGTGTATTACCCAGGTGCCAGCCCTACCAAAGAATTTTACATGAGTGTGTTGCTCGACCGTTCGCGTAGCCGCAACACCATTGTTTATTCAACCGAAGGTGGCATGGACATTGAAGCTGTAGCCGAACATACCCCCGAAAAAATTTGGAAAGAAGAAATAGATCCACGCGTTGGTTTACAAGCATTTCAAGCCCGCAAGATTGCTTTTAATTTAGGATTGAGCGGCAATGCCTTTAAAGAAATGGTAAAATTTGTAAGCGCACTTTACAAAGCCTACGAAAGCATTGATGCCTCTTTATTTGAAATTAATCCCGTATTAAAAACATCCGACGACCGCATCATTGCCGTAGATAGCAAAGTAACCTTCGATGGAAATGGTTTATACCGTCATCCCAATTACGAAGCCATGCGCGATATCACCGAAGAAAACCCAATTGATGTAGAAGCGCGCGAAGCCGAATTAAACTATGTAAAATTGGATGGAAACGTGGGTTGCATGGTAAATGGTGCGGGTTTAGCTATGGCAACTATGGATATTATCAAATTAAGTGGTGGCGAGCCGGCTAACTTTTTAGATGTAGGTGGAACAGCCAATGCCGAGCGTGTTGAAAAAGCCTTCCGCATCATCTTAAAAGATGCCAACGTAAAAGCTATTTTAGTAAATATTTTTGGTGGAATTGTTCGTTGCGACCGTGTTGCCCAAGGAATTGTTGATGCCTATAAAAACATGGGGAATATTGCTATTCCAATAATTATTCGTTTACAAGGTACCAATGCCGAAGCTGCGAAAAAACTAATTGACGAATCGGGCTTAAAAGTGTATTCAGCCATCGAATTTCACGAAGCTGCCTCGTTGGTGAATAAATTAATCCAATCAAATTAAAAAAGTATTATATTTAAAAGATGATTAAAATTAACTCCTATTTAATGGTTCCAGTTTTAGCCGCTTTTTGCTTGGCAAGTTGTGGCGATGGGAAAACGGATGACCCAATGGACAATGGTGTTGACTCCTCTAAGGTTGAAACACCGGCTATTAATCCAGTATCCGAAACTTTCTTTCAAGTGCCCTCTCCTGGCGAAATGCTCACCTTTATTAAAATGGTAGGAGGAAAAAATAATAAAAATACCAGTTTCTTAAACCCAACCGAAAATCAAAAAAATTACGCCGACAACAAATCGCGCGCACTTAATTTTGGTATTTACAGTTGCGATTTAAGCTACTGTAGTATTTTTGAATTAGGCTCAGATGCTTTAAAATATTTTAAGGTAGTAAAACAAATGGGCGATCAAATTGGCGTAAGTACAGCCATTAAACCCGAAATGATGAAGCGTTTGGAAAATAACGTTGGCATGCCCGACTCCTTAGCTGTTATTACCGACGATATTTACTTCTCCTCGTTTGAAACACTCGAAGGAAGCCAACAAGGCTCTACTCTAGCGCAAGTTGTTGCCGGAGGTTGGATAGAAAGCCTCTTTATTGCAACTAACTTAGCTAAATACGAAAACGCCAGCCCAATGATAGAACGTTTGGCCGACCAAAAATACACCCTTGAAAACTTAATAGAGTTTCTAAAAAAACACGAAGCAGATGCCAACGTGAAAGCTATTAAAACTGACTTCGAAGGGTTATTAGCCGAGTTCAATAAAATCTCAGAAAAAGATTTAACCACAGGAAATAAATCTACCGAAGGCAAAATGCTAATTGGAGGCGGAAAACAATTAAACATGAGCGAAGACATTTACAAAGGAATTGTAGAAAAGGTAAGGTCAATTCGTAACGCCTATACACAAACCAAATAATATTAGTTTTATGAAAAAAATATTTTTAGTATTCGCATTACTTGTTTTATGTAATGCACGCATCAACGCCCAAGCAGGTGTTTGCGGTCAGTTTCACAAAAAGTACTGTGTACTCGATGGTGGAAAAAGAGGCGAAAAATGGCAGTATAATGCACAAAGTAAAAGCGGTTTATTTAGCCAAGGCATGGTTAGTAAATTACGTTGCGTTATTTACAAAGGCATGGATTATAAAATTACTGTATGTTGCGAAACAGTATTAGGCGATAAAGTAAGCTATAAAATTTACGATGCGCGTACCAACGAATTACTGTTCGATAATTCTAGTGCCGAAGACACACAGATTTTCGAATTTCAAAGCATCTCTACACGTCAGTTAATTATTGAAGTTGTAGTGCCACAAGGTGCCACCGAACAAGAAGCACACAAAGCGCAAGATGCCGCCTGTGTGGGGCTTTTAATTGAACATAAAGTAACCGACCGTCAAGGTTTCTCACAATACTAATTAACAGTATTTATAAGTTTAAAACCCTTGTTTCTGAAAGAAATGAGGGTTTTATTTTTAATTTAGAACCAAACTATAAACAAATGTATAAATGGGTTTTAATGCTAATGGGTGGCTTACTCAACACTTCGTTAATGGCGCAACACGCAACGCGTTTAAAGTCAGAGCCATCTAAAGTTGTAGATAATTCAACAAAGCATAAAGTAATGGTGATTCCGTTTGAACCACGCTTATACCTGAGCGAAATAGATTTTAGTATTAACAAACAAACGGGCCAATCGGCCAAAGAAATAAAACATAATTTTAGAGATGGACTCAACGAACAATGCTACAAAGCCCTAAAAAGCAAAGGATTTGAAGTACTCGATTTAATGGAAGATACCACAAAATATGCGAAAGAATTAAAAAGCATTTATTCGAACCTTACTTACGATTACGCCATTGTTCCTAACCCAGATAAATACAAAGCTCCTGAAAAAGAAAAAAAAGACAATAGCATTCAAAAAGGGCAAGTTCAAGTTGAAACAAAAGCTGGCGAAAAACGCTTTATGAATGCCAAAACCACTAACGCCAAACTAGTCCCACTTCTATACGGCACACATAAAACCGATATTTTCATCTTCATCAATCAACTCGATTTAAAAGCTGGAAACGACGGGTTAGTCAACACAGGTATAGCCATTCCCAATCGAAAAATAACATGGCATTATACCATTTATAGTTACGATGCCGTAGAATTAAATAGTGGCACCGTCGAACTCGATTTACCCACTAAAATCAACGAACCAAAAAAAATAATTCAAACGTATTTTTCGCAAATGGCATTGGTATTAACCAACCGCTTAATAGGCGCACTAAGCAACTCATCCAGTAAAAATTAAATCATAATTTAAGAAAATGGGCACTTTAGAATACAACGTCTAACTTGTAACGCGCAGCAAGTCAAGCCTATGTTTACAGTGGATGAAAATTTTATTTCTTCCTTCATTTTTGATTAAATGTAAAAGCCCTGTTAAAGAAGATACTTTAGCCGAGATTTTAACCGAGATTTCAAGAAAGAAGTTCTTTAGAATAAAATAGCTAACTCTGCAAAATGTTTAAAATCAAAATTTGAAAATGAGTTAGGTGGAGATAAACCGTCGAAATCTATCACAAAACAAAACCTGCCGCAGTGATTAGAAATGTTTTTATCTCATCCTTGTTTAGCGAAGCGTAACGAGGACGTTTTAGAACTGCGTTTGTAACGCAGATAAAGTGATAGCGTTGGCGTTACAAACGCCCATTTAGCACGTCCTCGTTTCCGCTAACGCTCAAACAAGGACGAGGGCGAAAGAGGAATTAAGAAACGCTTAAACCGAGATTATGCAATAGAAATCTATTACGAGCCGAAATCCCTTCAAAACAGTCACTTTTCTTCTTCACCACAGTAATACTATGACTCAGTCGAAAAAGTGCCTGTTTTATTGGGCTTTCGCCTCTCACTACGATTCCTATTGCATAATCTCGGTTAAAAAATGAGTTAGATAGAATAGACATAAAAAAACTGCTCTTTTCCGAGAGCAGTTTTTTAAATGATATATTTTTGGCTTAAACTTTATTTGCCGCCTTGCATGGCTTTTAGTTGTTCTTTTAATTCAGAAAAACTTAAAACTTTATACCCATTGGTATCAATCGTAAATACGCTATCATCCAATTTATCAGTTTTAATTTCGGTGGCAATAGATGTAACGGTAAGATCTAACTCGCCTTGCTTAATTTTAAATTTAGTTTCTAAGGGATAACCTTCCACTCCTCTTAAATCTGGACCTGAACTGCGGTCAAAATTTTTCCCAGCTTTTGGACTCTTGATTTTATCTGTAACCCAAGCGGTAGTAACAATGGCTTGTTTATCTTTTCCAATTACAGTTACCAAAACTTTTTTACACTCATATCCCAAAATCGTTTTCGTCTCGTTTGTTTTTTCTATTTTGGGTAAGTTAACATCTGCTTTACCCGCTTCTTCCGCCTCTGCTTTGGTCATTACCCAAGCCATTTTGTTTCCCATTGACTCTTGAATAGTCGTCGTTTTTTGTCCATCGTTTACTGAGGTCATTGACATCATCATGCTCGAAACTTCTGTTTTCGATTTATCCCCTTTCATATAAACAACTTTTTCTGTTTCACCCGCACCAGCATATTCCGGGGGCAAGCCTTCTACCTTATTCATCGTTTTGATCGTCATGCAATCTTGCGCCAAAACCGTTAAACCTAATCCGGCAAATGCAGCCAATAGTATTATTTTTTTCATATTTATTTTTTAATCTTAATTATTCAAAGGTAGTGCCAATTTAATTTTGACAATGTTAATTTTATTTAATTACACCAAAGTCGTTTAACTAATACGGAAGCGCAAAAACTTCCACAAAAGGTTACAAACCTGCAAAAAATGCACGCATCTCGTCCTTACTTATAATTTTCATATAAGCCGGAATTTCAAATGTGTTATCAGGAATTTGTTGATGCTTAACCGCTTTAGCTAAAAAGTGCATTTCTAAACCCATTTTTTTTAGCCGATAATCGAGCAAAACCCCTTTTACTGCAAAATAGGGTGTTAGCGCATTGCAATCCTCAGGTAAATTCAAATCTTTGGTATAATACGCATCAAATTTAATTTCGGGCGAGTCCACACGGTTTACTTTTAGTTTATAACAGGTGTAGCCCGCTATAACTTTGGTTTCTTTGGTTTCTTCAATGTGTAATAAATACGATTCGTTTTCGGCTTTTATATCGCTTTCCGTTTCAATGCAGGCTTGTTTAATTTCCATAAACTTAACCGTTTGCGCAATTTCTTTTGCTTTTAAATCGCCAATAATGGAGGTATTAAATAAACCCATGGTACTCATTTCGAGTGCGAATTTATTTTTTTTATACTTTAAAACGACCGAACTTGGAGCTAATCCTGCCAAAGGGTGTTTAGAGTCAATGGCTTTCGTTTCGTATTCAATAAACCCTTCCTGCGCCTCCTTATCTATGGCATTAGACGTTTGGTTTTGACAGCTAAACGCAAATAAACTGGCGGCTAAACCTAAAAAAATAACGACTATTGGAGATTTGAATTTCAAAATATATAATCGAAAGTAATAAAAAATTGAATACTACTTTCAATTCTCATAAAAAAGAAATTATTTTAAGGTAACAGTTTTGTCAACGCCTTTACCTTCTTCTAGTTTGATGATGCCAGTTGCTACTAAAGTAGTTGAATTTTCTACTTTGGTGGCACGTATATCGTAAATAGCAGGAAGTTTAAATGTAAACGAAACCTGACCCGAGGCATCAGTAACTCCTTCGGCCTTTAAATCGGCAGTTACGGTATTGCTTTGCGATGTTTTAACAGTAGCAAAAAGCAACACGGGAATATTGGCAGCACTTGCACCAGAGGCATCTACTACAGTAACGTTGGCTTTACAATCTGTTTTTTTATCGCAAGAACTAACCGTTAAAGCCCCTAAAGCACAGCAACTAAAAAATAATACCCCACAGATACGTGATTTCATAACAAAAAAACTTATTTGATTAACAAATATAATTAATTTTAGCGAATGTACAAAAAACTTGCTGTAATTGTGTTTTGCGCTTGGTTCTTCTGTTCCAACGGTCAAACCTTATCGAAAGAAACCATTATTATTGAAACCGACTTTGGTAAATTAAAAGTAAAACTTTACGAAGAAACCCCTCTGCATAAAGCTAATTTTTTAAAACTGGTGCGCGAAAAATTTTACGATAGTTTATTGTTTCACCGCATCATTAACGGATTTATGATTCAAGGGGGCGACCCTGCCAGTAAACGCGCTAACGACACTGCCCAATTAGGCGATGGCGATGTGGCCTACCGCCTACCCGCCGAAATAAACCCTGCGTTAATTCACAAAAAAGGGGCTTTGGCAGCGGCGCGCGACGGCGATGATGTAAACCCTAACTTCGAATCGAGTGGTTGTCAATTTTACATCGTGCAAGGTAAAGTGCGCACTAAAGAAGACCTACAAAAGTACGAAGCGCGCATTAATAAAACACGCTATACCAATTGCGCCAATGCCTATTTAAAAAGTGCAGAGGGACAAACTCAAAAGCAACTTTACAACCGACTTAAACAAGAAACAAAAACCGATAGTGCCGAAGTGGTTAATAAACAAATCGAATTAGCCATTAAAAAACAATACGACCTAAAACCCGAGTACACTTTTACGTCCTATCAAACCGATAGGTATATGAATGTTGGTGGTACGCCTCATTTAGATGGCACTTATACTGTTTTTGGAGAAGTTGTAGAAGGACTATTGGTGTTAGATAAACTAGCCGCTGTTAAAACAAACACTAACGACAGACCTTTAACAAATATCCGCATGAGAATTTATGTAAAGTAAATAAAAATAGTATTTTTGTTTTCTAAACTTATTAAAAATTAGTCTTCAAAATTAGCAACAACAAAATTATGAAAACAAACAGCTTAAAAGTAGCAGCCATTGTAGCGAGTATATTTACATCCTCGCTTTTTGCACAAAACATCGAAGCCAGTATGATTACCAAGGCTAACAGTGAAGAAGATTTAATTGAAAAAGGTTCAAACTTTGTTAACCTGTATTATGGAGTTAATATCTTAACCTCAATTTATAAGGCGGTTGCCTCTGCCGATGCCATCGATATTAAAGTAAGAGGTATTGGGCCTGTTGGTTTAGTTTATGAACATTTAGTAACCGATAAAATTGGTATTGGTGGTGAGTTTAGTTATTCATCCACAAGGGTAACCTATCGCGAGGAGGCATTCACATCAATTGGAGGAGTCACGCCTACATACGACTACACTTGGGAATTTTCAACCATTCGCGCCATGTTCAGAGCCAATTTTCATTTTGCAGATGCCGAAAAATTTGATGCTTATGGTTTAATAAGTGCTGGTTACCGAAGAAATGACTATTCGTTCACCTCCAACGATCCATTTGGGACAGTAAATGTTAAAATCCCTAATTTCATTCCGTTTGGTATTAAACCAGGTATTGGTTTCCGTTATTTCTTTACGCCAAACATTGGTCTTAACGCCGAAATTGCAGCAGGCACACCCCTGATATGTGGGGGTTTAAGTTTTAAATTCTAATACCAAGTTTATTTATCTATTATTTTTTGGGCGTGCCCCCTTATCTGTTTAGAATGTTCGCCTTCGCCAATAGCCAGTGAAGTAGGTAAAAGATTAGTTCTAAAATTGAGATCGGGGTCGGGCTATCGGCTTTAGCCAATGCAGCTTTGGCGGCTTTTGTTGCGGCTGCGGGGTCTTCGTGCCTCAGCCGCCTCGCTCGCACAAAAGCACGCCAAACCCTGCATTGGGCTGTCGCCTCTATCCCTCACGTAAAAAGAGTGAAACTCTAATTGGAAGAAGACTTTACTTTAGATTAAGAATGATTAATTGCCCTGTCTCGTCCTTGTTTAGCGAAGCGTAACGAGGACGTTTTAGAACTGCGTTTGTAACGCAGATAAAGCTATCGTGTGGGCGTTACAAACGCCCGTTTAGCCCGTCCTCGTTTCCGCTAACGCTCAAACAAGGACGAGGGAGATGTTGCTTTACATTTTACAGCTTTTGAGGTGGCTAAAACACACCATACATTTAATAAGCCTCTTTTATACTGAGGACAAGTTCGCAAAACAACTAGCCATTGCATCTTTAACCCTAAATTTCAAGAAATCGGACACTTTAGAATAAAATAGCTAACTCTGTAAAACACTTAAAATCAAAACTTAAAAAATGAGTTAGATGGAAATAGACCGTTCAAAAAAAGAACCGCCTACGATTAAGTAAAGTAAGGATTCCAGTATAAATCACTTGTAAGAAATCCTCACAGTAACTTAATCGTAGCCTGTCCCGAATTCACTTCGGGCATTAACCGCACTAAGACAGGTAGTGCGCCAAAAAAATGGCTTCTGCTGTCTAATTGCGGTTTAATTTCATCGCCATTCTTGTCCTTTAAGTAACTTTCAAAGGAATAGGTTAGGGCTTCTCTCACGTAAAAGAGTTCATTTTAACCGTAAATAGACAGTTGAAATCTATTACAAAACAAAATCTGCGGCAGCTATTAAAAAGGCTCGGCTCTCCGGTCTTCAAAATAGCGTTAGCTATTCTTACAGTCCTCGAACCTGTGCTTCCTAATATCCTTGCAGCTTTTGTCTTTCACTACGATTTCAACCGTCTATTTTCAGTTTAAACCATTTGTGAGATTACTGCAAGCTAAAAGCCTTTCTGAACAAGAGCTTCGGGGAGTTCTATCCTTTATCAAAATTGTGGCAAGCCAGTAAAATCGTTTTTCATAGCTTAAAAAAATCTTTAAATTCCAGTAGAAATCCCTTGCAGCGGCCTCTTTGTATATACCAATGAAAATAACGACTTTTTATTCCACTCTTTTTTAAAACATCAACGACCATTCATTCCTCTCTGCCTTTGCGAACTTTGCGTCCTTTGCGTGCCATTCAAACCCCAATAACCAATCCATCTTTCCTTTCCGCCTTTGCGAACTTTGCGCCTTTAGCGTGCCATTCAAACCCCAATAACCAATCCATCTTTCCTTTCCGCCTTTGCGAACTTTGCGTCCTTTGCGTGCCATTCAAACCCCAATAACCAATCCATCTTTCCTTTCCGCCTTTGCGAACTTTGCGTCCTTTAGCGTGCCAAAACTATTTTACACACAAAACCTCCAATCCTTTATATCGTTTAACCCAAAGCCTTTCCCGAAAAAATTAAATTTAAACCTCTAAAGGCAATTGCTTACTCACTAAAAACGGACCCATTACCAAATAATCTAAATCCGAATTTACAAAAGAATGTATGGCATCTTGAGGCGAACACACAATAGGCTCACTTTTAATATTAAACGAAGTATTTAAAATAACAGGATGACCCGTTAAAGCTTTAAATGCCGTTAATAAACGTCGGGTGTGTTTATTCTCTTCCTCATTCACCGTTTGAATGCGCACCGTTCCATCTACATGTGTAATGGCTGGCATCAGCTGTTGGTACTCTTCCTTAACCCCGTAAACCAATAGCATATACGGATTGGGTAAATGAAAAGTAAAATAAGTACTACATTCTTCTTCACTAACAATAGCTGCAAATGGTCGAAAGCCTTCTCGAAATTTAATTCGCCGATTGATAGTATCTTTCATGTTGGCAGGAAACGGACTCGCAAAAATACTGCGGTTTCCCAAGGCACGCGGACCATATTCCATAGCCCCTTGAAACCATCCAATAATATATTCTTGTTGCAGAATGCGCGCCGTCAAATCATAAATACCCTCGCCCACTAATTTATAATTGACCTTAGCCGCTTTTAATGCCGCCTCGTAATCGCTGTCGCTGTAAGCATGTCCTAAAAAAGCAGTTTTCATCACGTATTGGCGTGGTCGGTTCAATTGCTCGTGAGCCAGTAAAAACGCACTTCCTAAAGAGGTTCCAGAATCGCCCGCTGCTGGTTGAATAAAAATATGTTTGAATAATCCAGATTGAATCAACTTGCCATTAGCAACACTATTTAACGCCACACCGCCCGCCAAACAAATGGCATCGGCTCCTGTTGCTTTTTTTAAATACGCTCCAAAATGTAAAAACAATTCTTCAACAATGCGTTGCGCACTCGCCGCTACATCTTTTTCTTTCTGATTCCAATTGCCCGCCTCCGTTTTAGAAGGCCCAAATAAACTATTAAATTTTTTGCTGACCCCACTTTTTCGCGAATAGTGGTAACTAAAATACGACATGTCAAAGCTATACTTGCCCTCTGCTTCAAACTGAAATAAACTGCGCATGTCCTTATACACTTGGCCATTGGCGTTTCCAAACGATGCCAAAGCCATTAATTTACCAGGTCCCTCAATAAGTTTAAAGCCAAGGTGCATCGAAATGGCTTGATAAAACGCACCTAAAGAATAAGGCGTATCTACCGTTCCTAATTTGGCTAAACGATTACCTTTGCCATGCGCAAATAGAGTGGTAGCCCATTCGCCCGCTCCATCAACGGTTAAAATAGCCGCCTCATAAAATCCCGATGGATAGAAAGCACTTGCCGCATGGCACAAATGATGCTCTTGATAATGAAACTGAAACTTGGCTCGCGCACCGCCTTCAAAAGTATTCCGAATGCGCTTTGGCAAACGATACATATCTTTTAAATAATTCAACATCCCTAAATTTTCTTCTACTTTAAAGTGCCGTTGCTCTTTTAAAAGTTTGGGCACCTTATCAAAAAATTTAAAAAAGTAATGAGGAATATGACGAATGGTTAAACCAGGTTTCCAAAAAAAAGTGATGTGATCCACATCGGCAATCGTAATATTCGCAAAGTCTAAACAAGCTTGTATAGATTTAACCGGGAATTGACCGTCGTGTTTTTTACGAGTTAACCGCTCTTCTTCAATTGCAAAAACTAAAACTTCATTAATAATAATCGAAGCCGAAGAATCGTGTCCAAATGCGTTAATACCAATAATAATCATACCTCTATTTTCCTTTACTAGTTAAAGCTAAATTCAAATTGCCTTTTAATAATTCGTTAGTCGGGTCTATGCGTAAGCCTTTCTGCCCCGCTTCTATAGCCTTATCCCATTGCTTTAATTGATTGTATGCCGAACACATATTGTTATAAGCTAACGCATAATCGGGTTTCAATCGAAGCGATTGCTGGCAGGCTTCTATGCAAGCCTCGAACTGACCCACATTGTAATACGCCAAACTTAACTCTATATAATTTTCGGGACTCACATTCGCTTTGGCATTTTTAATAGCCGCTTCCAATTTAATGGTATTAATATCCTCTGGGTGATTAGCATTTAATTCTACCTCGGGTTTTAATACAGCCAATCCAGCGTGTGCAGGGCTTAATAGCAAGCCATCGTTAACCGTTTTTAAAGCCTCGCCATAACGTTTATTTTTTAGTAGATGCTTTGCATAATACACATACCATTCGGGATTTTGCGAGTCTAAACTTTTCGCTTTTAAAAAATCAACTTCGGCCTCTGCGGGGCGGTTGGTAGCCGATTTGAGAATACCTGTATTAATGTATAAATACGAATAATCGGGCCATTGCAAACTAGCTTGTGTAAACGCCGCTTCGGCTTCAGCAAAAGCAGCACGCTGCATTAACGCATTGCCATAATTCATCCAGTTACGCCCATTGCGAGGCGATTTAAGCGTGGCTTCTTTCCACACCGATTCACCACTACTCCAAATTTTATTTTGTTGATACGTGCCATATCCATGCAAGGCAATACACACTGGCAAGGCAACACTATAAAATTTAGTTAACGAAAACCGATTGGCGTAAGTTTGATGCAACCAAATAAACCCATACACCAATGCGATGCTTAAGCCTATGTAAGCAAAAAATGGACGATGATCGTTTAACACCTCCGACAAAGGAATGATGCTAGATGTAGGTGCTAACGCCAACAAAAACCAAGCCAAGCCAAAAGCTAATAAAGGATGCTGTTGCGAACTCCGATAAATAATGTAGCCCAAGCCTATTAAAAAACCCATGCCTATTAAAAACCTATCGTCGGTAATCGTTTTTAAAAATTCCCAATCGGTATCTATCACTAAATTAAATGGAAGAAAAAAATTATTGAAGTAATGAATAATCACAAAAGGTTGACTAATTAAATACGACCAACGATCGGTGTTGCCCGAGTCCCAAGTTTTGGGAGTCATCCGTTGCGAAAACAAAAACAAAAAAATAATTACTGCCAAAGGCCATACATTACGTTTTAAAACCACCACTACATTAGAAAAGTGAAACGGATGCTTGTCAATAGCCTTGCGTTCCTCAAACAACAATTGATACACCATTAACAACGGCACAAACATAATGGCTGGCTCTTTTACACTAAAGCCTATTACCAAAGGAATTAAATATAAAAAATACCTGCGCCAATATCCCGACTTTAAATACATCAAAAAACTAATCAATACCATTAATGTCGAAAACGAATCGGCGCGCGCAATAATGTAATTAATGGTTTGACTATTGGCGGTGTGTACACAAAAAAAAGTACTTAAAAACAAAGCCCATAAAAAATTGGAAACGGCATTGGTACAAGGCTTCAATAACTGCTTGGCAAAACAAAATAAGCAATACCCCAATAGAAGTAAACAACAAAAAATAGAGAGGTGATAATAAAACGGATTGGGCAACGCTTGGCCACCAATGGCATAATCAATTGTATTAAGCGTGGTTAAGCCTGGGCGGTAAGCCTGATTTTTAGGTAAGGAGCTAGTTGTTGTTGCATCTACAAAAAACTGAGGAATATTTTTTAGCGAGCGGATGGCTGCGTTGCTAACTATCGTGTGTTCATCATCAAACTCAAATGGGTTGTAAAAATGATTGCTATAAACCAATACCACAACCAACACGGCTAAAAAAGCAAACATACTTTTTTTAATAGGAGAGAGCGAGTTAATCATAAAATTATAAATAAGTCCATTTATTCTTCTTTTGTTTTTTCATTCAACTGTTCATTCAAACGTTCGTTTAACAAAGCAACCTCTTGTGTTAAGTTTTTGATTTGACCCCGTTGACGTGAAAGCAGTACACTCAAATGTAAACAGTAAACTATAATTAGTAAAAATAAAACAATATATAAAACAGAAGGTGGGTAATACACCCCAAAAAAATCGGCCATCACTTCGATGCCGCTGCGCCAAAAAGCAATCACATTTAAAAACACCGCACTCAACACCCAAATAATGCTGAACTCTTCGCGCAATTGTTTTTTAGCCACTAACTTAAACACTATAAATAAAAAAATAAGTGTAGTACCAATGCTAATGTATTGAATAAACGACATGGCTAGGCTTTTTTATTGAATAAAAAATTTAACTTAATAAATAAAATGGCGAGGCTCACTTTAATCATATAATACAACGATGAAAACCCAGAGATAGAAGACTCCCCCCCTTCTCTATCGCGCATAAAAACAGGTATTTCGGTAATACTCAATCCCTTTAGCCGACCATATACAATCACTTCTGGCTCGGGATATTTATCAGGATAATACTCAGCAAAAAGGGTAATGGCCTTTCGGTTAAACAAGCGATAACCCGAAGTAGAATCATAAACCTTTTGCCCTGTACACGCCCAAATTAATCCATTTAAAATACGAATACCAAAACGGCGCATGGCGGTAGATTGAAACCCTTCCCATTTTAAATACCGCGATCCTAAACAGATATCGCATCCTGTTTTTAAAGCCGCTTCTAATAATTTTGGCACTTCCGAGGGCGGGTGTTGCCCATCTCCATCCATTTGTAAGGCATAATCGAATTGATAACGCTGGGCGTATTTAATGCCACTTTGCACCGCCCCGCCAATGCCTAAATTATTTGGTAAATTCAAATAATGGGGGGCATGTTTTTGAAGGCAAGCTAAAGTGCCATCGGTAGATAAATCATTAATTGGTAAAATAGTAAACTGTGCGTTGCCCCATTGAAGTGGTTTTAATTCGTTTAATAGCGGCACAATATTTTGTGCTTCGTTATAACACGGAATGATTATTAAAACTTTCAAATGTTCCACAGTTTTCGTTAAATAGGCACACCAAAATACAAATAAAATTTAGGTGTGCCAACTAGAATAAGTGGTTAATACCAATTATCATTATACTACGTTAAAACTGTTTTAGTATAACTGTACACCAGCAACGTCTCCTAAAAATTGATGCCTGCCTTGTTATAACCCAAACCATTTTATAAATGATATTGGTATCTTTTGCGGTTTATAATTGATGTGTATAAATCACCGCTTCCTTGTAACGCTTGGTATATAACGTTTCTTTAAGTTGAAACCCCATTTCTTGAAAACATATTTCAAAGCGTGGGTTCATATATACAAATACACAAGGCTTGCTTGCGTTGGCTTTAATGCGATGCAATAAGGGTCTTAATACATCATCCGAAAAAGGATTAAATAAAAAATAAATACAAGGGGCATCGGGTATTTCTAATTGCAAAGCATTTTGCTCCACAAACTGGAACTGAGCCTTGGCATTTTGCCGAACATAATTTTGTAGGTTGAGCCTTGCTACTTCAATTAATGCAGCATCCAAATCAATTCCTTTTAAATCGGTAAACCCAAAGCGTTCGGCCACAAACAACACACGTCCTTTCCCGCATCCAATATCGTAAACCATATAATTGGGGTATTGGCGATAAAGTTTTTGAAACAACTGTTCCACCGCCAAATACGAAGCCCCTTGGTAATGATAGTTGCCATTGTTTTTACTAGTATTTACCACCGCTTGGGTGTTAATACCATAACGTTTATCGCCTTTCCATTCGTACCGAAGTAGGTTAAGTGTATTCAACAATCCACGGTAACACACCGAGCGTATAAAATAATAAAGGTATCGCATTTTAGAGTTGACAAATTTACGGAAATTATCTACCTTCAAATCTGAGAATGTGGGAGTCCTCCGATTTATGATTATTGATTTAGAAGCCGAACGTAAAGAAATATTAAACCGCTACAAGCTATTAATAAAAGCCTGCAAACGACGTTTAGAAAAAGGCGATAAAGAAATGATTCGCAAAGCGTTTGAAGTAGCAGTAGAGGCTCATAAAGAAATGCGTCGCAAAAGTGGCGAGCCTTATATTTACCACCCTATTGCCGTGGCTCAAATTTGTGCCGAAGAAATTGGACTGGGTGCCATTGGCATTGTTTGCGCCTTGTTACACGATACCGTTGAAGATACCGATTTAACACTCGAAGATGTAAAGGGTTTATTTGGTGCTAAGGTTTCGCAAATTATTGATGGCCTCACCAAAATTTCGGGCGTAATAGATAATACCAACAGTTCGATACAAGCCGAAAATTTTCGGAAGGTGTTGCTCACCATGAGTGAAGATATTCGGGTGATTTTAATTAAGATGGCCGATCGTCTTCACAACATGCGCACACTCGAACACATGAAACGCGATAAGCAAATGAAAATTGCCAGCGAAACATTATTCTTGTATGCCCCGCTGGCACACCGTTTGGGACTTAACGCTATTAAAACTGAACTCGAAGATTTAGGTTTAAAATATACCGATAACGAATCGTATGACGACATTGCACTTAAACTCAAAGAAAGCGAACCCGAACGTAAAAAATTTATCTTAAAATTTATTGAACCCTTAAAAGAAATATTAACCGAGCAAGGGTTTAAATTTAAAATTTATGGGCGACCCAAATCCATCTACAGCATTTACAACAAAATAAAAACCAAATACGTTCCATTTGAAGAAATCTATGATTTATTTGCCATTCGCATCATCATCGAAACGCCCTTCGAACAAGAAAAAAGCGATTGCTGGAAAATATATTCCATCATTACCGATTTTTATCACCCCAGTCCCGAACGCCTGCGCGATTGGATAAGCACCCCCAAAAGCAATGGTTACGAAAGTTTACACACTACTGTAATGGGTCCCGAAGGCAAGTGGGTAGAGGTACAAATACGCAGTTTACGCATGGATGATTTAGCCGAAAATGGCTATGCTGCCCATTGGAAATATAAAGATGCTGCCGCCGAAAAAGAAAGTAAACTCGAAGCGTGGTTACATCGCATTCGCGATATGTTAGAAAACCCCGATCAAAATGCGCTAGAATTTATTGACGATTTTAAACTCAATTTATTTAGCGACGAAATTTTTGTATTTACCCCCAAAGGCGATATGAAAACCTTGCCTACCAATGCAACGGCTTTAGACTTTGCGTTCGACATTCATACCAAAGTGGGCGAGCAATGTATTGGTGCCAAGGTCAATCATAAATTAGTACCACTCAGCCATAAATTAAAAAGTGGCGATCAGGTCGAAATTTTAACCTCGGGTAAACAAACCCCTAAAGACGATTGGTTAAACTATGTGATTACCGCACGCGCCAAATCGAAAATTAAAAACTCTTTAAAAGAACAGCGTAAAAAAATTGCCGAAGAAGGCCGCGAATTATTAGAGCGTAAATTTTATAAATGCAAACTCGATTTCACACTTCAAAATGTGAATGAATTTTGCACCTACTTAAAACTACCTTCTTCGCAAGAGTTGTTTTACAGAGCCGCTTTAGGCAATGTAGATGTGAAAGAAGTGAGAGCCTTTGTTAAATACAAAGAAAACCCTACCGTACACAAGGCTGGCAAAAAACCCGATGCGCCAAAGTTAGAACAACTGGTAACCAGTGCGCGTGGCGGTGGCGATATGTTGGTGATTGGCGACGATATGCAAAAACTCGACTACAAATTATCGCCATGTTGCAACCCCATTCCAGGCGATGATGTGTTTGGATTTGTTACCATTAGCGAGGGCATCAAAATACATCGGGTTAACTGCCCCAATGCTATTAAACTACTAAGCAATTATGCCTACCGTGTGGTAAAAGCTAAATGGACTAACGACCAACTCATCTCCTTTTTGGCTGGCATTAAAATACACGGCACCGACGAGTTGGGCATCGTTAACAACATCACAAAAGTTATTTCTAACGAAAATAACATTAACATGCGCGCCATCAGTTTCGATACCGACGATGGAATTTTTGAAGGAAACATTATGGTATATGTACACGACACCAAACACCTTAGCCATTTAATTGATAAACTTAAACTAGTAAAGGGCGTAACCAGCGTTATTCGGGTAGATGAGAAATAGTACAAACTATTTTCTTTAACCTAAATTCCTATCGCATAAACCAAGTTTAAAATAGCCTTGATACCAATATCGGTTCTAAAAGATACAAGTTGAACCAGAATTATTTTTCTTTTAGGCGACGAAAAAATTACAGGCGTAGCAAGGCCTACGGGTATAATTTTTGAGGAAGTATAAGAGAAAAAGAAACTGGGTCAACGTATCTTTTAGAAATGATGTTGGTATGAAAGGTAGCCCTTACGATTTTTGTATTCTATATCTATAACAGTATTTAAAAAAGTTAACCGGTTCTCGGATACAAAAAAAGCGGGCTTTAAACCCGCTTTTAATTCTTCTTATTTTTTAAATTACTCTTCGTCTTCACCATCAACTTTCGGTTTAGCACCTGGCTTCACATCCGATTTTGGTTTATTTGGATCTACAAAATCCCAACTTAAAATTTTAAACGAAGTACGACGATTTTTTTGATGCAAGGCTTCTTTCTCTTCTTTCGTTTTCGCATTTTTAATGACATCGTCGGTTACAATTAATTGCGATTTGCCATAACCTTTGGCCACTAAACGCGCCGCAGGAATTTTTTTCTCATTCACTAAAAAGTCAACGCACGATTGCGCACGTTTTTGTGATAACTCTTCATTCTTCTTGGCATCGCCACGGCTATCGGTATGCGAGTTTAACTCACAAATAATAGCAGGGTTATCTACTAAGGTTTGGTATAAAAATTGTAACGAGTCGCGCGCTTCTGGGCGTAAATCCCACTTACCTAAATCGTAGCGAATTTCAGGCATGCGAATTTCGCGGGTTACTGGTGTTAATTCAAAATCGGCAATAAAATCTTTTGAAGCTGGTTCGCCAACCGTTGTAATAATGCGTTGATCTTTCGATGCTAAATAACCATCTTTGTTAAAAGTAGCTGACTTAGAATCTTTGCTGGTTTCGGTTGTTATACTGTAAGTTGTATTTTCTTTTAATTTGAATGCGTAAGACCCATCTTTATTTGTCATAGATTCATTAATGGTTCCATCGCTACCTACAATTTTAACTTTTACCGTTTCAACTGCTTCGCCTTTACCTTCACCGTTTCGACCGCCTTTGCTAATGCCCATTCCTTTGCCATTAAACACTAATGGCGGCAACACAAAACTCCAAATGTCATCATCACCTTTGCCACCTTCGCGGTTACTGGTTAAATACCCTTTTTGTTTTTTACCTTCATACACAATGCCAAAATCGTCAAAAGAAGAATTGATAGGGTATTTCAAATTTTCAACCGCTTTAGAAGCTTTTCCATCAGGACCTAATTCAGCAACAAAAATATCTAAGCCGCCCATGCCTGGGTGATAGTTAGATGAGAAATATAAACGCTTTCCGTCGTCGGAAATGGTTGGATACATTTCGTCGCCAGCCGTGTTTACAGCAGGCCCTAAATTTACAGGTTGACCCCAAAGGTTTCCTTTTTGGTCGAAGCTGCTTTTCCAAATATCTTTTCCACCGTAACCTCCTTTTAATTTAGAAGTGAAGTAAAGCGACTTACCATCTGCACTCAAAGTAGGATGACCAAATTGAACACTATCCACTACAAAAGGTAAACGTTCTGCAGGACCCCAAGTGCTTCCTTGTTTTTTACACATAAATAAACCACACTTCATGGATTTATTTTTCTCTTCGGGACAACGCGTGAAAAATAATAAATCACCTTTTTTACTTACCCAGCCCGAACCTTCGTTAACAGGCGTAGAAACCGCAGGAGGCAACAACACTGGCGTTGACCACTTTCCGTTTTTATCTAATTTTGATTCGTAAATATCGGCGTAGTTTGCCCCAATATTAGGTTCAGTAGCAACTGAGCCACCATCGCGACGAGAAGTAAAGTAAATGCTTTGGTATTTCTTATCAGAAAAGGAAGGGCTATAATCACTGGCTTTAGAATTTAATAAAGCCATGTTTTCTAACTTATAGCGTTGTGGCGCATCTTTCCATTGTTGAGCTAACTCACACGATTTAATACCTAATTCGGCACGCTTACCGTCTCCACCCTTCGATTTATAATTTTTAAATTCTGCAATGGCTTCAGGGTATTTCATTTGCGTTTTTAAATCCTCTGCCAACTTTAAGTAAACAATAGGATCTGAATAATTAGCTGCAATCGCCTTTTGATAATAGGTTTCGGCTGCTTTGTAGTCATTTATTCTATGATACGATTCGCCTGTTTTAAATAAAATTTCTGGTTTTTTATCGGCTTTTGCACCAGCATAGGCTTGCTTGTAAAATTCAACAGCCTTATAATATTGGTGATTTTCGTAAGATAATTCCGCCTTTTTCAATAACTTTTGGGAAAAGCCTGACGAAGCAAGCATTACAACCGCCCCTGCCGTTATCGAAAACTTTGTAAAATGATTCATAAACATAAATTAACGTTATTTATAGTTCGCTAAAATAATAAATAATTTTATAGTGCAAAAATATTACTATTTATTTTTAACATTCTATTCTTAATATTTACCTTAAATAATGCGAAAACACCGAAAAGTTACGGTTTTATAAAAATTTTAGTGCTTGACCTCTGAATAGTTTCACATTTTGTTCGAAATAGAAGATTTCTCGCTTATTCGCCATTTAAGGGCATTTGGTCAAAAACCGTTCATATTACATGGTCTATTTGATACCTTTCGTTTTAGATTTTTTATCCTAAAGCCACTCTTTCGTGTTGTGGTTAAAGATGGAAATCAATGTTTCAAACTTAGAAATGCTGTAACGCGCGTTAAACCCTTGCAATTCTTCTAAAGACCCATATCCATACAATACTGCAATGGAATTTATGCCACAAACCTCGGCGGCTTTCATATCCACAGCCGTATCGCCAATAAGATAAACGTGTTGTTTATTTAGAAGGGGTTGAACCAGTTCGGCTAACATGTCCTCTTTGGAGCGCATAACCCCTACTTCTTGTTCGTTTGCTTTAACGGTTTTAAAAAAAGGAAGCAATTGTTTTACCTCCAAAATGCGTAAAGCTGGCCGATAACGCTTGTTGGTAGCAATATACATTGGGTAATTTAATGCCTGAAAATAGCGTAACGTATCTAACACATTAGGATAGAGCGGTGTTTGTTCGTAATGAGAAGTGTCGTAAATATTGGTAAATAATTGTTTGGCTGCTTGCTGTTTGGCTTCGCTCGTGTAAAACGTTTTTAAAATGGTTACTAAGGCTTGTCCAAAATCTATCTTTTCGAATTGAACGGTTTTATCAGGAGGTAACTGAGAAAAAACGGCTCGATATGTATTTAAAATTTCGGGCTTCGAATCTATTAAAGTTCCATCTAAATCGAAAATTAAATGTGGTACATCCATATAGAAAGCAAAAAACTGTTTTGCTAATGTTGTGTTTTCGCACAATACCAACAAAACAGTTTTTTGAGTTAAAAAATAATTACTCTACTTTAAGTTTACGGCTTAAAATAGTCCCGTTTAAATTTACATTCACAAAATAGATTCCTTTTGAAAGATCTTTTGTGGCAATGTTCAAAGTATGTTCGCCTACTGGATAGGTTTTTACATTTTCGACTTGCATTAAACGCCCCGTAATGTCGGTAATGGTATATCCTAAAAGCGAAGTGTTACTCAAACTTAATTTCAAGTTGGTTTCTTCTTTGGCTGGATTCGGATATAAACTTAAACCTACCGATTGAGACAACTCATTAATGCCGGTGGTTCCCGCATTAAAATTAATATCATCGAGGTATAAACGGTTACCAAAACCTGCTGCGGCATCTTCTTGAAAATAAAAGCGGATGCGTAAATTTGGCTCAAACAAATAATTGGTAAACGCCGGATGATTCGATAATGTATAAGTTTTAAACTGATTACTAGTGGGTACAAGTGGTGTAGTGGTTACGCCACCCGATCCGCTTGCAAACGAACTCATCGAGGGCACATAAGTATCTATCCATGTTCCGCCGCAATCTTTACTAACTTGTACTTTAAACACATCGTTATGGGTAGCGCTGTAGCGGGCATAAGCATAACGAAATGTGTAAACTAAGTTTTGATTGTTTAACATATCGTAAGATGGTGTTTGTAAAATATCTATCGCACTATTTGGATTGATGGTTCCATCAATCATATACGACTTACTTCCTGTGGCAGCACCCAATGTCGTTTGTTGCCAAGTAGTGCCTCCTGTTTGATTAATAACCGACCAATTGGCGGGTAAACCCGAACCTTCAAAACTTTCGCTGTAAGCCCCGGGTTGTTGAGGTACGCCACTTACCACAGTTACGTTTTTGGTAATAAGGTTTCCGCCTTGCGCATTGCTCACACTTAAAGTAACTGCTGTAAGTCCTACGTTTGGAAAAGTAATATTTGTATTGGCAGCATTTGGACTAGTAATAACAGCACCGTTATTGGCCGACCAACTGTAAGCCGAAACAACTCCATTGTAAGAAAAATCTTTCATAAATAAGGTACCACCCGAACATACAGTAAATGTGGTGTTAGATGAAAAATCAGCAACTGGTGCGCAAAGACCCGTTCCATTCACATCGGTACCGCTTGATCCTAAATTGGCGGCAGTCCATAAGCTACTGCGCCCACTAACTGCAGAAGCAATGGCAGAGCGCATTACCGTAGTTTGACCTTGTGTAAAGTTTTTAGGGCAGGAAGAATAATCCATAATGTTTTCTACATTTTGGTAATATGGATTTTGATTAGAAGCACATAAAATAGTAGAGTTAGTAGAACTTGCCGGACAAGTACTAAAATTACCCTTGGTTGGAGGTGTATCTGCAATTAAATCGTCGCCACAAACCACGCCTGGGTTGTTGGTGTTACCAAATGTATGCGATAAATTAAACCAATGACCAATTTCGTGGCTTAAACTCCGTGCTGGAATAACACCACTTAAAAAGCCATAGTTATAAATAATAGCATCTTGCAAAGCACCAGTTGGCCAAGTGGCTGGTTTGTAGGTGTAACCCACCACAATACCTGGACCAGGACTTTGTGAAATAATATTTCGAACAATAATGATGTTTAAGTATTTGGTAGGATCCCAAGTGATGCCCGTATAATTAGTGGTTATGGCAGCCTGAGACCAATCGGTTCGAGAGTCGAAACGGCGAACAATACCCGAAGTACAATTGCCATTGGGATCTTTATGCGCTAACATAAACGTTACCTCAGAATTAACATACAAGGCTTGGAAAGGCGCAAAAATGGTATTTACATCGGATCCTGCACGCGCAAAATCGCTGTTTACTTGTGCTAACGCGCTGTTAATTACTGCATCCGAAATGTTTTCGACGCCGCCTTGGTGCAAAATATGAAACACAACCGGAATTGTGTATTGCGGTGGAGCTGCTGTTTTAGCAATATTTTGATTAGCCACAGCTGCTTGAGCTTCTGCGTGTAGCTGCTGTTGAATTTTTTCGTAACGCTCGCGCGAACCTGGATTTGAATTAAATGCCTCTTCCATGGCCGCATAAGTATTACATGGCTGTATGGGTTTTGCAGTTTGGGCATTAACGTATAGCCCTGAACAGATCAGAAATGCCCAACTTATTTTTTGTAACTTACTTTTCATGATTTATTTTTGTGTTTATAGTGTTAGCGTTTAGAGAGCGTTATTTTTTTTCATTTTGTTTTTCGAGTTGATCTAAAGCCATCAACTTTTTCATATTGTTTTCCATGCCATCTATGCTGCCATCTAAGAAAATAACATTTCCTTTTCCTTCTTGTGCAAAGTTTTTAATGGCTTCGGTCCACATGCTAAACAAAATTAAAGAAGAATCTAAATTAGCGATTTGCATTTGTTGTGCGGCAACTGCCATACCTTTGGCCACTTCTTCGCGGAACAAAGCAATACCTTGACCTTTTAATTGAGAGGCTTCTTTTTCGGCTTGGGCACTAATTTTAATAGCATTTCCCTCGGCCTCAGCGGCTTTGGTTTTTGTAATTAAAAGAGCCTGACCTTCGTTTTCAGCAGCAGCTTTTAAATTATTACTAGCTACTACTTTAGCCATTGAGCGCATCACTTCTTCATCAAAAGTAATGTCGTTTAATTGTAAATCAATGAGGTGATAGCCCCATTCTTCTAAGGTTTTATCAAGTTGATCTTTTACAGCTTCTACTATATCGCGGCGCAAAATTAAAACCTCGCTTTGCTTTTTGGTAGCCACAAATGCTCTCACCGAACCCTCTACAGAACGCACCAAGGCTTGCATAAAGTTGCGGTCATCTACAAATTTAAAAGCTACATTTTTTATGGTTTCTTCTTCGTTATTAATCACCGAATAAAGTAACATGGCTGTGAAATTTACATTCGCTTGGTCAACCGTTACCGCCTGAAAGCCCAATTCGGCACTACGGTTTTGAATCGAAATTTTTTTATAAATAACTTCGATAAATGGAATTTTGAAATTAAGACCCGGGCGCAGAATACGACTAAACTTACCAAATACTGTAATAACCGCAACGGTACCTTGTTGCACAGTTGCAATGGATAAAAACAGCGTTAGTAACCCAACTACAATTGATATGATAATTCCAATACTTGGCATAACATTAAATTTTTATAAATATAAAAAAATAATTAGTAAGATGCTTAATTTTAGGACAAAATGCGGTTTAGAATATATAAATGGTTATTTTGGACATGCTGCCTGTTTTTAGTTAATGGTACACTTGCTCAAAAAGATAGTTTACAAGTTAGTAAACCCGAAGTAGAATGCTTTGAAAAAGCCGTAAAGTTGATAGACTCGACCAAATACAAAGAAGCAGAAGCAGAACTTAAAAAAGCCATAAAACTTAAAAAAGATTTTTGGGAAGCCTACAATAAACTGGCTCTTGTTAAACTTAAAGCCGAGGACTATAAAGGTGCCGAAAAAGATTTAGAAACGGCTAATAAATTAGCACCCAACAACTACGAAACGCTAAAATACACAGGCATAGTATATTGGTTTACCAAACGTTTAAAAGAAAGCAAATTACGATTCGATAGTGCTTATACCATTATGAACGAAGATAAATTAGAAGATGCTGAACTTTGTTTTTACCGCGCGCAACTTATGCTAAAAGGGAAAAGCTACAAAACCGCCTTAGACATGGCTGCTTTGGCTGTTGAATACAAACCAAAATACATCGAAGCAATGGTGTTAAAAGGTCAAATTCGATTCGATCAAAAGGATTATAATTATTCGATTAAAGAATTAAGCGATGCCATTAAAAATATGCCAGCCAATAAACCCGATTATAATGCTTATAAACTAAGGGCCAAGGCTCGATTTGAAGTTAAAGATTTTAAAAATGCCGTTAACGATTGGAACGTTTACTTAGAAGCCAATCCGGGTGAAGAAGATGCCCTTATTGCGCGTGGAGCCGCCAAAATAAATAGTAACGATAATAGTGGTGCCATTGTTGATTTGGATGAAGCTATCAAACTCAATAAAAAAAACGCAGTCAGCTATTGCTACCGAGGCGTGGCAAAAGGTGGTAATAAAAATTTTACCGAAGCCCTTAAAGATTTAGATTACGCCATCAAACTAAAATTTGACTATTCAGCAGCCTTTGTTAACCGCGCCGCCATTAAGTTTGCAAGTAAAGATAAACGAGGGGCTTGCGAAGATTTACAAAAGGCGGATGGTTTGGCCGATGAAATGGCTTATAAATTGATTGAACAATATTGCAAGTAGAACCTTACCTTTACATTATGCTTGGAACAGAAAAACTTTATAAATTTTTAGGCATCCTCTCTTGGATTATTGGCAGCTTGGCCGTTGCTTTGTTTTTCTTCCCGCGCATCATGCCTCTTACCATGCCTTTGGCTATACTCGGTTTTATTTGCGCTGGCATCAATATTTACTTGAATAATAAATACGAATTTGAAGAAGAAAAATGGCCGTTGGGGTATGTGGGAATGTTTATTAACTCACTACCCGTTGTTTTTTTACTCATTCTTATTTTTAAATACCGTTAGGCAATGGCTATAAAAAAATACCTTTCGCTCATTAAATTTTCACATACCATTTTTGCTTTACCTTTTGCGTTGATTGGGTTTTCGTTAGCCATCTATTCGGGCAAAGCGCATTTCAATTTAGCAACATTTATTTTGGTGGTGGCCTGCATGGTGTTTGCCCGAAGTGCCGCCATGGCATTTAATCGTTTTATTGATCGCCGTTTCGATGCCAGTAATCCGCGCACTGCTATTCGCGAAATTCCTGCGGGACAAATTAGTGCCAACGCCGCTTTGCTATTTGTTATTACTTGTAGCTTATTTTTTATTGGGTGTGCTTGGTTCATTAATCCACTTTGTTTTTATTTATCGCCTGTTGCTTTAATCGTTATTTTAGGTTACAGCTTCACCAAACGTTTTACACCGCTTTGCCATTTGGTGTTGGGGCTAGGATTAAGTTTGGCTCCCATTGGTGCATACATGGCTTTAACCGAATCGTTTGCCGTTTTACCGATAGTGATTGGTGCACTTGTGTTTTGTTGGGTTAGCGGGTTTGATATTATTTATGCTTTGCAAGACGAAGCATTTGATAGAAGTCAAAACTTAAATTCTATTCCCGTTTTGTTAGGAACCGTGAAGGCATTGAGGGTTTCTAAAATACTACATCTAGCAACGGCTTTACTTATTGTTACCATTTATTTTTTAGGACATTTTGCGTGGCTGTATGCCTGTGGTGGCGGCTTATTTATTGCCTTGCTGTGGTACCAACATCGCATTGTAAAACCAAATGATTTAAGTCGTGTGAATTTAGCTTTTGGCACCACCAACGGCATAGCTAGTGTTATTTTTTGTTTGTTTGCATGCGCCGATATGTTTTTACTTTCTTAACTACTATTAAAAAAATAGTAACCACTAAACGCTTTCGTAAGTGGTACTGGATAAGTTTTACACTTTGCGGTATTACACTATTTGCGTCTTTTTTAGCCCATCGGCACATTGCTAATTATGCCTCGCCCTATGTTTATGACTCTGTAAAAAGCATTCCATTTAATAAAGTAGGCTTACTTTTAGGCACTTCTAAACAAGGTAAATATGGTGGGCCCAACGCCTATTTTCATTACCGCATCCAAGCTGCCAGTATTTTATTTAAAGCTAAGAAAATTAAAAAAATAATTGTAAGTGGCGATAATAGATTTATAGATTATAACGAACCTAAAGATATGCACGATGCGCTGGTAAACGCTGGTGTTCCCGACTCGTGCATTATTTACGACTATGCTGGCTTACGAACGTTCGATAGCATGTTACGTTGCAAAACTATTTTCGGACAAGATAGCATCACCGTTATTTCGCAATTATTTCACAACGAACGGGCTATTTACATTGGTAGAAAAAACCAATTAGCCTGTGTGGGGTTTAATGCTCAAAATGTTACCAACGCTTATTCGTATAAAGTAATCCTGCGCGAATACTTTTCAAGATTAAAATGTTTATTAGATATTTATGTTTTAAACACACATCCGAAGCATGGCGGTAAAAAAATAAAAGTTGATTAATTTTTTATAGTTTTGTAAAAAAATGATTTATGAAAAAACTCCTCATCAGCGCGTCCATCTTCGTTTTGGTTGCTTGTAACAGTAACAGTAAAAGCGATGTTCCCCAAAATCCTATTGACCCAAGAGACACTTCAACCTTAATTGCTTGCGACAGCGTTACAAAAACTGTATTTGACGAAAATGGAAAAGAAATTCAGAAAAAAAGTTTTGCTTGCGATTCGCATTACGTTACCAAAGAATTAGAAGCTGAATACAAAAGGCAAATGAAAGCGGCAGGGAAATCAATAGAGTAAAGCCCTTTGAATTTAGATTTCAAGAAAGAGAAACTTTAGAATAAAACCTATAACTCGATTAAATAATAGACTACATTAAAAAATAGCACGCAAAGACGCAGAGTTCGCAAAGGCGGAAATTAAATTTTGAAAAAGAATTTTAGAATAAATCATTGCCGTTATTAACTACTATGAGTTACGTTATATGGAATTTTAAGAAAGAGGGTCTTTAGAATAAAATCTATAACTCGATTAAATAATAGACTACATTAAAAATAGCACGCAAAGACGCGGAGTTCGCAAAGGCGGAAATTAAATTTTGAAAAAGAATTTTAGAATAGATCATTGCCGTTATTAACTACTATGAGTTACGTTATATGGAATTTTAAGAAAGAAGTTCTTTAGAATAAAATAGCTAACGCTGTAAAAATACTTAAACCCACATTATGCAACATAAATTTATTGAGAACCTCACTGCGTGAGGGGCAGTAGCGGCAGCCCCCGAAGGGCGTTTGCTAATTTTGCATGAGCGAGGAGGCTGAGGCACGAAGACCCCGCAGCGACTTAGGCAGGCTAAGTGCGGCCGTAGCAAAATAGCAAAACACCCGAGGGGCTAAAGCGGATGACCCGACCCCAAAGTATAACCTGCGTTACCGTAAACCTGATAGTGTAATTATTACACTAAGCTAAGTAAAACTTGATAGGGGGCACGCCCAAGAATTTTTAATAAACCGTCATTTCAAGAAATCGGATGATTTAGAATAAAACGTTTAACTCTGTAAAACATTTAAACTTTAAATAGGCAGTTAAAATCAAAACTTAAAAATGAGTTATACATTTTTTTCCTTTGCGAGTTTTATTTTTGTTAAGTGGTTTGACCATTCCACAAGATAAACGTTAAGCCAACTCCTGCATGGCGTATAAACGAAAATACTCTCCTTTTAATTGAAGTAACGTTTCGTGTGTGCCTTGTTCTATAATTTCACCATCTTTCAGATATAAAATATGATGCGCTTGTTTTAAACTACTTAAGCGATGACTAACAATAATGCTGGTTTTACCTTGCATGAGTTGTTTCAAATGTGCTAAAATTTCTTCTTCGGTTTCGGTATCTACTGCGCTTAAACAATCGTCGAACATTAAAATTTGGGGTTGATTGATGATAGCCCGCGCAATACTAACGCGTTGTTTTTGTCCACCAGATAAGGTAATGCCACGCTCGCCAACCACCGTTTCAAACTGTTGTGGAAAGTCCATAATATTAGCGTAAACAGCCGCTTGCTTGGCAGCTTCCTCCACCGCACCCACTTTGGTTGCATGTGCTCCCGAAAACTGAATGTTATTACGAATAGTATCACTAAACAAAAAAACCTCTTGTGGTACAATGCCCATGTTGGAACGTAACACGCTTAAATTGTGCTCGGGTAAAGCTTTACCATCCACTAAAATCTCGCCTTGGTTTACATCGTATTGACGGGCTATTAAATTAAGGAGGCTACTTTTCCCACTACCAATAGGCCCCGTAATGCCTAAGGTTTGCCCTGCGTATAAGCTAAATGAAATGTTTCGCAATGCCGTTACATTATTTTCGGGATAAGTGAACGATACGTTTTTAAATTGCAAGTTGCCAGTAATTGTGTAAACGTTGGTATTCGTGTTTTGTATATTAGGCTCTGTTTTTAAAAATTCATTAATGCGTTCTTGCGAAGCCGAGGCACGTTGAACTAAAGATGTAACCCATCCTAAAGAGGCAAAGGGCCATGTTAAACGGTAAACGTATAAAATAAATTCGGTAATGTTTTCGGCACCCATCTGCCCACGAATGGCCAAGTATCCGCCGTACCAAACGGTAATACATAAACTGAGTCCAATCATAAACAACATTGTGGGACCAAAATACGACTCGGTGCGAGCCAATTGAAGTGCTTGTTTTTTATACGCCTCACTTTTAGCATTCATTTTATCGCCATAAAATTTTTCTTGTGCATAGGCTTTAATAACACGAATAGCCGAAAACGATTCTTGGGCCTGTGTGGTCAATTCCGATAACTCCTCTTGCACCCGCATACTTTGTTTATTAATACGGTCAGATACTTTATAAATAATATAAGATAAAAAAGGTAAAGGTAGAAACACAAACAAGGTTAGTTTTACGTTTACCGAAAACATGAAAATTAAAATCGTAACCACCGTAACCAGTGTGTTGGTAATGTACATAATAGCGGGTCCTGTGTACATGCGCACTTTACCTACATCTTCGCTAATACGATTCATCAAATCGCCAGTAGTATTTTTCTTGTAGAAACTAATATCTAATTTTTGATAATGTGTATAAATATCATTTTTTTGATCGAACTCAATATGCCGGCTCATCACAATAATCGTTTGCCGCATTAAAAACATAAAAAAACCACTAATGAGTGCCAACGCTATAAGTTTAATACCATGCCAAATAAACACCGAAGCATCGAACTGCACACGCCCGTTTACCCCGTCAATAATGGCTTTGGTGCCATCTCGTAAAATAACTCCTTGAAAAGCACCAAAAATAGTAGATAAGGCCACAAATAAAAGTCCACCAAAAAAATGCCATTTATACTTTATGAAATAACTATTAAGAACTTTTAAATGCGTCATAAGTTGGTAAAGTTACGAGTTTATACGATTAGGATTGGGAAGAATTAACAAAAGAATAAAGCAAGTGGTTTTTACTATTTTGTACTTTAGAGAATAGAATGGTGAATAAATTTTTGATAGCCTTATTGCTTGGTATCGTGTTGAGCGGATTTAATTCGTGCTTTGTGTTGAACCGTTATATTTATACTGATGCTGAATTAAAAACACATTACACGCATTTGCCTTTAAAACCTATTTACCGCCATGCTAAGTATTTAGAAATGGATATACATTACGCCTTGATGTCGAAAAACGATACCTTACCCTTGTTGGTCTTATTACACGGTGCACCAGGTGCTTGGTATGGGTATATGAATTTGATGGACGATACAACGCTTCAAAACCAGTATCGAATGGTAAGTATAGATAGGCCCGGCTATGGTAAAAGTAATTATGGGCAGGCACAGCTCTCTACTAATTTGCAAGCACAAGCCATTGCCGCAGTTATTGAAGATTGTAATTTTTCAAATAAACCGATTACTTTGTTAGGGAGAAGTTATGGCGCACCTATTGCCGCTAAATATGCTTTACACTATCCTCAAAAGATAGCGCAATTAATTATGGTAAGTCCAGTTATAGATCCTACCAAAGAAAAATTTTATTGGTTCTCGCCCATTGGCAAATGGAAGGTTGTGCAATGGCTATTACCAAAAGTATTAAACGTAGCTACCAAAGAAAAATATGCGCATCCCGCAGAGATGCTTAAAATGGAATCGCAATGGCAACATTTATACTGCCCAACCACCGTGTTAGTTGGTGCCAAAGATTGGATTGCCGACACCTCTAACTATACTTTTGCCAAACAACACCTAGTTAATGCGCCTACACGGTTTTATAAACTAGTTAATACAGGTCATTTAATTACCTACGAACAACCCGAATTAATTAAGCAAATTTTAATAAATAAAATAAATTTTTAGTTGGGGCTCATATATCTTTTTAATAAGAGGAATAACTGTTGAAGGGATTTTTAAAGTGAGCGACAATATGGCTAGAAAAATAAAAACCCCCAATAAATTGAGGGTTTTAAGAGGTCCCGAGCGGATTCGAACCGCTGTACGAGCTTTTGCAGAGCTCTGCCTAGCCGCTCGGCCACAGGACCAGAACTTAAATTTGTTGATGAAACATCAAAAAATCGGCTTGTAAAAATACAATTTTTTTGCAACTTACACTTCTGATTTTATAAAAAATGCAGTTTTCTTCTAAATTACCTCAAGTAGGTACAACTATTTTTTCTACCATGAGTGCTTTGGCTCGCGAACACCAAGCCATTAACCTATCGCAGGGGTTTCCAGATTTTGACTGCCACCCGCAATTATTGGCATTGGCAACACACTACATGAAACAAGGCTTTAACCAATATGCACCTATGCCTGGTGTTATGCCTTTGCGCGAAACCGTTGCGCACTTGCTTTACAATTGTTACGGTGCCAACTACAATCCCGATACCGAAATAACCATTACGGCAGGTGCCACACAAGGTATTTACACCACCTTGGCAAGCCTTGTAAAGTCTGGCGACGAGGTAATCGTGTTTCAACCAGCTTACGATTGTTATGTTCCGGCTATTGAAGTTCATGGGGGCATTCCAGTTTACTGCACCCTTAAAGCCCCTCACTTTACAATAGATTGGCAAGAGGTACAACAAAAATTAAATGCAAATACCCGAGCCATTCTTATTAACTCGCCACACAACCCAAGCGGCACTACGTTAAGTGAAAACGATTTGCGCCAACTGCAAACCCTTTTACAAAACACGAATACTTTTCTTATCAGCGACGAAGTTTATGAACATACCGTGTTCGATGAACAACTCCATCAATCGGTTGCTCGTTTCCCAGATTTAGCTGCCCGAGCATTTATCATTTCTTCGTTCGGGAAAACGGTGCATACAACTGGCTGGAAAATAGGTTATGTAGCTGCCCCTGCCCCACTTACTCAAGAGTTTCGTAAACTGCATCAATTTTTAGTATTTGCCGTTAATCACCCTTTGCAATTGGCCTTGTCCGATTTTTTAAACGACGCTAGTAATTATAACGAACTTAAAATTTTTTACCAAAACAAACGCGATTTTTTCTTGAAGCAAATCCAAGGAGCAAAACTCAAACCCCTTCACACTGCGGGTACTTATTTTCAATTGCTGGATTATAGTGCTTATAGTGAAGCCTCAGATACGGAGTTGGCTATTCGTTTAACCAAAGAACAAAAATTGGCGGCAATACCTTTATCCGTATTTTATAAAACGCCACCCCCACAACAATTACTTCGGTTTTGTTTTGCAAAAAAAGAAGAAACCCTCGAAAAAGCAGCCGAGATTATTCAACGTTTGTAAATTAGTGGTGATAGGATTCAAAGAAATCTCGCTTGAAAATAAAATGGAGTCTGTTTAATAACACGTATTAAAAAACTAAATTTTATACAATTTATTGAACAGGCCCTATCAACGAATTTTCAGAAAAAACTTCAATGAATTTAAAATTATTGTACTTGATAACGGTTCATTTCACAAATCAAAAGCATTTAAAAACCCCTGAAAATATTTATCTAATCTTTTTATAGTTGCCAAATTTGGTGGAGTACCTTCATACAGTCCGAAGTTTAACTTTGCTGAAAGAATTTGGGAAATACTAAAAGCTGATTTTACTGGATGTTTATTCAAAAGTTTAGAACTATAGATAAATCAACTTAAAAGTCATAGTTTTTCATAAAAAAAAGATTAGTCGGCTCACATCTTTTTTCTTCTTATAGCTTTATACCAATATCGGTTCTAAAAGATACAAGTTGAACCGGGATTATGTTGGTATTAGTGTGTGCTAATTTTTTCAATAGGGTTACAACAGGACTGCATGTTGGTAAAAATTAACAGTATGGTGATTACGTCATTTGTACCATAGGTCTATTTTCAATTTCATACTGCTTTATTTTTAAGCAATCTCTTCCATTTAAGGTTAAAACGTATCGCTAAAAATTAACATAAAAATCCTTTGTTAGCATTTTATACGCTTCGGTAAATTCGTGTCGGCCACCTTCTTCTATTACTAGGGTTTCTTCCGAAAACTCACTAGGTGTAATTTCAAATTGCAAGAGTTGTCGTTTTTCTTCTTCTTTATCGGCTCGCGTTCTAACGCGCATTAATTTAGAAAGATGAAAGCCTTCGAGTTCGGCCATTGCTCTGAACTGCAAGGCTTCGGTTTTAGGTAAGATGAGGCAAAACTTTCCTCTTGGGTCAAGCACTGTTTTCACCCCTTTAATTAAATCATCGAACGATAGCGTGCTGGTATGACGGGCATTGGTTCGGTTTACTTGACTACTGGGTAAAGATCCTACAAAATAAGGCGGATTTGTTACAATTAAATCAAATTTTGCTGAATATGTTTTTATAAAATCTTGAAAAGGGATGTTTATTACTTCAACTTGGTCTTTAAAACGACTGGCGTTAATATTATAATGTGCTTCATCTGCACTCGATTTGTCAATGTCTATCGCAACAATTTTCGCTTTACTTTTTTGAGCTAACATTAAGGCTATTACCCCTGTGCCTGTGCCTATATCCAATATTGTTTTTGCACCATTGGGTTTAATCCAAGCCCCAAGTAACACAGCATCTGTTCCTACTTTCATTGCCGAACACTCTTGTTTTATAACAAATTGTTTGAAAGCAAAGCTATCACTCGGCATATAAATGTTTAAACATATAATTAAAGGTAGTTTATCTTTGCGAATAAAGCAAATTCAAAACGTTTTACTTAAAGTTTAAAATCGTAAGAATGAAGGAAGGATTAATAAGAGGCTTTCGTATCGGTTCGGTCAACCGAGCGGCCATAACCTGGCGTTACATTGTAGCGAAGCATCACTTCTAATCCACCTCTGAGGTTAGAGGCAGGTGTTAATTGCGAAATGTTTAAATCGTAAGCAACGCCTAAGGACCATTTATCGTAACTAAACGCTACGGTAGGAATGATGGCATCTCTAAATCGGTAATACGAACCTACTGCAATGGTAGTGGCTTTGCGTTCTTTTGTAAACGTGGTAGGGTCTATCAAACTGTATTTAAACAAAAAGCCAACCGTGGCTTCGCTGGATGGACCTTGGCGCATGTAAACGATACTCGGCACCAAAAACAAGCGAATAGCTTTAACTGCAATTTCGCCGTTGGCATAGGCAACATAGCGTGTGTAAAGCCGCTCGTTACTACTAAAGAATGAATTACGTGGCAGTTGAAAATGATAGGCGGCAGCCCCAATGTCAAATTTATTACCGTCTTTGCTGTTTAAAAAGCGTTTGCTTTCTGCATAGTTAAAGTTAATTCCGCCGCCTAAATCCATGGCGGTAATGGCACTTCTTGGGGTGGCTTCGCCGCTAGGGCGGTTGGCATCGTAACTAAATCCATTGAACTGAGCATCCCACGTTAAATTATCTACATCTATAGTGCGGTAGTTAAGCCCACCTTGCAAGCCGCCCGAAATTTTAAACTGTCGGTTTTTTAAATACGTGATATAGCTTAAACCTAAATTAGGGCTAAGGTTAGTCATTTTTGCGGTTCCAGCTTGGTCGCGATAGATATTAACGGCAACTGCCCAATAACTTTTTTTAGTTACTTTTTTATTGCCAATAGCCTGCTCAAAAGTGAGGCCATAAGTATCGTAACTTTTACCTATACTCCCCCATTGCGATCGGAAATTAGCAATAACGCGGGTATCGTACATCACACCAATTAAGGCAGGGTTTAGGTTAACAGGGGTTTCGGCATATTGCGAAAAGTGTATATCCTGAGCTTGCAACATCAAATTGCTGAGGCAAGCAACTACTAGAAGAGTTTTACTGAAATTTCTTAACATACGCATCTTACCTTATCAGTGTAACATTTCCTTTATAACTATACCCTTTACTGTCATATCCTTTCCCTTCAAGTCGGTAAAAAAATACACCCGTGTTCATCAATTCACCGTTAAACGATCCATCCCATCCTTTTTTGGCATCGCTTGTTTCAAATACCAATTGTCCCCAGCGGTTAAACACTTGAAATTTAAGTGTTTCTAAACATCTACCACGGGCATACAATACATCGTTGACCCCATCGTTATTAGGCGAGAAAGCCGTTGGCACAAACATTTCGCCACAATCGGGTAAAACAATAATATCTAAAGTGTCAGTCGAAATACATTTTCGGCTATTATAACCTGTTAAAATAACTTGCATATTTTGAGTGGCAGTAAAGGTTGGAGAAATACAACTGTTACAACTCACATTGGCACCGGTTGGCGTCCAATTGTACCAAGTTGCGTTCGTTGCCGTTAAGACGACTTGCGTTCCGAATTGAACTGTAGTATCTCTTAAATTGGCGGTTACGAGGCGTATTTGCGGGTTAGGCACATCCACTACCGTAATGTACCCTTGGAATCCAATGCCTGGCAACTCGCCTGGTAAATTGAAACTATTTCTAGAGGTGAGTGTAACGTTGTACTTACCGGGCAAATTGTAACATACATTGGGCGCTTGCACGGTAGAGGTGTTAGGTGTACCTCCCGGAAACTGCCAAACAAGGGTTTGTGTTTGCGCCGCATTTGTTGTGTTCGTAAAAGTTACACATTGCCCTGTACACAGTGTATCGCGCTGGGTAGCGGTGGTAAAGGACACCGTTGTAACCTTTCGACAATCAATAACGTTAATGGCAATGGTATCAATTCCTAAACAGCCAGAAATACCATTATAACCAATGGATAAGGTATATATAAGCGGTGTGGCAATGGAAGAGGCCGTAACAATAACGTTGGGCGCATTGATATTCGTTAAAATTAACCCATTCCCCGATGTCCAAGTATAAGTATAAATAACACCTGGTGGCAAGCCTGGGTTATTGGGGTTGGCTTGCAAGGTTAAAGTATTATTGATATTGCCAACTAAATCGTTCACAAAGCAAATGGTGTTGGTAGGAAGACTGGCATTGTTGATAGAAGTAATTGTACCCGCTGGCACAGGCAATATGGTGGTAGATACTAAACGCGGAGCGGAAATACAGCCTCGTCCATCAAAGGCAACAGCAGTATAAGTAGTATTAACCGTAGGGCAAGCTACCACGTTTCTACTAAGTGGATCATCTAACGAAGCCAAGGCATTTGAGGCTTCTGTCCAACTATAAGTGATAACACCTGGGACATTGTTTCCAATACCTGTAATAGACATATTTATGCAACTGCCGAGGCAAGTGATGGGTTGTATAGGAACAACTGCAATTGTAAACTGCGGAATAACGCTGACCGTAACCACCGCTGTGCCACTACAAGTTGCCGTTGTGCCAATAACTTGAACGCTACTAGTTGTGCACGGACGCGCCGTAACAGTTGGGCCAACACATAAACTCAAAAAAGAAGGGCAAGGTGGCGACCATTGGTAATTGGTGGCACCCGATGCAATGAGGGTTATGGGCTTAGATAAGCACGGGTTATTATTGGTAACCACACACGTGGTAAAACTACTTTGCGAAATTTGAATATTTAGTGGCGGAAGCGTATCTATCTTAATGGTAGCTGTTGATGAACAAACTCCACCATTAGAACCCACAACCGTGTAAGTGCCTGCAAAGACGGAGATGGTGCCAATATTGACCGGTGTAAATGTTCCCGCTAGAGGTGTCCCCGTCCAACTGTAACTGGCTGCACCATTAGCGGTTAAGGTAGCCTGATAGTTTTGACAGACCGCTGATGTAGTAGCGGCAATAGTAACGGGCGGCGAAATGTTTGTATTGACCGTAATTGTTCCTCGACCCGCGCAACCGTTTAATGTACCGTTAACGGTGTAAGTAGTACTTATGGTAGGCGTAGCTATTGTTGTGGCACCATTGGCGGGGGTTAAAGCTCCCGCAGGTAACCACGTGTATGTGGTTGCGCCTCCTGCCGAGAGTGTAACGCTGGCACCTGGACAAACCGTTGGCGAAGAAGCGGCTACAATGAGCGGAAATGGAGGGTTAATACCTACTTGAACAGTTACCGAACCTGAACAACTTCCTACAGAGCCAAAAACTGTATAGGTTGTAGCAACAGTTGGAGCCACAATAACCGTGGCTGGCCCAGTGCTAATGGTATTGTTAGGAGGGGCAACCCATGTATATAAAGAAGCGTTATTAGCAGTTAATTGTACCGTTGCGCCAGCACATACCGATGGTGAGGCGGGGGTAACAAAGATGGACAGATTGGGATTAATGTTGGCAGATGCTAATGCAAAAGCGGTACACCCCGAAATAGCACCTAAGACCGTGTAAGTGGTGTTGCTTGTAGGACTAACTGTAGCCAAGCTAGACGTTGAAATAGTAGCTGGGAAAGGTGTAAATGGAGGTGCAAACCACGTGTAAGAAGTGGCTCCAGTTGCTGTATAAGTTACGCTACCACCAAGACAAACGTTAAATGGACTTACTGGCGTAACATTAATTGCAGGAGCTGGATTGATTGTAATGGTTTGCGTAAAAATAGCTACGGGAGTTGGAGAACCAGCCGAAGCCGTAACAGTAAAAGTACCTGCATTTGGAAATACAATATTAGTATTTTGAACGTTTGCATTTGCAATGAGTGGCCCCAATGGCAATACCGACCATGTGTAATTGGTGGCCGCAACGGTAGTACTTAAGGCAATGTTAGCCCCCGCACAAGCCGATGCTGGAATGGTAAAGGTTGGCACAGCAGCAACAGAAATCGTTCCAAGTAATTGAACATCATCAATGGCCACAGATGGATCTTGACCGAGTGGGTCGCTGTTTTCCCATCTGAACCCGATTTTTACATTTGGGTTATTATCAGCTGAAGCTGGCAACGCAATGGTAAACAAGGTCCATAAACCCTGACCGGCGCAAGGACCGTTTGCGGTTATTGGCAAGGGTGAAATAGTAGCCCAAGTAACACCTCCATTAGCCGAATACACGACTTCCGCAAAATCAGATCCTGCAATGCCTTCGGCCAAGTAATTTAAAGAGAGTGTAATAGTGGTTCGCCCAAGACAATTAATAGTTGGAGACTCGGCACGCTTATTGGTGTTTGCTAACCCCGGACCCGCTAAGTAAGCAGCCCCTGGATCTACTAAAAAAGGAACAATATTAGACCCTACATGTAAGCTACGGTTTGTTAAACCTGGCGTATTTAAACAACCGTCGCCACAATTACCGATACCCATGCCCGCCTCGGTTGCACTGATAAACCAATTGTTTGACTGGGGGTCGTTACCTGGAAGGGCTGCCAATGCGGTAACCGCCCACGCACCATTACTGGCTGTAGGTGCTGCGCCCGCTGCCAAATTGCCTTGCGAACAACCTGAGCCAAAGGTTTCTGTCCAAAACACTTGACCGTAAGCGCTCGTTAAACACAATAAAATTAGGGATGTCAAAGAATACAGAATTCTTTTCTTATTCATAATCATTACTTCTATGTTACTAATGTAGGTATTATCTCGTAAATAAAACTACACTAGCCACTATTATATTTGTTAATTAACTAAGTCGTAAATATACCAAATATTCACAATAAACAAAAATTGTTAATAACTTTTGTACCTTTTGTGAATTTTTAGGCTTGACAATCTCGCTAAAAAGTCAATCTTTGCAAAATTCAAAAAAATACGGTTGCGTCATTTATTACATAGTATTCTATTTGTTTTTGCTATTCAAGCATTAGCGGTAAACCCTATTTATTTTCCGGATGATAAAACTAAGCCTGGCGATGATAAAAAGGCGAAGGCTAAAAAAGACGACACTACAAAGGTAGCGTTGGTTTGTGAAGAGCATTCAAACGAGGCACCTGATAGTACTTTAGTTTTATTTCCGAGTCACGATTTATATAATACATGGGATACTAACACCGTACATCCTTATAATTTTTATGAAAGTTTCAAGCAAGACTCGGTTGTTCTTAGCCTTATTCAAGAAGGGGATAGCGGATTTTCGATGCCAGTTAAAGGACTTGTTACGAGTGAGTTTGGCTGGAGGCGTTACCGTCCACATTTTGGTACTGATATTGATTTAGAGACGGGCGACCAAGTAGTGGCTGCTTTCGATGGCATGGTGCGTATAGCTAAGATGTGTAATGGCTATGGCAATTGTGTTATACTTCGTCATAACAACGGTCTAGAAACGGTTTATGGACATTTAAGCGAAATTTTAGTTGAACCGGGTCAAGCCATTAAAGCGGGATCGCTTATTGGTTTGGGAGGTAATACAGGGCGCAGTTATGGTAGTCATTTGCACTTTGAAATACGCTATTTAGGTCAAGCTTTAGATGCGCAAGATTTTATTGATTTTGAAACGGGGACACTTAAAAAAAACGAGTTTGTTTTACATAAAAGTGATGTAGAAAATAAATACGATTTACGCGCCACGCACGCACGTCACAAGCGCGATATTGGTTTAGCAAGAACAGATTATAAGAAATACGGTAAGAATGGAAAAAGCCGAACCGTTAAGGTACGCAAAGGCGATACCCTCGCCCGAATTGCTAAACGTAACGGCACTACTGTAAAGGCTATCTGCCGCAAAAATGGCTTCAAATCCACAAAAAAATTAAAAGCTGGGCAACGCATTCGCGTTTAGTTGGTAATCTGCAATTGGTACAAATTTAGCAAAGGGAGAACACCTAAAGTGTTGGGATAGGTTTTTGATGGCACGCAAAGGCGTAAAGTTCGCAAAGGAAAAATAAATAAATCGTTGATTTTAAAACTTTAAGAAAGAGGCATTTTGAGTAGCTCAATTTCATTGGTAATGGCACGCAAAGGACGCAAAGAAGAATAGAACTCTTTCATAATTCAACAAGGTTTATTTAGTTTACTCAAGAGCAATACAGTGTACAATTGAAAATGAATTATCTACGCTTAAGACATTTTAGTATTTTGATTAATACACCCAAGTAACAGAATTAGCGACCGTTCCAGAGATGTGTATAATTAAATTATGAAAGAGATCTAATACATAAAGTGTTGGGATAGGTTTTTGATGGCACGCAAAGGCATAAAATTCGCAAAGGAAAAATAAATAAATCGTTGATTTTAAAATTTTAAGAAAGAGGAATTTTGAGTAGCTCAATTTCATTGGTAATGGCACGCAAAGTTCGCAAAGGGAGAAACGAATGAACTAATTGCTGAACTAAATTTAATTTAAAGCAAACCTTTTTTCTTAGACTCTTTTGCGTGAGGGACATAGGCGGTAGCCCAAGGCAGGTGTTGGTGTGCTTTTGTGCGAGCGAGGGGGCGACCTTAGAAGCCAACGCAGACCGCAACAAAAGCCGCCAAAACCGCATTGGCTAAAGCCAGTGGCCCGACCCCGACTTTAAGTTTTAATGGAACTTTTTAATTACCTAATGGCTACTGATTGAGATAACCACCAGAAATTGAAAAGGGGGCTCGCCCAAAAAATAATAATACCAAAGTTCTTTAATGCCCCGAAAATTATTTATAACATTATTGGTAATCGTAATCGTTGCCACGCGAACGTTGCCTGTATTTAAGTGCAAATAGGTATAAAATTTCGTTCTCGTAATAGGTGGGTGTTTTTGTTTTATCGAGTACGATGTTAATATTAATTACGTCCATATTAGTCGTTATTCCTTTTTTAACCTCGGGTACAAACACAGTGTGCCATTTTTCGACATCGTTTTTGATAGAACGTGTGCGGAAAATATAGAGTTTACCTTTTTCGTAGCGGTTTTGCGCATCGAGTGTTTTAAGGAGTTGCACGCTATCAGGATTAATTTTACTGATTTGACTATTGTTGGCATTATCTAACTTGAGTTCAGTAATTAAAAGCGATTTGGCAAAGTGTTCTTGCGTTAAATAATTTTTATCGAATTGTTTTTCAATTTTTTCTTCTTCGAGCAAATTATAATATAAGTTGGCAGTGGTTGCTTGCCGCGAAAAGTAAGTGTTAAGGGTATCGCTCCATATTACAGATTGTTTGGCTAGTTTAACATAAACAGGCATGGTAATGGCACCCGATTTTACGCGACCTAATTTTGTGAAAAATTGTTTTACTTTTTCGTCTTGTTTGTAAAAGGGTACAAGTGCCGTGGAAATGTTAACAAGGTAGGGCGAATGGTGCGTATCGAAATTTTTCTTCTTGCGTTTTCCTAAGCCCGAGGCGTAGGTGTTGTATAAATTTGTAGCCAGCTCGTCGGCCAGTTGCTGAGCTATTTCGGAGTCAGATTGATAATTGGTTTTAGAATCTTTCTTTTGGCCCGCATTGTAACGTTTTAATTCGAAGTTAGCTTCCATAAGTATATTGTCTCTTTGAGCGGCGTAGTCGTTAACCGAAATTAAGTTTTCGTTTTGTAAGGTGGCTAATAGTTTGAAAATGGGTTGCTTGTATTCATCGAATCGGGCTAAGGCTAACAACGCTGGGAAAAATGGGCGGGTGAGTTCTAAAGAGTCGTAAAACACGTCAAATATATTGGCTATAATAGCACCATCGCCCACTAAAGGAGGTTCGGTGCTTAGCATTTGTAAAATAGTGGCATAAGCGTTTTTAGTTTTAACATAGCCTAAGCCTTTGATAATGCAAATTTGTAAGTAGGCACTATCTTCGTATTGGGCATATAATTTACGAAGGGGTTCAATAACTTTGTCGCTTTCTAAGATGCCGCAGTTAACTAAAATTTGTGCACGTGTTTCAGATTCTATTTTATTAAAATCGGTGCGGTTTAATAGTTCAATATAATCGGGTAAAAAGGCTTTGTCGGTGCCAACAGAGTTTTGTAACGACCAATTGGCGTTGTTGCGTTTGGTAGTATCGCTCGCCAATAAATCGTTCACCAATTGTTTAAATTTATTTTCGAAGATGGGTTTGCCTAATAAGGTATCTTTGGGTTTAAAGCTATCGTAAAATCCTTTTGCCCAACCACTCATGCCCAACACCGTATCCATTGGCACCGTTAAGCGGTAAAAACGATCTTTCACTAAAATAACTTTGGTAGCCAAGGCCCGTTGTGTGGCGGTGTCTTTTAGTAAACACGAATAAATGGCACCTTCATTGGTATCTTCCCATTTGGAGCGGCCTACAATAAACATTTTATCGGGATTGGTGTTTTCTAAAATTTTCTTTCGGAAAGCCGCTCTATCGCGGTATTCGTAGTCGTTAAATTTTTCGTACTCAATGCGAACGTATTCGGTAGAGGACGGAGAGTAATAATTTTTAGTACCACTGTAATAGTCAAACGCACGGTCTTTAGGTTTATCTATTGAGTCGGTTAGTTTACGGTATTCAACAGCAAAAATACTATCCATGCTTACCTTTAAACCTACGCTAACTTCATCGCGAACTTCAAAGTGAAAATCGTTGTCTTTGGCATCTTTAATGGGACTAGTGTATAGGAATGCTTTTAATTTGAATGACTCGAAAAATGGGTTATCGAAAGGCATGGGCGATTTACCAAAAGCGTAAATAAAATAATAATGAATGCCTTTGATAAAAATTTTTCCATTCAAGTATAATCCATCTTTGGTTTTACCGCTTAGGCGTATGGTTGGATACGTTCCTAATTTTTCTAATTCACGTTTTTGATCTTCGTCGCACTCAAAATTTTTAAGTGTGTTACGCGCTAATACGTTCAACTCAAAGGTATCTTCTTCTAGGTAATTAAAATCGTTACACGTTGCATGTTTAACTCCAATGTATCCTGTAATGGATTTATCGTAAACACTCATGTCTTCGATTAATGATTTTTGAGCGGGCTGCTTATTTTTTTGATACGAAGGAACGGCAGGTAATTTCACTTCGAAGCCAGCATTAGGTGGCGAAAAAGTATGATCGTAAGTACCCGATGCGGTTTTGAATTGAATGCTATTAAAAAAATTTTTAGCATCGTTGCTTTGGGCATACTCGCCTTTGCCACCTAGTTTTACAATGTACAACACATCGTTGTGCGCATAAATATGGTAACGTTGCGAGTCTCCTTTTTTGGTTTTAGTGGCAATATCGAAACCTTTGATGCCGTTTGCCGTTATTAGTTTTTCTTTACTTGTAATTTTTCCTGGAATATTTTCAAATAGTAAACTATCAATTTTTTTGAGGATTAAATCGTCGTTCATTTTTTGAAGCGCGCCAAAGGTTTTAAAAGTAGTGATGGTAAAGAAATTACCGTTTATCATATCGGCGCAGAGTTGATAAGTGATGAGAGAGGTTTTGGCTAAGGTGTACAAACGCCCTGGAGTGTTAATGCTAATAACAGAATCGGCACTGCTTTGTTTAATAAATTTAACGGGTTTAAATTGTTGGTCAAATGCTTCGCGTTCATCGTCGGCCTTCTTTGAAATTTTTGGCATCACGGGTTCTACGGTATAACCTTTACGACGCAGCATTTCAATAACGCCATTTTTACCTGCCAAATGCGCTGCCCCCACGCCTGCAAAAATTGTTTTTTGTTTAAGAACCGAATCCATGGTGTTTACAAAAAATACGTTGCGGTCTTCGAGTAAAAATTTAATCATGTTTTTAGAGTCGCTCATTTGCGTTAAGCTATCGAGCATACTTAAATCTCCTTTGCGGTAAGCATCTTCAATTTTTTCGCCTATGGAATAAAAATCTTTATAGTTGCGATAATTCTTTTCTTCATCGCTTTGCTTTTTATCGGGCACAGCTGCTAGGCGGGCTTTTATTTCCGATACGCCAAAATCTTCGAGGCTAATAACTTGTTTATTAAGTTTAGAGGCGGCTTGGTAAATAAACAAATCAATGTAGGTGTTCTCTTGAAAATTTTCTTTACTCATTGTATTTCTAAACAAGAGTCCATTTATTATTTCGGCATCGTAACTTAATAAATTACCATACAATTTTTTATCGGGTGTATTAAACTGAAACGCATCTTCGTAAAAGCGATACAAGGAACGGTTCATTTCTACATTGCTAATTTGTTCTAAATCGCCATATTTTTCCATGTTTTGCAACCATTCGCCTGGATTGGTTTCTAAACCCACCACATCCACACTTTTTAAGGCTTCAAAAAACTGATCCGATAAATGGTAAGCTACACGGTTACTCACGTGCATGGTACCATATAAGTACGACGGTTTTGTTAAGCCCTTTCCCGAAATTTTCCACAATAAGGAAGGGTATGTTTTGGTTTGGGAAACTGCCATTAGTGGAAGTCCTATAAGCAAGAATAATCGGATGAATAGTGGCATAAAAAATAAGTGCTCGAACTTACTCATTATTTATAATTTTTTAAGCGGCGAGTTTGTTAATTATATAAAATTTCTCACCTTAGCAACTGCAAGCGACCTTTATGTTAAGTTTACATACCACGCCTTTTTTAAGGTTTTTAATCCCCTATTGGATAGGCATCCTCTATCAATTGTATGGATCTCCTTTGCCCACCTTGTTTGCATGGAGCATTTGTGTTGCCAGTAGCCTCTTGTTTTTAGGCTTAACCTTGGTTTACCGCAGGCGGGCTCAACGTTTTAGCCCATATTGGCAAATGGGTATTAGCGACGTGTTTTTATTTTGTTTAGCTACGGTTACACTGAACCTCAGCGATTCTTTTAATAGCAAGCAACACATTAGTAAATACTTTAGCGAAAACAAGCTCCAGCTTAGCGGCATTGTGGCCGATGTGCCTGAACGTAAACCCAACTACATGAAATTGCAAGTTAGCGTTAATCAATTTTTAACAGATACAGGGCATGTACCCGTAACTGGAAAAGTGTTAGTGTATTTAAGGCTCGAAGATTGTAAGGATAGTATTTTGGTGAACTCGCAACTTATTTTTTCGGCGAGGTTATTGCCAATAGAAGCTCCTAAAAACCCAGAAGAGTTTAACTATCAAATTTATGCACACGACCAAGGTATTGCTTACACGTGCTTTCCAAAAAGTTCTCATTTTTATGTGTTACCCGCTCCTACGGCGTTATCGCTTAAACAACGGGCTTTGCAAGTAAAGCAAGGCATTATTTACCGTTTAAATCATTGTGGGTTATCGGTACCAAGTGCTGCCATTTGCAACGCGTTAATTACAGGTTACGATGCAGACATAGATCAACCTCTAATGAATGCCTTTGCTGCCACAGGCACCTTACATATTTTATCGGTTAGCGGCTTACACGTTGGGCTAATTTTTATGCTACTAAATAGTTTATTTAATGTTTTTGATCCGTTTAAACGGTATTCTATTTTTCGTTTTGTAAGCATTACGCTTTTACTTTGGAGCTTTACGTTTATTAGCGGTTTTGAAGCCCCCATTTTAAGAGCGGTTATTATGTTTAATTTATTGGGCTTAGGGCAAATTCTTTATCCACATCGCCAAAAAAATCAATTAAATATTGTGTTATGTTCGGCGTTTATACTTTTGGTGTTTAATCCTTACTTGATTCGTAATGGCGGCTTTCTGTTAAGTTATTTAGCGGTTATTGGTTTAATTTGTTTATACCCGCTCATTAGTGCCATGTATGCGCCAAAAAATGGTCTGCTTAAAAGTGCTTGGTCGAGTGTGGCGGTTTCTGTTTCGGCTACTATTGGCACTTTTCCAATTAGCCTTTACTATTTTCATTTTTTTCCGTTGTGGTTTATTCCTTGTAATTTAATTGTTGTACCGCTTTCGTATTTAATTATGATACTGATACCCGGGCTCTTTGTTTTTCCTACATTTTTTGCACCGTGTATTAATACTATCGTTTATTTTTTAAAGGTCTTTAATTCCTTTTTTGCAGAGTTATCGTTTAAAGAAGTATTTAGCACATCGCTTAATTTAGTAGAAACGTATTTACTTTATGGTTTCATTTTGGCTTTATTTTTTGCGTGGCGATTTAAACGGTATGTTTATTTTTTGAGCATATTGGGTATTTGTTTGGTTTGGCAATTGCTTGCTGTTTATGCTACTTTTAACCGTGAACCGTTGCAGTTTACAGTTTACCACCACCACCGCAATGTAGCTTATAGTTGGATAAACCAAACTCGGGCAAGCATTAATTGCCCCGATAGTTTATTTTACCAACAACGGATTTTGCCTCACTTAAAAAACGTAGAGGCAGAACGCACAGCATTTAATGTGTTAACAGGCTCATCGTTTTGTTTTGTAAATTGCAATGCTACAACAAGGTTTCGACAGTTAATTCCACTAAAGCCCACGCATTTACTGGTTTCACAAAATACCATCCCCGACTCTACTTTTTTAAGTCAAGTAAATTTACACACCATTATTATTCACCCTCACAATAATTCTAAAACACGGCAACAGCTAATGCAATTATGTTATACCTTTGGCATCGAATGTTGGGATTTAAAAGCCCGTGGTTTTTACCAATGGAAACAGCAATTATAATAAGGGTGAGGTATGAAAATTAGAATTGGCGATAAAGTAAAATTTTTGAATGAAGTAGGCGAAGGGATTGTAACCCGCTTAAAAGATAAAACCACCGTTTTTGTAGAAATGAACGACGGGTTTGAAATTCCCTATCCAATTACACAATTAGTGCCTATACATACCGAATTAATTTTAAACAGAGATACCGAAAATATTGAACTAGAACCCGATGTTGAAGCCATTGATGCTATCTATTTTGTAGTAGAACCCGATCATGCTTTGCCTGTTTTAACTAACGATTACAATTTATATCTGTTCAATGCCTCGTCGTTTAATTTACTTTATACTTATTCCATTAAAGACGAAGCGTATTTTCAAACTTTAAAACACGGCGAGGCAGGAGCTTTTCAAAAGGTGTTATTGAAACAAGTGAAACTTAACTTTTTTAAAGAGTTTAATACTCATAAAATTAGTGGAGTATTGTTTAAAAATTCGCATTATAAATTGCAACAACCGCTTCACGAAAGCATACAAATTAACCCACGCAGTCTTAATCCCGATCAGTTAATTGAACACCAAGAATTTAAACACCCGGTTTATGCGTTTTTATTAAAAGAAGATTTTGCAACGATAGAAACCATTGAAGACACCTTTAACAGCGACAGCATTATTCGTTTAAAAACGGTTAAAGCATTTAAGTCGCAAAGTAAAGTTTCTAAATCGAGTAAAGCGTATTTAAAAAGTTTAGAAAAAGAGGTGGATTTGCACATTGAAGAATTAGTGAAAAACCCAGACTATTTAAGTAGCCACGAGAAGTTATCCATTCAATTAGAAACCTTTGAAAAAGAATTAGACAGTGCGTTTGTAAATGGTATAAAAAAAATCACGTTTATACATGGGGTTGGAAATGGTCGCTTAAAACAAGAAATTATAGGGATTTTAAAAACCATTAAAGGGCTTCAATACCGCGATGGGCCTTATAAGGTATATGGTTTTGGTGCCACTGAGGTTAACTTGTTTTGAAACTTATTTTAAAGGCGGCTTAAACGAAACTAATAGCCTAAAGGTTTCATAGATTTTCGTTAATTTTAAGTAATGTTTAGGGTTAAGACTTCCATTTGTTGATTATTTTCTACCGCTCATCCCATAAAAGTTTAGTACTTTTAAGCACAGGTTGTTCTATCGCATGAATTGAAAAATTGATGAGGAAAGTCCGGGCAGCGCAGAGTAACTCGCCGCATGAAAATGTGGGTATTAATTGTGGAAACAATTGGTAACAGAAAGTGCCACAGAAAACAAGGTAGCCTTTTTGTTTCGGCAAATGGGTGATAGTGAAAACGTGAGGTAAGAGCTCACGAATGTAAGCAGTAATGTTTGCATTGGGTAAACCTCGGGTGCTGAAAGACCAAATAGATTCCAGTAATCAGGGCTACTCGTCCTGTTCTGAAAAGAAACTGGAATGGGTAGGTCGCTTAGATAAATGATAGATAAGTTTGTTGTTAAAACAAATGAAACAAAACCCGGCTTACCGACCTGTATTTAAAAAAAATAGCGTATGATAAAAAAATTACTCTTCTCGATTATATTATTTTTAGCGGCGTTGCAAAGTTTTGGGCAACCCTGTCCGCAAATATTTGATTATAACGGTATTTTACAAAATAGACCGTATTGGATTAACTGTACGGGGGGTGTTTACACCGTTAATTTTCAATCGAACCAAAGTTGGGGCGGCTACAGTATTAACTGGGGCGACGGCTCACCGAATACAACAGGAGCCTCTTATGTTGCCAACAACATTATTAACCATACTTACCCTGCGGTGATAGATACTTATATTGTGGTGTTAACCATTCCGGGTGTTTGTACCCGAACGGGTGTTGTGGTTAATGAAAAACCTGTTAACGCTTCTATTCAAATACCCTTAGGCGGGGTTACACAGGCTTGTGCACCAGCTATTTTACAATTTAGTAATTCTTCGACCGATGTAAGTAAAACTACCAAATTTCAATGGGACTTTGGAGATGGATCGCCTCTAGCTAATTTTAGTTACACCAACGCCGGGCAAATAGTCAGTCATCAATACAACAAAGGCACGGTAAATTGTGTTACGCAGGTAACCTTGCGGGCACAAAATTATTGCAGCTTCGGAAACCCTACTATTGCTAATTTTAATCCTATCCAAATTTTTGATATTGACGATGCAGCTATAACGCCCGATGCTGTAACCAAATGCTTTCCTGACCGAACGTTTACGTTTACAAATACAACCAATCGAAATTGTTTACCCCAAGGTAATACCTTTCAACGGCAAGAGTGGTGGAACTTAGGCAATTATTTTGGCTTGGGTTACGATAGTATTGTTAACTGGCGACCTTGGCCGCCTACACTCCCGCGTGTGGTTACTTATCCGGGCATTGGCTCTTACACCGTTATGTTACGCGATAGCAACCTTTGTGGAATTGATACAGCTATAACTGTTGTGAATGTGGTGGCGCCGCCTACATCGGGGTTTATTGCCCCTCCTGGTCCCAATTGTCAAAATGTGCCGCTTACATTTACGAACACCAGTTCTACTGGCTACACCTATAGATGGAACTTTGGCACAGGAAACGGATTTCAAAACTTCCCCTTTGGACCTGTAACTTTTTCTTATCCCAATCCAGGAACTTATACTGTAACCTTGGTGGCTTTGGTGCCAGGCGCAGCCAATAGTTGTAGCGATACCACCCGAATACCAATTACTATTTTACCCTCGCCCACTTCTAGTTTTACGCTATCGCCCATTATTGGATGTAATACATTAAACAATGTAACCTTTACGAATACATCGGTTGCTGCCAGCACTTATTCGTGGACCTTTGGAAATGGAAATACTTCTAACCTGCAAGTGCCGCCAGCTCAAAACTATACAAATACGGGCGTGTTCACCGTTTCTTTGGCTATTACGGGTACAAATACTTGCCGTAATTCGAGTATTCGCACGCTAACGGTTTTCCCGAAACCGATTCCTAATTTTAATCCCGTTGCCACTTGTGTGGGTGCATTAACTCAATTCTCAAACACCTCTACTTCGTTCTCGGTCAGTCCGAACACAGGTTATATTTGGACATTTGGCGATGGTTCTCCTACCTCCACAGTAACGAATGCCACTCATATTTATACCCTTCAAAATACTTATAGTGTGCAATTAGTAGCTATGAATGCCAATTGCAAAGATTCGATTGTAAAAACCGTAACGGTAAACATTAAACCAACGGCTAACTTTGTCTTTACGCCAACCGTTAGCTGTCCTCCTTTTGCAGTTAGTTTTTCAAACACTACCGCCAATGGCAGTTCGTATATATGGAACTTTGGTGTAACGCCCACCGCTACATCGGCGGTTGTTAATCCATCGTTTACTTATTCAAACGCTGGGGTTAGTGCGGTTAACTACACCATTCAACTAATTTCGGGTACGGGTGCAGGCTGCGCCGATACTATGCGGCGTGTGGTTCAGGTGTTACCTCGCCCAACGGCGCAATACTCGGCCAATACAATACCTGGGTGTTCGCCTTTTCCGCAAACGTTTACCAACACTTCTTTAAACGCTAATGCTTACATTTGGAATTTTGGCGACGGTACGCCCACCGTTACTACCACTAGCCCATCTCATTTATACGCCAACGCTACTTTATCTTTACAAACTTACACTTGTCAATTGGTTGCACTCAATAGTAGTGGCTGTTCCGACACCACCACAAAAGTGATTACTGTTTACCCTAAACCGTTTACAACGTTCACCATGCTTCCAGGCACGGGTTGTTCGCCACTTACCATTAATTTTCCGTCGGTACTTGGTTTAACGTCTTATACTTGGGATTTTGGCGACGGTTCGCCTATCTCTAACTCAACTAATCCTGTGCATACGTTTACTAATTTTGGTGTTACAAACCAAACGTTTACTGTTACGCTCATTGGTGCCAATGGCTTTGGTTGTAAGGATACCTCATTTGGTTTTCCTGTTATTTTTCCGAAACCAACGGCTGGATTTAATATGTCGAATAATGTTGTTTGTTCGCCTTTTAACATCACTTTTACCAATACCTCACAAAATGGCAGCAGTTCCATTTGGAATTTTGGAGATGGAACACCTACCGTTTCAGTTACCAGTCCGGTACATACGTTTACTAATAGCTTATTGGTGTTGCCCAATGTTTACACCGTTCAATTAACCACTATAAATAACAGTGGCTGTTCGGATGTTGCCATTAAAACGGTTACCATATTGCCCGAGGCCATTGCCAATCTCACACTTTCAACCAACAGTGGTTGCACACCGCTAGCCGTTAATTTCACGGGTGGCACTACCATTACCACCTTTACGTGGAATTTTGGAGATGGGTCTCCGCCCGATAACCAACAAAATCCAATTTACACTTATAGTAATACCACACAAGCTACGCAACAATATACAGTAAGCTTAAAAGGTACAAACAGCTTTGGTTGCAGAGATAGCGTGAATAGCGTAGTTTCTATCTTCCCCAAACCAGTTCCTAATTTTGTGCCTACGCCCACCGTTGGATGCCCTCCATTTGTGGTTAGTTTTAGCAATACCAGTATTGGTCAATCCAATCAAAGTTGGGATTTTAATAACGGGGCAGCGTCTATTGCCGCTAACCCCAGTAATTTATACACAGCAGCTGGGCCAAGTAGTTTAACAACCTATAGTGTTAAGTTAGTTGTAGGTAATAACGATGGTTGTAAAGATTCGTTGGTGAAACTGATTACTATGCTTCCGAGACCCAAAGCACAATTTAGAGTAGATACACCTGCTTGCTCGCCAGCTTTGTTAACGTTTACAAACCAATCTATTTCAGCGAGTACTTATGTTTGGAACTTTAGCAGTTTTGGCACATCCACTTTAACTTCGCCACAACGCTTGTTTACCAATCCTAGTGCAAGTAATATTATTTTGCCGATTAACTTAATTGCCACCAATACAAGCGGTTGCCAAGACACCAGTTTTATGTCGTTGGTTGTATTTCCTAAACCCAACTTCTTTATTTCGGCGTTGCCCGATAGCGGCTGTACGCCTTTACGCGTTACTTTCCCGAGTATTTTTGGTGTAAAAACCTATCAATGGGTATTTGGCGACGGGAATGGAAGTTCGGCTAGCAACCCCAATAACACCTTTGTAAATACAACTGCCAGTTTGCGAAGCTATACCGTTCAATTATTTGCTACAGATAACAACGGTTGTAAAGATACCGCCACTAAACTGATTAAAGTATTCCCGAAACCAGTTGCTCTTTTTGTGGCCGATCCGTTAATTGTATTTGTGCCTACTACGCCTACCAATATGTTTAACAAATCAACGGGAGCTGTTTCATATAAATGGGACTTTGGAGATGGCACAGGTACATCAACCGATGTTAATCCAAGTTATTCGTATCAATCGCCAGGCGAGTACCAAATCACCTTAATAGCAACAAGTGAGCAAGGTTGTAAAGATACCTTCAATTTAGGGTCTAGAATATTAGCCTTAAATGAAAGCGATATACAAATTCCGAATGCATTTACACCCAATGTAAACGGCGCATCGGGTAGCGGGTTTTTTGATCCCTTAGATAAAAGCAACGACATTTTTCATCCTGTTGTAAGAGGGGCTTCTAAATATGAATTGAGTATTTATTCGCGTTGGGGTGAGTTGTTATTTAATACAAAAGACGTAAATGTTGGCTGGGATGGGTATTACAAAGGCAAACTTTGTACTCAAGATGTTTACGTTTATAAAGTTACCGCTTCTATGTTAGATGGAAAAACATTTAATAAAGTGGGCGATGTTTTATTATTGAAATAAGTGTATGAAATTTTTAAAGAAACCTTTATTTATAGCATTATCCGTTTTATTCAGTTTATCTGTATCTGCACAAAGTGATAAGAAAAAAATAAAAAACTATTTAAAAGAAGGCGATGCTAATTTTCAGATAGAAGATTATTATAATGGACTTCTTCAATATAACAATGTTTTAGCCCTTGATGCTAAAAACGATAAAGCGAATTTATATGCGGCCATTTGTAAGGTAAGATTGGGGTATGCAGCCGACTCGTGTTTAACCAATGTGCCGCGTTTACAAACTTCGATGTTGCCCGACGCGCGTTACTATTTAGCCAAAATAAAACATAAACAAAAAAATCCGGATGAGGCCATTGCACTCTTAAACACTTACATTTTACAAGCTAAGAAAAACCGTATGCACACCGACGAGGAGGTAGATTATTTGTTAGGTGTATGCAAATCGGCCAAGAGAGAAATGGCAAAGCCGCACCGCTCCGTTATAAAAAATATGGGTAAAGCCATCAATTCGGAGGCTGCCGATTATGTACCTGTTATTTTACCCGATGAAAGCACACTTTACTTTACCTCTAGGCGCGCAGGCAGTAGTAACAATACCAAAGATGAAGTAGGGATTTATAAAGAAGACGTGTATGTATCTTACAAAGATGGCGAAGTTTGGAAGCCCGCACAAAACATTGGTTCACCAATTAATACCACCAACAACGATGCGTGCGTGGCTATTAGTCCCGACGGGCAGCGCATGATTATTTACCGCACGGCTGCTGATAAAATCAGTGGCGATTTGTATATAACCCATATTGATGTAAATAATAAATGGACCGAACCTCAATTACTAGGTAAAGAAATAAATTCACAATTTATAGAAACGAGTGCATGTTTTAGCAACGATACAAGCGAAATTTATTTTAGCAGTAACCGCCCCGGAGGCTACGGTGGCAAAGATATTTATCGCATTAAAAAATTACCCAATGGGCGTTGGGCTTTACCTTATAACTTAGGTAACACCATTAATACACCTTACGATGATGATGCCCCTTTCTTACATCCAGATGGGGTTACACTTTATTTTAGCTCGAAGGGACACACCACAATGGGCGAATTTGATGTATTTAGAAGTGTGTTAAACGAAGAAACCAATCAGTTTTCGTTAGCTGAAAATTTAGGGTATCCAATCAATAGTGTAGGGAACGATATTTTCTTTGTGCTAAATGTAGATGGTCAAAAAGGCTTTTATTCATCAGTAAAAGAAGATACTTATGGTGGAAGCGATGTGTATGAAATTGACACCCGTTTTGGCGATAATGATTTAAAAGTAAAACAATGCTGGTTAATGAAAGGCGATAAAATGGGTAAAGCTAAAATTACCTTACTCGATAATGAAACCAATAAAGTAAGTGGTATTTATTTATCCAATCCCAATACTGGAAAATTCATTTTAGTAATGAACCCACTAAAAAGTTACAAAGCTATTGTACAAGAAGACGGCTATCAAAATTTGGTGGTAGAGATTGAGCCTTTGGCCTTTGATAAAACAGATAAAGATTTAGAATTCAAATTGATTAAAAAACAATGAAATTAAAAAATTACATACTTCCTATTTGGCTTATTCTGTTTGCCTTTCGTGGCTTGGCACAAGACCCTCAGTTTACACAGTTTTATGCCAACACCATGTATCTTAATCCTGCATTTACAGGGTTAACCTACGAACACCGCTTTGCAGTGGCTTTACGCAACCAGTGGCCTGGCGTTAGACGTACCTATCAAACAGGCATGTTTAGTTACGATTATAATTTAAGCGATTTGAACAGTGGTATTGGTGGATTTGTGATGCAAGATGTGGCAGGTACTTCCCGGTTGATCCACACACAAGGTGGGCTTAGTTATTCGTATCGTTTTAAAGTAGATAAAAACTCAGAAATGCGGGCAGGCTTGCAAGTAGCGATGAATCAAAAACGCTTAGATTATACCAAACTTATTTTTAACGATCAATTTATTAATGGTGCCAATGTATCGCAAGATGCCTTACAAATTGAACGGGTGAATTATTTAGATATTGGTGCTGGAGCAGTTTATAACACCACTAATTTTTGGATAGGAGTAGCCGCTAAACACCTCAATCAGCCCAACGCTAGCTTTATTGCAAATGTAGAGCCACTTCCCATTTATTTTAATTTACACGGTGGTTACCGTTACATTATTACGGCCCGTGGCTCGGGTAAAACCAAGTTAGAAGAGTTTGTGAGTGCCTCTATTCATTATAGACGGCAACAGCGTTACGACCAGTTAGACATTGGGGCTTATTATTTTAAAGATTTTATTCAGTTTGGTTTATGGTACCGGGGCTTACCTTACAAACGTTATAAACCAGGCTTTGGTAGCCGCGAGAGTATTAGTGTGTTAGTAGGAATCGAAATACCTGATCGGTTTTTTAAGATTGGGTATAGTTACGATTTAACGGTATCACGCTTGGGTGTAAATAACTCGCAAGGGGCGCACGAAATTACGATGGTTTATGAATTAGCCAAAAAGAAAAAACGTAACAAACGGGTTGTTGTGAGTTGCCCTAAATTTTAATGGTACGTTTCTTCAATCATTAAATAAAGCTAGGTTACCTCTCCTTTCTAAGCTAAAAACTATTCAGTAATCTTGTTTATTTCTTTTTCATTTAGCCTTTTGTATAAGGTGCTTGTCTAATTTTAAGCACTATTTCACTCATTATTGGCTCTATTCTTAAAAATCTAAAGTCTAAATCATTATATTTGAGTAGTTTATGAAAAAGTTTAAACTCCTTTTTAAGGCGTGTATTTTTATACTCATTCCGCTATCGTCTTTTGCACAGCGGAGTAAACACGGTGCTTTAACCGTTGTAGCGGCTAATACACGCATCAACGAATATACTAGCTTAACCGCCAATGCTACTGCGGGCAATTCTACTATAACCGTTGCCAATAACAATTTGAATGCTAATGGTCGCTTTACTTCCGCGCTTCAGGTGGGCGATTTGGTTATGATTATTCAAATGCAAGGCGCGCTTATTAAAACATTTAACGCCGTAGCGGGACAAGATTCAACGTATGGCGAAATTTTAAATTATAACAACTGCGGGCGCTACGAGTTTCATCAAGTATTTGCTTTGCCTAATGCAACTAGCATTGTATTAGATTGTGGCTTACTCAATAATTACTCCTCTTCAGGAAAAACACAAATTGTGCGTGTGCCGCGTTTATCGGCACTTACTGTAAACGCTGGGGCATCTATTACAGGCGATGCGTGGAATGGCACTATTGGCGGTATTGTTAGTGCAGAAGTAAACGGAGTAACCGTTATTAATGGTACGGTGGTGGCAACAGGTCTAGGCTTTAAGGGTGGCGCAGCAGCTAATGATAATAATTATGGGGGGCAGCGGTATGTGGATATGAACGTAGGCTACCCAGAAGGGGGCGAGAAAGGTGAAAGTATTGCGGGTTCTCAAGCCGATTTAGCAGCTTTGTATAACGGTAAACACTCGCGTGGCGCACCTGCTAATGGAGGCGGAGGTGGCAACTCTCATAATGCGGGTGGCGGCGGTGGTGCCAATGCAGGCATACCTGCAACGTGGCGAGGCTATGGCATTGTTAACCCAGCTTTCAATGCCAGTTATAACTTAGAATTTGCTGGTCGCGCAGCTATTGTTTCATCGGGCGGTGGAAAAGGTGGATATGCTTATTCAAGTGCTGGACTTAACCCAACCACTAATGGTCCCAATCTCGGTGCTTGGGGCGGAGATGGTCGTAAAAACAACGGTGGCTTTGGGGGTCGCCCTTTAGATTATAGTTCGGGGCGTATTTTTTTAGGCGGCGGCGGCGGTGCTGGTCATGTTAACGATATTGGTGGCTCTGTAACGGGAGGCACTGGAGGTAACGGTGGTGGACTAATTTATTTTATTACTTATGGCAATGTTAGTGGTACAGGTGTTGTAGTTACAAATGGTAGTAATGGCATTAGTGCGACGGGACCTTTTCCTGGTTTCGGCTCCTCGTCTTTTGTTGGCATCGACTCTGGCGGCGGCGGCGGCGGTGGTGGCACTATTTTTTTTAACACAACTGGTACTGTAAGTGGTATTACTTTAACTGCCAATGGCGGTGTAGGTGGCAGTCAAATTATTGTAAAAGGTGGTTTCGCCCCTCCTATAGTTAATGAAGCTGAAGGGCCAGGTGGTGGTGGCGGCGGCGGTTACATTGCTCTCTCGGCAGGAGCTCCAACACAAAATGTACTAGGTGCAAATAGCGGCACCACCAACACACAATCTATGCCTTTATTTCCGCCTAATGGTGCTACCAATGGCGCGCCTGGCTTAAGCAACCAAAGTATAACATTATTTACCTTAACCGCCAATCCAGTTACAGTTTGTGTAAATAACGCCGCTACTCTAACGGCTAACTCCAATAATGCAACGGCTAGTTATTTTTGGTATAACGCTTTAACAGGGCCTTCGCAACTGGCAACTGGTGCGGTTTACACCACTTCGGTATTTACTACACCAGGTACTTATACTTTTTTTGTAGGGATGTGTCCAGGTAACTACCGTGTACCAGTTATTGTAACGGTTAATGGTCCCATACTAACCCTCAACTCAGCCTCTATTTGCATTGGACAATCGGCTTTGCTTACTGCTAATGGAGCAAGCACTTATACGTGGTCAACTGGTCCTAATACTTCTACAATTAGTGTTAACCCAGCCATTACCAGTGTTTATACGGTTACTGGCTCTTTAAACGGTTGCTCATCGTTTACAACCGCTACGGTTACAGTCAATACCGCTTCTACCATTGCCGTTAGTTCGGCTACTATTTGTGCTGGGCAAAACGCTACTTTAACAGCGGGCCCTGCAACTTCTTACACTTGGTCTAATGGCGGAAACATTTCTACAAATGCAGTTGCACCGGCATTAACAACCGTTTATACACTAACGGCCAACATAGGCGGTTGCAATGTGGTGAATACAGGAACTGTAACGGTTAATCCGCTGCCTATTACAAGTGCCAACTCGGCTACTATATGCGCGGGAAACAGTGCCACACTTACGGCAAGCGGTGCCACTACTTATTCTTGGTCAACAACTGCGCTTAGCAATTCTATCGTAGTAAGCCCAGCTATTACAACTAATTATACCGTAACAGGTTTTCAAAATGGATGCAGCACTTCAACTGTGGTTTCAGTAGTTATTTCAACGATTGGTACTTTGCCTGTTAATTCGGCAACAATTTGTGCCGGACAAAATGCCACATTAACGGCTGGCCCTGCTACTTCTTACAGTTGGTCAACGGGACCTACTACCAATAGCATTGTGGTTAGCCCCCTTGTTACTACTTCGTATAGTTTAGCGGCAAATGTTGGCGGTTGCTTATTTACTGGCAATGCAACGGTTTCCGTAACAAATCCGGCCACCGTGGTTGTTAACCAACCTGTTATTTGTGCCGGACAAAGCACCACGCTTATAGCCGCAGGGGCAACTACTTACTCTTGGTCAACAGGAGCGATAAGCAATTCCATTGTGGTATCGCCCGCAGCTACCACCATTTATACAGTTACAGGAAACCCTGGAAGTTGCGCTACTATTACTGTTGCCACAGTTATTGTGAACCCTACTCCGACAGTAGCAAGTGGCAATGCTTCTATTTGTGCTGGGCAATCGGTTACGCTCAGTGCCGTTGGAGCCACCACTTATTTATGGAACGACGGTACACCTACTGCAAGTAATGTGGTTACACCTGCCAGCAGTACCATTTATACCGTTACTGGAAGCATTGGTTCGTGTACCGCTTCGGCAACAGCTTTTGTTTTAGTTAATGCTGTTCCAACCATTGCCATTACCAATGTTACCATTTGTGCCGGGCAAACCGCAACCATTACTCCTGCGGGGGCCACGCAATATACGTTTGATCCAGGTGGAATAAATTCAGTTGGCTCATCGTTTACTATCAGTCCCGCAGTTACGAGTACTTATGCAGTTGTTGGGAGTAGTAACACCTGTACTGGTACTGGTTCAATCAGCATAACCATTGGTGCTAATTTATCCATTGCAGTAGCTAACGCTACTGTTTGTAGTGGGAATGCAGTTGTGTTAACCGCTACCAGCACGGCCAGCAGTTATACATGGAGTACAGGAGCAAACACCAACTCGATTAGTGTTTCGCCAAGTGTTAACAGTACTTATACTGTAAGCGGATCAGATGGTGTGTGCTCGGGCTCAACAACGGTGCAAGTAGCAATAGGTTCAACGCCAACATTGAGTATAACTGCTACTGCCATTTGCGCTGGGCAAACCAGTACCCTCACCGCTAGTGGAGCTAATACTTATACTTGGCTACCGAATGGTTTTCTAACCCCAAGTATTACCGCTACCCCTGTGGCTAATGTGGTTTATACTGTTATAGGAAATGCAGGAAGTTGCGATGGCTTTTCGGTTTACACCTTATCGGTTACGCCTAATCCTGTTGTAACGGTTGCCTCTCAAAGCGTTTGCAATGGCGGAACAGCAACGTTAACCGCTAATGGTGCTACTACTTATAACTGGATACCTTCTAATATTAATAGCAACACGCTAACCGTTAGCCCTGTGGCTAACACCGTTTACACCGTTATTGGTTCTGTTGGAAACTGCACCACGCAAGCAACCGCTAGTGTAACATTGGTTAGTGGGTTTAATTTAAACATTGGCGATGTCAACATTTGTAGTGGTCAATCGGCAACGCTTAATGCCTCGGCGGGTAATACGTTTACTTGGTCAACAGGGGCAAACACCTCTAGTATTGCTGTTAGCCCTACTATTAGTACTAACTATTCGGTAACGGCTGCACTTGGCAGTTGTATCAATTCTACCTTTGCAACAGTTTATGTATTTTCGGCACCATCACTTTCGGTTAACCAAGCGGCAATGGTACTTTGCCGAGGCGAGAACACCACGCTTAACGCCAGCGGCGCCTTAACTTATACGTGGTTACCAGGTAATCAAAATACATCACTTATTACTGTAACCCCAAGTGTAAGCACTATTTATACGGTTAGTTCATCGGCCAATAATTGCGTTAGTTCTCGCACGTTAGCGGTTTTTGTAAATACTATTCCAACTTTATCGGTAAACATAAATAGTTTTGAAATTTGTAAAGGAGAAGAGATAGAAGTATTGGTAAGTGGTGCGGCAACTTATACCTTGTCAACCCCTCAATTTAATACTAGTTTCCCGCCATTTCGTTTTAGGCCAAATGCAAACACCACCTTAACCCTAACAGGTGCTAATGGAAATTGCACAAGCACCACTACTGCGTTTATTACTGTGCATGTGGTAAATGCTTCGTTTACAGAAGAAACCAATTACGTCAATTATCCAGCGTATATTAATTTTACGAATACTTCAACACCGTTGAGTACCATTAGTTGGGATTTTGGTAATGGCGTTAGTATGGGAGCTGTTCAGCAACCTAGAGTTTTGTTTGAAGATCCTCGAAAATATTTGGTGTCGTTAGTGGCCATTGATGCGTTTGGATGTAAAGATACCTTGATGAAATTAATTGAAGCAGGGTGCGGAAGCGGCGATATTTATATTCCTAATAGCTTTACACCAAATAATGATAAGATTAACGATGAGTTTGCAATTGTTGGCCCTGCGGTTTGTATCTCTAATTTTTCGGGACGTATTTTTGACCGCTGGGGCGAAGTGTTATTTACTTGGAGCGATATTAGTAGCAAATGGGATGGTCGTTTTAAAGGTAAAGATATTGAGCAAGGTACTTATGCCTATCAACTCGAATACCAAGTACCAGGCGGCAAAACCATTGTTAAAACGGGTCATATTTTAGTGATACGTTAACCCTCCAAAATGCGCTTGATTTCTAGCTTATATGTAGCTTGTTTTTTCTTACTTATGTTTACGTGTGCCAACGCACAGTTACATTCTGATTCCTTAAAGCCGCGACAACACGCCGTATATTTAGAAATTGGTGGTGCAGGGGGCTATGGTTCACTTAACTTTGAGCAAGTTATTTTTCGGCACAAACCACATTCGCTTTCATGGCGTGCAGGTTTTGGGTTTTACTATTTAAAAGATTATTTGGGGGCCTTCAATCCAGATGTGATAATTCCTCTTTTAGTACACTACTACATTGGTAAACGCCATTATTTAGAATTGGGCTTGGGACAGGTTGTAACTTCGATTGTTCAGAACAACCGCGAAACGTATCGCCCACAGCGAAATTGGGATTTGGTGAGCACAGCGAGTGTAGGTTATCGCTATCAGCCGCATCCTAAAGGTTTTTTGTTAAGAGTTACTTATCAACCGTTGTTTGATTTTAAAACGGACTTAAGGCACTGGGGAGGGCTTTCGTTGGGCTATGCGTTTTAGGTTCATAACTTATTTTGTGAGTGCATTGCTTTTTATTAGTAGTGCATCGTGTCGAAAAAATCGAACCATCGAAAACTTGAACGGACGTTTTGAAGTATTTGGGCATGGTGGCATGGGCATTCAAAGTACCTATCCTTTAAATAGTACCGAGTCGCTGCAAAAATGCCTACAAACCGATGCTACTGGAACAGAGTTAGATGTACAACTTAGTAAAGATAGTGTGCTTATAGCCTATCATAATGAAGATTTATCAGAAAACACAACGGGTTCGGGCAGGGTTAATGATTTAAGTTGGGAAGAGTTAAGCCACATTCGTTATAAAACAACGCCCTACCTTGAGTATCAACTAACGGCTTTAGAACCTTTTATGGCGAGTATAAACGCTTCGGGGAAATACATTACGTTTGATTGTAAACTTTATACGCAGCATAACTTAGAATCCTATTTAACCATTTATTCTAATACTTTAGTAAAATTGATTCAAAAGTTTGGCCTACAAAATAGGTGCTACATTGAATCGCAAAATGAAACGTTTTTAATGCTGATTAAAGCAAAGTTGCCCGAAGCTAAATTGTGTATATACCGTTCGGTTTTTGCTGAAAGTTTAGAAGTGGCTAAACGCCTCCAGTTGTTTGGCATTACGATGTCGAGCGATTTGATTAGTAAGGCGCAAATACAAGAAGCGCATCAACATGGCTTTTTTGTAGCGATATGGAATGTTCAATCGCGAAAAGAGAATCGGGAAGCAATGGAAAAAAATCCAGACAGCATTCAAACGGATAAGTTAGATTATTTACTAAAACAGGTTAAGAACTAAACAACACCATCGCCCAACACTTTAACGGTGATGTTATTCATTTGTTGGTTTAATTTTAATTGACACGATAGCCGCGAACGTTCGGTAATATTTTGGAGATTATCGAGCATGGCGTATTCATCGTCGCTTATTTCGCTGAGTTGCTCAAAGCCATTTAAAACTTCGACGTGGCAAGTAGCGCAAAGTGCCATGCCGCCGCAGGTTGCAAGTATGTCGTAATCGTTTCCTTTTAAAAATTCCATTAAGCTTAAACTCATGTCGGTAGGTGCTTCTAATACCTGCAAACTACCATCGGCGTTTTGAACATTAATAAGTATTGTATTTTCCATTCCTAAAAATTAAAATGCGTTGACTCCGTTTACAGTAGTGTATTTCATGGTGTATTTTACGCCAGGGTTTATGTATTTGTAGGCACTGTGTGTCATCAGAGCCGCCTCGTGAAACCCACATAAAATGAGTTTTAATTTATTGGTATAAGTGTTAATATCCCCAATAGCATAAATGCCTTCGATGTTAGTAGAGTAATCGTCGGTGTTAACGATAATTGCATTTTTATCGAGGTTCAATCCAAATTTTTCGATAGGGCCGAGTTTGGGGCTGAGCCCGAAAAGTGGTATTAAATGATCGGTTTCGATAGTAATGCTTTCGTTTGTTTTGGTATTCACAAATGCAACAGATTCTAATTGCTCGTTTCCATTTACACTTGTTATATTGGTGTTGAGTAATAGTTTTATTTTTCCGTCTTCGGCTAACTTCATTACTTTGTTAACGCTATCGGGTGCCCCGCGGAACGATTCGCTGCGGTGAACCAGAGTTAACTCGCTACACACTTCGCTTAAAAAAATAGCCCAATCTAATGCACTATCGCCGCCGCCCGCAATAACCATGCGTTGGTTGCGGTATTTTTCAGGATCTAAAATCATGTAATTAATTCCTTTCCCGTTTTCGAATTTATCTAAGCCACTTACTTCGGGTTTACGAGGCTCGAAGCAACCCAATCCACCTGCAATAACCACAACTTTTGCTTCAATTTGTGTTCCTAAATTAGTGGTTAATATAAAATCACGGTCGCCACGTTTTTCGAGTTCTTCAATGCGTTCGCCCAAGGTAAATCCAGGTTTAAAAGGTTCGGCTTGTTTCATTAAATTATCTACTAACTCTTGTGCTAAAATAGTTGGGAAGCCGGGAATATCGTAAATAGGCTTTTTGGGATATATTTCAGAAAGTTGCCCACCTGGCTGGGGTAAATAATCAATTAAATGGCAACGCATTTTGAGAAGTCCTGCTTCAAATATGGCAAAAAGGCCAACGGGGCCAGCTCCTATAATTGCTAAGTCTGTAGAAATCATTATAAAAATTTTCGCAAAATTAAATAAAATGTTAAAGGTAAATTGTCTAAATAACCAAAAATGTACTTTTTTGTTTAACAATTAGCCTTCAAAAGTAATCGTTTATTTGGGTCTATCGCATCGGAAAACTTAGGATTTATTAGATTAATTTTATAACTTAGCATCACTATACATTAAAATCATATCATGAAAAAAAATTTACTAAGCATTTTAGGCGTGGCTCTTACAGTTGGAGCCGTTGCGCAACAAACCCCCAGTCCGTTTTGGACCACCACCTTAAACACTAATTTTAGCAATTTGGCCGCAGGTGTAGTTTACCTCGATGCTGTTGATGCGAGTAATGTGTGGATGATAGGTAACGATGGTTTAGCACCGGGGAAGTTCATCAATCAATTTTCGAGAACAACCAACGGTGGAACGTCATTTACATCAGGAACTATTTATGCCGATACCAACACTTATGTTGTTGCGAACATGGAAGGCATTAACGGTACAACGGCTTGGGTAAGTTCTTACTTAAAAGGTCCGCAAACGCAAGGGGCTATTCATCAAACGACAAACGGTGGTGTTACTTGGACTAACATGACTGCTGCAAATATGTACACTAACACGAGTGCTTCATTTTGTAACATCGTTTCGTTTTTAACGCCATCTGTAGGGATGACCATGGGAGATCCTGTAGCTGGAGAATTTGAAATTTGGTTGACAAGCAATGGTGGTACCAACTGGACACAAGTTCCTGGGGCTAACATTCCTAATCCACTGGCTGGAGAGTTTGGTTTAGTAAATGTTTATGAAAAAAACGGAACTTCTAATTACTGGTTCGGAACAAACAGAAACCGCATTTACCGTTCGACTGATGCTGGACTAACTTGGAGTGTAAGTGCGGCATTTACCTCAACCATTGGCGCAGCTACTGGCGTTCAAGATATTGCTTTTACAGATGCACTTAACGGTATTTGTACGGTATTTTTCGGTCCTTCTGGTTCAGCAACTATGACGTTATGGAGAACAACAGATGGCGGTGTAACATGGACTAATATTCCTACTATTGATCCGAGCTTTGGCCGTAGCGATATTTGTGGAATACCTGGTTCGGGTTGGTTTGCCTCTTCGGGTTCTGCACAATTAAATAATATCATTTCCTACTCTACCGATGGTGGTATTACTTGGAACAGCTGGGGTGGTTCAAACATTCAATACATTACTGTTGATTTTGTGAGTAATAGCGTAGGCTACGCAGGTAGCTTCAGCAGCCAAGTTAATCCTGCTATAGGCGGCGGTTGGAAGTATTCAGGTCCACTTTTAGGTGTTACCGCTTCTAACTTTGCACCTTTAGCAATGAATATGTATCCTAACCCTTCTAAAGGTTTGGTTAATTTAACATTGCCTGCTGCTAAAAAAGGCGTTGATGTTACTGTAACCGATGTAATGGGTCGTGTTATCTACAATCAAAGTAAAATAACAGTTGATGCTGGAGAAGTATTAAGCATCAATCTTCAAAACGAAGCAAAAGGTATTTATTTACTAAGTGTTTCTGCAAACGGTGAAAAATCATCACGTAAAATTATTATTGAGTAATCTTATTCTATCATCCCCCGTAAAAAGAGGTTGCTGTAATGGCAACCTCTTTTTCATTTAACCCTAAACTGAAAGGTTGAATGTGATATACGGTTATACCAAATTTCAAGACAGTGCTACTTTAGAAAAAACATCTAACTTTCCTGTGCAGTAAGCAAGACCTATTTTTCTAATGGTGATTATATCCCTTACCAAATTTTGGTTGAAATGTAAAAGCCCTGTTTACGCAGGGCCTTTGAAGAACAAATTGGTGAGTCCACTTGGTGGACATCC